>NZ_JAKMPZ010000010.1:0-60304 GCF_025771325.1 Campylobacter sp. RKI_CA19_01122 | reverse complement strand
GTCAAGATTATAATCATAAACATCATTATTATTATAATGGTGTTTTTTAATTACATAAGTATTAGAAGCTTTATCATAATTTGCCTGGGTGGCAGCTTCTAAAGAGTTTAGTGAAAGTATAGTGAGTAGGGAAAGTTTTAATAGATTAAAGTTTTTATAGTTTTTTAAAGGGTTTAAAGTGTTTGAGTTAAAACGAAAATTATCGTATCCCCCCCCCCCGTGAGGTGATTTTTGGATGAATTTTTATTCATTGAAAATTCCTTTCAAAAAATAGTTAATGTATTTGATTGATTCATTATTTGTTTGTGTGTTTTACAATACCCATTGCTAATATTTTAACAATAAGTATAGAATATTAATATTTTATTTATAAATTTTTACTTAAGTATAATTTAAGATAAGAAGTATCTTAAATTTAAAATTACTATAAAATAGACTTTATGGTTAAAAAATAATATTTTTGCTTCCATGGCTTCATAATTATTTTTCTAAAACACATTGTTATAAAAAATATTTTTATTTAAAAGCTATGAAAGTTTCAAAATTTACCCATTTAAAAACACTTTCTACTTTAGAAAATCCTGCCTTTTTAAGCATAGTTATGTTTTCATTTTGAGTATAAGGAATGAGGACATTTTCTAAGGCTTCTCGTTTGCTTGAAATTTCTAGCTTACTATAACCTTGCTCTAGTTTATATTGCTCATAAATTTGTATCATTTTTTTAGCTATTTTTACATCTTCATAAAGAATTTTTTCACTAAGCACAAATATACCATTTTCTTTTAAGTTTTGATAGATTTTATCAACTAATTCTTGTCTTTTAGGTGGGCGGATAAACTGCAAAGTATAAGTAGCTATAAAAACATCATTTTTAAAAAACTCAAAATCATCTAAATTTTTTTGATGAAATTCCACCCTAGCTCCAAAGGCTTGACATTTGTTTTTGGCGATCTCTAACATAGCATTAGCTTCATCAACCCCGCTTAAAAGAAAATCTTTTCTTTTTTCATAAAGTGCAAGCAATAAACTAGCCGTAGAACAACCAAGATCACAAATTCTCGCATTTTGTGGTGCAAAATGATCAATAAGTTCGACTATGAGTTTTAAATTTTGCGTATAAAAAGGCACAGATCTTGACACCATATCATCAAAAACACTTGCTACGCTTTTATCAAATTCAAATTGTTTTTCCAAGGGTTTTTTAAAAATTTCATCTTTCATTTAATCTTCCTAAAATTTCTTTTGCTTTGTCAATATCTTTACTAATTTGTGCTTTTAATAAGGCTAAGTCGTTAAATTTTTCATTAGCTCTTATATAGTCAATAAAACTTAACTCAACTGAAATTGCTTTTGTGTTTGTGAAATTTTCATCTAAAATATGCGTTTCTAAAGCAAAATTTTCATCAGTAGATCTTATGCCTATAAAACTTACACTATGATAGCTTTTATTTTCAATCTTTACTAAAGTCGCATATACGCCATCTTTGGGTAAAAAGAAGTCTTTTGTATGTAAATTTAAAGTTGCAAAAAGCTCTTTAGCGCCTATACCTTGACCTTTGATGATATTTGCTTGTATATTATAAAATCTACCTAGAAAATTTTTAGCTTCTTTGACTTTTGTTTCTTTAAGTAAGGTTTTAATCATACTTGTATGAACACTTTTATTTTGAATTTTAAACTCATCTACGATGATGGTGTTTATACCACAAAGACTTTGTATGTCTTTGGCACTGCATTTTCTTTCTTTGCCAAATTTAAAATCATAACCTACAATGATCTTTTCTAGTTTGGGAAATTCTTGCTTTAAAAGCTTTAAAAAATCCTCGCCTTTATAGTCTTTGATTTTATCAAAATCACAAAAAATCAAAGGAAAATCAACCAAATTTACTCTAAAATCCTTAGGTGTTAGGGCTTCTTTTTCCTCTTTAGTGATGATAAATAAGGCGCCATTTTCATCTAAATGCTTAAAAAGCTCAAAATGCCCCAAATGCATACCATCAAAACGCCCTATGGCTAAATTTGTGATCTTAGTTTTTTCTATAGGCGTAGAAAAACTCAACATTACCTTCTTTTCCTTTTAAGTGTGACTCTTGACTTGCTTGCAAGATCCAACCAAGCTTTGCGCAAGCTTTTTCAAAGCTTTCTTTAGCATTTTTGATGGCTTTAGTATCTTTTACCACTCCGTTTTTATCGCGCTTAGCATTTTTACCTACTTCAAATTGAGGTTTAAAAAGCAAGATGATAAGATCTTTAGCAAGTTTATCTATATGAAAAATCAAATGTGTTAAAGATATAAAACTTACATCACAAGTGATAACATCATATAAAATTTCACTTTTAAACTCACGCAAATCAGTATTTTCACAAATTTGGATATTTTCTAAATTTCTTAAGCTCTCATGAAGTTGGTTAGAGCCTACATCTAAAGCTGTGATGTGTTTAGCATTATTTTGGTGTAAAATTTGCACAAAACCTCCGGTTGATGAACCTATATCTAAACAAATTTTATCTTTTATGGTAAATGTATGCTCTTGTAAAAAATGCTTGAGCTTAAAAGCAGCTCTGCTTACAAAAAGCTCTTCTAAAAGCGTGAGTTTTAAACTCTCATCTTCTAAAGGATTTAAAGATGTGATTTTAAAAGAGGTTTTTTTAAACTCGCCATTGAGTAAAATTTGCTTGTTTTCTATAAACTCACAAGCTTTGTTGCGAGAAATGTTTAACTTTGCACTTACAAAAACATCATACCTCATCATCACCGCCTAAAAGAGCGTTAAACTCAGCTTCATTGATGCACTTAACTCCTAAACTTTGAGCCTTTTCAAGCTTTGAGCCTGCTTCACTTCCATATAATACAAAGTCAGTTTTCTTAGACACACTTGAACTTACCTTTGCTCCAAAGCTTTCGATTAGTTCTTTAAAATGATCGCGTGATTTGCTTAAAGTGCCTGTGATAACAAAGGTTTTATTAGAAATATTATCATTTATAATAAGCTCTTTTTTCTCATCTTCTAAATGCAAAATTTCATAAAAATGCTTAATGCGATTTGCATTGACATGGGTAAATTCTTCTAAGCTTTTAGCCATTTGTTCGCCAAAGCCTTCTAAATTTGCATAAGCTTCATAGCTTTGCATAAACCATTCAAAGCCAAAAGATTGAGCTAATTTTTTAGCTGCTACTTCTCCGATATGCTCTATACCCAAAGCAGTGATAAACCTTGATAAGGGGCATTTTTTTGCATTTTCAATAGCACTTAGAAGATTGTTGATTTTTTTTTCTTTAAAACCTTCTAAGCCTTCAAAATCGCTGTATTTTAAGAAAAATATACTTTCTATATTAGTGATTTTTCCTTCTTTAAATAAAAGCTCGACGATATTTTCTCCAAGGCCGTCTATATTTAAACACTTTTTAGATACAAAATGTATGATAGAATTTACAAGTCTTGCTTTACAATCTAAGTTTTGACATTTTAAAAAAGCACCCTCATCTAAAAGCTCACTTAAACACTCAGGACAAAGAGTTGGTTTAGCAATCTTACTTTCTAAACCATCACGCCTTTGAGTAAAAACTTTAGTGATTTTAGGTATGACATCGCCACTTCTTATCACACTTACGCTATCGCCTATCATCACTCCAAGTCTAGCTATCTCATCAAAATTATGTAAGGTTGCAGACTTTACGATAACCCCATCTAAATTTACAGGCTCTAAAACCGCCACAGGGGTAATCACCCCACTTCTTCCAACTTGTAAATTAACCCCAAGTAATGTTGTAGTTTTTTCCAAAGCAGGAAATTTAAACGCGGCCATAAATTTTGGAAATTTCACTGTATAACCCAAAAGCTTACAATGAGCTAAATCATCTACCCTTACAACCATACCATCCATCATCATAGGCTTTTGATCTCTTTTTTCTAAAAGCTCGTGGTATTTTTCCAAAACCCCATCTAAAGATTTCACACAAAAAACAAAATCATCTTTTAAAAAACCAAGACTTCTTATAAATTCCATCACTTCAGAGTGCTTGCTAAATTCTAAAGAATTCTCCCCCACTCCCCAAGGATAAAATTTTAAATTTCTTTCTTTTGTAATGCTTGTATCAAGCTGTCTTAAAGAGCCACTTGCTGCGTTGCGTGGGTTTGCAAATAAGCTCAAGCCATCTTTAGCTCTTTTTTCATTGATTTTTTCAAAATCTTCTTTTAAAATTACCACTTCGCCACGAATTTCTATCTTGTCTTTATAAGGAATTTTTTGAGGTATGTTTGATATTTCTTTTACATTTAAAGTAATATCCTCGCCTACTTCTCCATCACCCCTTGTAGCACCGCTGATTAAAATACCATTTTCATAAGTAAGATTTAAACTCGCTCCATCAAATTTAGGTTCTATGAAAAAATCAAACTCACATTTAGCTCTTTTTGCCCAAGCTCTAAGCTCAGCTTCATCAAAAACATCTTCCATAGACCACATTTTTGCACTATGTGCAAGTTTGTAAAATTCACTTTGTATAGTTGGGGCGATATTTTGCGTAGGAGAATCTTTAGAAATCTTTTCTTGATGAAGCGTTTCAAATGCTTTTAACTCTCTTATAAGTTTATCATATTCTTCATCGCTTGCTAAAGGCTCATCATCTTCATAATAAGCCCTCATCCATTCTTTTGCCAATTTTACCTTTTCTAAATACTCTTGATAAGTCATCACTACTCCAAAGAAAGTTCATCCATAGCTTTTGCAAGTTCAAACATTTGCTTATGTTCATACACATCATGCACTCTTATAATGCTGGCACCATTTTTAAAAGCCTCTAAATGCAAATAAAGCGTACCCGCTAGTCTTTGCTCAACACTTGAGCTAAAATAAGCATTTATCATACTTTTTCTACTAGCTCCGATTAAAAGTTCTTTTTCAAAGCGTAAAAAATGCTCTAAATGTTTGATTAACATCATATTATGCCAAGGACTTTTACCAAAACCAATACCAACATCTAAAATCACATCTTCTAAACCAAGCTCACTTAGCCTTTCTAGCTTTTGCGTAAAAAAATCATCAAGCTCAGCGAGTACATCTTCATAATGCGGGTTATCTTGCATATTTTGTGGGGTATTTTGTATATGCATGAGTGTATAAGTGGCTTTGTATTTTAAAGCTAGTTTGGCTAAATTTTCATTTTTAAAACCGGTAATATCATTAATAAGTTTAAAGCCTTTATTTAAAGCATATTCTAAACAATACTCATCAAAACTATCTAAACTAAAAATACATTTTTCATAAAGTTTTTCTTTATAGATTAAATCTAGGGTATTTTTTAAGCGTTTAAACTCTTCTTCTTTCCCACAATACATACTTCCAGGCCTTGAAGAAACCCCGCCTATATCTATATAATCAGTCCCTTGAGAGATCATGAGTTCGATTTTTTCTAAAACTTCATTTTCTTTAACCCTACTTTGAGCGTTAAAACTATCTTCATTAATATTAATCACACCCATAATTTTTGCATATTTTGGTTTAGCGAAATTAGACTTTAAAAATAGTGCTAAATTTTTAAGCTTAAAATCTTGTAGTTTTTCTTTTTCTATAAGCTTTTTAGCTTGATCTTGCGTTACCATAAGTAAGGCATTAGTATGTTCTTTACCTAGTATAACTTCTTTATGTGTTACAAGTTCAGCTCCAACCCTTAGTGCGTCTTGTTTAAGTATATTTGCAGCAGGTGCTCTTAATTCTTTGATAAGAAAAAAATGAATTTGAGTTTTTTCACTCATAATTTTCTCACCTGCTTTGTGTGGCTTTATATATTTAGAAATTTGCTCAAAGTCTGTGTTAGGATTGATTTTAATGATTTTCATTTTTTCTCTCGTGTAAAATTAAAGCTATGGTGCTTAGTAAAATAGTTGGCTTTGCATTTAATTTAGCTAACTCATAAGCTTTATAAAAAAAATCAATTTCTTCATCGTTTAATTTTATATCTTGTTTAAAACACTCATAGCTTAAAACACTAATTAAATCTAAACATTCATGCTTGTCTATATTTTCATATTGTTTTAATAATGAAGCAATTTGAGCTAGATCCATTTTTTTAAGATCTAAATTTAAAGACATCTTTTCTTTTTGAATTTTATGCTTTTCTATGATAAATCTTGAAAGTATAGTAGGTAAAAAAACATTTTTTGAAGGAGCTACGATGATAAAATACACATTTTTTGGTGGCTCTTCAAAAAGTTTTAATAAAAAATTTTGTGCTTCTTCACGAAAAGACTTAGCTAGTATAACAATAATTTTAGCTTGTGCTTCAGCCATATAACTTTCTTTTATAATAGCCCTTGCCGTTGCTTGAGCGTTTTTGTCATAAGTTAAGTCATTTAATCTTAATTCTAAGTCAGGATTTTTAGGTATGAAAAATCTAAGATTTTTTTGACCATATTCTTCTGTGAGTTTTTCTTGCATAAACTCAAAATCATTATGGATAATGATTTTATTTCTTAGATTCAAATTTCTACCTTAGAAAAAAGCACAGCCTCTAAGCTTTGCTCAAATACTTTATATAAAGAAATAAGCTTATAGTCTAATTCCTTATCGCGTGAGGAAAGATAAAAGCTATTTTGTAATTGCTCATCAAAAAGCCAAAGCATACTTTCTGCTTTAGAATTAGCGATTTTAAATTTAAATCCTGTATTAGTTCCTATATAAAAAAAAGCATAACCATTAGGAAAAGAAATACTTAAAAGATCATTTAGCAAATCTATATCTTCTTGGGTATTGCAAGTCTTATTATAAATTCCTTTTAAAGATACAAAAGGCACTAAGGGCCTTGTAGTGCTAGCATTGATTTGACTTAAAAAATACTCTTCAAACCAAGCTCTTTGCTCATCAGTAATCACAATAAAAGTATAACCTTGCAAAAGCAAAGCTAACTTAGAAGCGATCAAAGGCGACCATTCAAGACGCCTTTCTTCTAACCAACTTGTATAAGTGCCATTTTCTCGGATTTGTTCTAGGGTAAATTTTAAAAAACTATTACTCATTTATACATCTAGTTTATAAACTTCATGCAGTACTCTTACAGCCAATTCACCGTATTTTTCATGCACGATGACTGAAATTTTAATTTCACTTGTAGAAATCATTTGTATATTGATATTTTCATTTGCTAATGCTTTAAAAGCTGCTGAAGCTACTCCAGAATGTGATTTCATACCCACACCCACAACTGAAACTTTTACCACAGCACTATCTGTTTCTATATTAGCATTAGCACCTAAAACTTTTTTCATAGCATTAGTTGCTAAATCAAGCTCATTTTCAGGCACAGTAAAGCCTAAATTTGTAGCTCCATCTAAACCTACATTTTGAATAATCATATCTACATTGATATTTTCATTTGCTAAAGTTCCAAAAATTTCAGCAGCAATTCCTGGTTTATCATCGATATTTCTTAAAGTAACCCTTGCTTGGTTTTTATCTAGTGCTACACCACTAACCAAAGCTTGTTCCATATTTTCCTCCTTAGTAATGATCGTGCCTTCATTTTCATTAAAGCTACTTCTAGTAACTAATTTTACATTTAATTTTTTAGCAAGCTCTACAGAGCGATTTTGCAAAACTTTAGCTCCTAAACTTGCAAGTTCTAGCATTTCTTCATAAGAAATTTTATCTAGCTTTTTAGCCTTTGGTTCAATTCTAGGATCGGTAGTATAGACCCCATCTACATCGGTATAAATTTCACACAAATCAGCATTTAAAGCCCCAGCTAGCGCTACTGCACTTAAGTCACTTCCACCACGACCCAAAGTAGTAACATTACCCATTTTGTCAATACCCTGAAAGCCAGCAACTACTACGATATATCCTTCATCTAAAGCCTTGTTGATATTTGTAGTATCAATGTGTTCAATTCTTGCTTTAGTATAAACATCATCTGTAATAATCCCTGCATTGCGTCCGGAAAATGCAGTAGCTTTTAAACCCATTTCATTTAATGCAATAGCAAGTAAAGATGAAGTTACACGCTCACCACTACTTAAAAGCATATCCATCTCACGACCTGAAGGATTTTTACTAAAATGATGTGCAAAATCAATAAGCTCATTAGTAACTCCACTCATTGCAGAAACTACTACAACTAACTTATCGCAAGTTTTTTTACTTTTTGCCACTCTTTTAGCAACTTCATCGATACGCTCAAGCGTTCCTACACTCGTTCCCCCATATTTTTGTACAACCAGCATTAAATATACCCCCTTTCTTTAAAATATTTTAAAACTCTAATATATATAGGCTTTTTAAAATGATTAATCATATCATACACATCTTCCAATGAAGCAAATTTATAAGCATCAAATTCAGGATTTTTAGTATTTAGATTAACAATAGCTTTGTTTTTTAATCTAACTAAAAAATATTTTTGATTTTGACCATCATAAGGATACATTTTTTGTGCAACCTTAGGTGGAAAATCATAACTAATCCATTCAGGATGTTCGGCTAAAATTTCAATCTCATCTGTACCTATTTCTTCTTTTAATTCTCTAAATAACGCACTTTTAGCATCCTCTCCCTCATCTATTCCACCTTGAGGAAACTGCCATATATTTTCCATATCATTGCGTTTAGCGAGTAAAATTTTACATTCAAAAGGATAAGCTGATGATAGCACTATTGCGGCTACATTTGGCCTATATTTTTTTTCTTTTTCCATGATTTTCTTATCCTTGACTTTTTGATAATATAATTCTAACAAAAAAATACGAATTTATAATCACATTTTAAAGAAGTTTTATGCATTTATATATACATATACCATTTTGCGAAAGTAAATGTTTTTATTGTTCTTTTACTTCACTTAAAAAAAAAGATTTTGAAAAAGATTATCTAAACGCATTAATGCAAGATATAAAATATCAATTAGATTTTTTCAAGCTTGATAAAAATTCCATAAAAACTATTTTTATAGGTGGTGGTACTCCTAGTTTAATGAGTGTTAATTTTTATGAAAAAATTTTTATTTTTTTGCAAAGTTATTTACAAAAAAATAATGAAATAAGCATAGAAGCAAATCCTAACTCAAGCAATTTTTCTTGGCTTAAAGAGATAAAAAATTTAGGTTTTAACCGCATTTCTTTTGGGGTGCAAAGTTTTCATGAAAAAAAATTACAATTCCTTGGGCGTATTCATGATCAAAAAAACATTTTTACAAGTATAGAAAATGCAAAAAAAGCAGGATTTAATAATATAAATTTAGACTTAATTTATGATACAAAACTCGATGATAGTAAAATGCTTGATTATGAAATTTCTAAACTCGCTTTAATTGATATTAGCCATGTGAGTGCTTATAATTTAACTATAGAAGAAAAGACAAGATTTGCTAAAAAATTTCATTATAAAAAAAACGCTCCACGCCTTGCAAAACATTTTATCAAAGCAATTGAAAATCTTGGTTATAAACAATATGAAATCAGTAATTTTGGACAAATTTGCAAACATAATCTTGCTTATTGGCAAGGAAAAGACTATATAGGATGTGGTTTAAGCGCAGTAGGATTTTCAAAAAATCAAAGATTTTATACTAAAAAAAGTTTAAAAGATTATATAGCAAATCCCTGTTTTAGGGAGGTTGAAAATTTAAATTTACAAGATTTGTGTTTAGAGCATATTTTTCTAGGACTTAGAAGCATTATAGGAGTGGATGAAACAAAGCTAGAACCTTTAGAAAAAGAAAAGGCAATGTTTCTTAGCAAAAAAGGGAAATTAGTATATAAAAATGGAATTTTTTATAATACTAATTATCTTTTAAGCGATGAACTAGCTTTGTATATTAGCACTTAAGCTTTGCATTCACAAGAAATTCTTTTAAATTCAGGAAGCTTTATAGAAAGTTCATTGATATTTTTTAATATATCGCTGCAAAAATTATTTAAATTTTCTTTTACTCCATAATACGCCCAAACACCCTGTCTATCTACTTCTAAAAAATTAGCTTCTTTTAAAATTTTTAAATGTCTTGAAAGCCTTGATTGACTCATATTTAAAGAGCTTTGCAAATCACACACACAAAGTTTTCCATATTTTTGTAAAAAAGCTAAGATTAAAATCCTGCTTTCATCATTAATTGCACTTGTTATTTTTAAAAATTCTTGCATAAAATTCCTTATATAAAAAACATTAAAAGTCCAAAACTAATTGCAATAAAAACAATCATACCTGCAAATAAAAACAAAAAGCTTGTTTTAAAAATTCTTTTAAGTAAAATAAGTTCAGGTAAAGAACACCCTGCTCCTGCTATTAAAAAACTCATCATTATACCAAGCGGAATTCCACTGGTAGTTAAAGCTAGTGCTACAGGAATCATAGCAGTGCAATTCATATAAAGCAAAACCCCTATAAATGCTGCTATAAATACACCCAATACCCCATAATCTTTCATATAATTTTGAAAAAAATCTTGTGGAAAAAAGCCGTGTATAAAAGCCCCAATACCCATACCAATAATAATATATGGCAGAATTTTTTTATATTCATTAAAGCTTTGCATAAATAATATTTTGATTTTATTTTCTTTTGTTTTAGTCTTAAATTTTAAAATTTTACTGCTAATTTTAGAATTTTTAACAAAAATAGAACTAGGTTTTTCACAGCATAAACTTTTAGAAGTATCATTAGAACAACACTTTGAAGTTTGTTCTAAATCATTTTTTAAAAAGTCTTCATTAAAAAATCTTTGAGTGTTTATTTTTGAAACACAAAAAGCAATAAACAAAATCACGCTAAATAAAAATCCCACATAAAATAAAGAGATTTTTAAGCCAAAACTTACTACAAACATCACTACTATAATAGGATTAATTAAAGGCGAAGTTATCAAATAAGCTATACATACTCCAAGTGGTACTTTAGCTTTTAAAAATGCATTTAAAAGCGGTATGCTTGAACATGAACAAAAGGGAGTTAAACTACCCAAAAGAATAGCCTTTATATAACTTACAAAAGAATCTTTCTTTAAATGTTCATTGAAAAATTTAGCATAACGCTCATTAAGATAAGCAATAAACATGCTAACTAATATAAATAAAATAGAAATTTCAACAAATAAAATCAAAAAATCTTTAAAAATAAAAAATAACTTTTCCATAATCTTTCACTCCATTTCATTTTAAAATAAGCATAACAAAAATATATTAATATATCAAGATATCTTTATATATTAATATTATAAAAGTAATAGTATTTTTAAGTATTTTTATGTAAAATGCAAACTATATATTTAAGCGAAAGAAGATAAAATAATGAGTTTTGGAGAAATTTTAGTTATTTTAGTTATAGCTATTTTAGTTCTTGGGCCTGAAAAACTACCTTCAACTATAGTTGAAATTGCAAAAATTTTAAAAGCCATTAAAAGTAATATTGATGAAGCAAAAGCAAGTATCAATAAAGAATTAAAAATAGCAGAGTTAAAAGATGAAGCACAAAAATACAAAGATGAATTTTCACAAACTAACGAAAATATCAGAAAAAAACTGAGTTTTGAAGAATTTGATCAACTCAAAGAAGATATTTTAAATAATACCAAAGAGTTAAAAAGTGAAATTAATGATTTAGAAAAAGATATACAAGAACTTTCGCGTGTAGAAGAAAAAACTCAAAAAGATGAAAAAAATACTCAAAAAATGGAAAGCTAAGAATGTTTGAAGAATTAAAACCGCATTTAGTAGAACTTAGAAAAAGATTATTTATAAGCGTAGCTTGTGTTGTTGTAATGTTTTTTGTATGCTTTAGTTTTAATAGTTATATCATAGATATACTAAAAGCACCCGTTGAAGCAGCCTTACCTGAAATTTCAAAACAAATGACTTTCGTTGAATTACAAGAGCCTTTATTTACTGCAATGAAAGTTTCATTTTTTACAGCTTTTTTGATTTCTTTACCGGTTATTTTTTGGCAGTTTTGGAAATTCGTAGCACCAGGACTTTATGATAATGAAAAAAGATTAGTAGTGCCTTTTGTAAGCTTTGCTAGCATTATGTTTGCGCTTGGAGCTTTGTTTTGTTATTATATAGTCATACCTTTAGCTTTTAAATTTTTAATTGATTTTGGGGTGCAAACTCAAGATTTTAAACCTTTAATCAGCATAGGCTTATATGTGGGATTTTTTACTAAACTTGTAGTTGCCTTTGGCTTAGCGTTTGAAATGCCTGTGATAACCTTTTTCTTTGCCAAACTTGGACTTATTGATGATGCATTTTTAAAAAAACACTTTAGGGTTTCAGTTTTAGTAATTTTTGTTTTTTCAGCTATGATGACACCACCTGATATAATCTCACAATTTTTAATGGCCGTTCCTTTGTGCGGGCTTTATGGAATTTCTATTTACATAGCCAAAAAAGTTAATCCTAGTCAAAAAGAAAATGATGAAAACGATTGATAAAGATCTTTTGCTTTCTAGTTATGATTATGATTTACCTAATGAACTTATAGCAAATTTTCCTATCTTACCCAAGGAGAATGCTAAACTTTTAGTTTATGAAAGATGTAAAGATCAAATTTTACATTTACATTTTAAGGACTTAGCTAAAATTTTACCACCTTGTGAAATTATCTTTAATGACACTAAAGTAATAAAAGCAAGAATTTATGGATTTAAAGAAAGTGGTAGCAAAATAGAACTTTTCATTAATCACCCTTTAAAAAATAATGATTTTTTGGTTCAAATTCGTGGCAAGGTTAAAGAAGGACAAATTTTATATTTTGAAAATTCTTTAAAAGCTAAAATCAAAAAATTACACGATGATGGCACAAGAGAAGTAGAATTTTTTAATGATGAAAAAAAATTCAATCATCATGAAGTTTTTGAAATTTTAGAAAAAATAGGCCATATACCTTTACCACCATATATTAAAAGAGCAGATGAAGCACAAGATAACATTAACTATCAAAGCATTTTTGCCAAAAATCAAGGTGCGGTTGCTGCACCCACTGCAAGCTTGCACTTTGATGAAGCAATGATAAAAGAACTTAAAAAAAATCATAATATCCATACTATCACACTTCATGTTGGTGCGGGAACTTTTAAAGGTGTAGAATGCGAAGATATACGCGAGCATAAAATGCATTCAGAATTTTTCTATGTTGATGATGAAACTTGTGCTTTGATTAATTCTTCTAAAAAAATACTTGGTGTAGGTACCACAGTTACTCGTTGTATAGAGTATTATCATAGAAAAAAATTAAAAGAAGGTTTTTGTGATTTGTTTTTACACCCACAAAATACCCCACAAAGACTTGATTTTTTACTCACTAATTTTCACTTACCAAAATCAACTCTTATTATGCTTGTGGCCTCTTTTATAGGTAGAGAAAAAACTTTAGAACTTTACCATGAAGCTATAAAAAACAAATATCGTTTTTATTCTTATGGCGATGGAATGCTAATCATTTAGCTTTTTTCTTAATATATTTTTTATCAATATAACCCAAATCTATAAGTTTTTGATAAATTTTAGCAAGTACAGGTCCGCCTGCGCTACTACCACTTTTTCCATGTTCGATTAAAACTACTACTACATATTGAGGTTTTTCATAAGGCGCATAAGAAGTAATCCAAGCATGAGATCTTAAAAAATACTCTAAATCCTCTTCTTTAATACGCTTTTTTTCACTTTGGGAAATTCCAACTACTTGAGCTGTTCCTGTCTTGGCTGCTATAGTAATAGGAGAATTTCTTAAAAATCTTGCCGTAGTTCCACCATCAACATTGGCCACCTCATACATCGCACGCCTTAAAAGTGGAAGTTTTGATAATTCAAAAGTCGTAAAAACACTTTCATTATTGTCAAAATTTACCTTAGTAACATTATCATCAATACTATGTAAAAAATGCGGTGTGATATTTTTAGCCGTAGCAATCATAGCTGTAAATTTAGCCACTTGCATAGGAGTAGCAAGAAAATCACCTTGACCTATGCTTGTATTTAAAGTTTCACCTTGATACCAAGGTTGATTGTATTTTTCTTTTTTCCAAATTCTATTAGGAACTGTTCCTATAAATTCATTAGGTAAATCTACTCCTGTTTTTGCACCAAAACCTATTCTTTCAAAAACAGAACTAATGATGTCGATACCAACCTCCAAAGCTCCTTTATAAAAATATACATCACAGCTTTCTCTAATAGCATCTGTCATATCTACATAACCATGACCTATAGCCTTCCAACATCTAAATTTTCTACCACCAAGTTCAAAGTTAGAATCACACAAATATTTATGATTTTCATTCACTTTTCCACTATCTAAAAATGCTAAAGCTGTTCCCATTTTTATAACTGAACCTGGAGGATAAAGACCATTAATGAGTTTATTAGTAAAAGGATGGTTTAAATCATTAGAAAGTTTATCCCATTCTTCTTGACTAATACCGGTAACAAAAGGATTGAGATTATATTCAGGAAAACTACCCGCTGCTAAAATAGCTCCACTTTTTACATCCATTACTATAGCAGCGCCTGCTAAATTTTCAAAAATACTAGCCAAGTATTCTTGCAAATCAAGATCAATGCTTAAAGTGATATTACTTGAAGTAGGTTTTTTATAAGAAAGTTCTTCTATTTCTTTATTTAACGCATTTACTTTGCTAACCTTTTCACCCTTTTGACCTTGCAAAATTTCATTATAAGAACGCTCTATACCGCTACGCCCTACATAGCTAGTTAATCTTGCAATTTCATTTTCATTCATATCGTTTAAATTTGCTTTTCCAACATAACCTATAACATGGCTAGCTAAAGCATCATAAGGATAAAATCTTTGAGTAGTAGATTTAACTTGCATATTTTCACGCAAATTAAGCTTAGTAAAATGCTTAATCATAGCATCATATTCTATAAATGGAACTACTTCTATATAATCTTGATTATAATAAGAATCTGCTTTTATATAATTTCGTTTTAATTTAGTTATGTTTAAATCAGGAAAAGCATCTACTATAACTTGCAATTCCTGCTCTAAAAGATTTCTGTTTTTCTTTTTTATATACAAATATGGCTTTATAGAGATTGAAAAACCTAATTTATTTACTGCTAAGGGCCTACCTTTAACATCTAAAATTTGCCCTCTTACAGGTGCTAAAAATTGCGTTTTAATGGCATTTTGTTTAGCTATTTCTTCATAATAAACATTAGATTTAATGCTTATATAATACACTCTAGCAAGTAAAAGTATAAAAAAACAAGCTATAAATCCCATCACCAAACGCATACGCATATTAGATTTTCCCTTTAAAAATAACAAAAGAAATCAAAGCTTCAACGACAAAAAACCATAGATATTCAATACCAAATTTTAAAATTTGACTATTATCTAAATACGCCAAAAATACATCAAAAAGATAGATAAAAATATAAGCACAAAAGGTAAATATAACGAGTAAATAATGGCCTAGTTTTAATTTACTTTTAAACCAATCAACAAAAAGATGATAAAAAACAAAAAAAGCTATCCAAGAACTAAAAAGATAAAATCCATGGATAATATCAATTAATAAAAGATAAAACAAAGAAAAATACCATCTAAAATCAAGCTTATTAAGAGTTCTTTCTTTTTCTTTTAAAAGCACTATCATATAACAAAAAAACACGCCAAACAAAGGAGGCATCCAATAATAAACAGAGCTTAGCACTTGATAAAAAATCAAAGATAAATAAAAAAATAAATAAGAAAAATCAAATCTATTTTTTACTAAATTTCTACTCCTCATTAAAACCTAAGCTCTCTAAAATAATTTTTTGTTCTAATTTATCAATACCACTTTTTTTCAAATTTGAAACTAAAATGGCATTTTTATTTACATTTAAAATTTTTGCTTTTTGACTTTGATTGAGCTTATCTGCTTTTGTATAAACTATTATTTTTTTTTGATCAGCTCTAATAAAAGAATCTAAATACAAATCCAAATTTGCATCAATATCTAAATTTTCATGTCTTGAATCTATTAGATGAATAAAAAGTTTGATAGAACTACGCTCTTTTAAAAACTCATCTAAATTTTTATTCCAAATAGCCTTAGTTTTTTTGCTCACTTTAGCATAGCCAAAACCAGGTAAATCAATAAACATCAATTTAAATTTATCCTCATCTTTTTTATAATCAACTTCAAAAAAATTAATGAGTTGGGTTTTGCCCGGAGTTGAAGAACTTTTTGCTAAATTTTTATTCTTACAAAGAGTATTAATCAAAGAACTTTTTCCTACATTAGAGCGGCCTAAAAATGCAATTTCGGTATATATAGGCTGTGGAGCTTCATTTATTTTAGAAGCAGAAGTTAAAAATTTAGCATTTAATATCATTCTTTTACTTCAAATACAAATTTAGCAGGTTTTTTATCATTACTAACTACTCTATAAGTCATATTTTTTCTATCTACTATGATTTTATCACCTATAAGCTCTTTTTTTGACTGCACTTCTATAATTTTTGCATTACCATTAATTTCATATGTATCTTTAGCTACATTATAAACAAACTCATCACCACTTCCATGATAAATCTTATCTTTCATCATAATTTTAAATTTAGCATCTTTAGTAGCTATATACTTAATGGGTTGTTTATTTTTCATATAAATGACTAATTTTTGCGAATTTAAAATATCTTTACCTTTTTTTACTTCCACATCACCGGTTAATATGCTCGTTTCATTTTTCTCATCCAAATAAAAATCTTTAGCATAAACTTCTATTTTTTGAGCACTAAATGCAAATAAATTTAACAAACACAAAAAAATTATTGCTCTAAAAACCATGCTTTTATTCCTTGAATTTTTAATTCTTTTTGATTTACATCATATAAAAAATTATCCCCAAAAACCTCATTCAACCCTATATATGCCTTAAATTTTTCATTGGAAAATAAAATTTTATTTTTCATATCATAAATTGCTTTTTGAGTAAAAATAGAAGTTTGATTTTGATCAAAATAACTTACATTACCTTCTAAAATAGATTTTTCATCATTTCTTACTAATAAATCCGAACTTAAATTATAATCAAGTGCTTGCACTTTAAAATCATCAAAAATATCTTTATCTTGGTATTTTACCCAACGACTTGCTTGATAACTAGCTTTTGTAACAGATGTATTAAGCTCATAATCAAGCACATCAAAAGCTTGCATATTTGCCACATCTACCTTTTGCGGTTTTATTGCAAACAAATAAGGATCTTGAGTACTTAAAATCACCATAACAAAGGCAAATAAACTCATTAATATAGCAAAAATTTTTATCGCCAAAGTTTATCCCATTGAGCTTGCATATTATTATGTTCAATTAAAATTTCTATCATCTCACTCACTGCTCCATTACCACCTTTTCTGTTTAAAACTTTATCAGTTTTTAAAGCCTTATGCGCATCTTTTGGCTTAAAACTATAAGCAACTGCTTCAAGTAAACTCATATCATTATAATAATCCCCAATAGCAGCACATTGAGAAAAGTCTAAATTTAATTTTTCTAAAATTTCTTTAGCACAAGTTAATTTATCACTAATACCTTGATATACTAGATCAATTTTTAAATCTCTAGCTCTAAAATACACACATTCGCTAGTCCTGCCTGTAATAATAGCAACTTTTTTGCCAAGCTTTTGCCAAGCCTCAATTGCTGCACCATCTTTTACATTAAACTCTTTAATTTCACCATAATTTTGTGTGTAGATGATTTTACCATCTGTTAGACAACCATCTACATCTAAAAAAATAAGTTCTATCATAATTTTACTCTCTTACTATAAACGCACCAGGAAAAGAACCACCATCAACAAAATCCCTTGCTTCTTGCTCACTTCTAAAGCCTTTTAAAAATACTCTATGTAAACCATCTTTAGCACTTGTTTGTATTGTTGAAGTATAAGAATTATAATTTTTATATCTACTTGCTATTAACTCTGCGCCACTTTTATTTCTAAATGCCCCAATTTGCACCATAAAAGCTCCACCTTGGAAAATATGGCCACTATCAGCAATCTCCCCACTGCTACCTAAATTAGAATTAGTATGCACTGAACCTGAATTTGCACTTGTTCCAAAACCAATTACTTCAAGTCTTACAGGAGCCGTTCCTGCTTGAATCATATCAATATCTCTTGCGGCCATATTAGATAAATCTATAATCCTACCTGCTACAAAAGGTCCTCTATCATTTATTCTTACGGTAGTTTGACGATGATTTTTTAAATTAGTTACCTTTACTATAGTATTCATAGGTAAAGTTTTATGAGCTGCTGTATAAGCATGTTGATCATAAGTTTCACCATTGGAAGTTTTTTTACCATGAAAGCCCGGTCCATACCAACTAGCTATACCATCAGCAGTCTCACCTACTTCTACTACGGTTGGATAATATGTTTTACCATTAATAGTATAAGGTTTCATAGTGCCTTTTAAGCCTGTATTATTATGCTTTATACTTTTAAAATCTCTTTCTGGATAATACACAGTAGGTGTGCTAATAGGCACCATACTACAAGCACTAAATAAAACCCCTACACAACTAACGACTAACGACTTTTGTATGAGAGTTTTTTGGTAATTTTTGAGTAGTTTTGATTTTTGCATTGTTATTCTCCTTAATTTTTAACACAAGTTTTTGATTAATATTAATCAAGTTTCCTTTGATTTTATTATATTCTTTAATGCTTTCAACACTAATTTTATGTTTTTTTGCAATAGTATAAAGGCTATCACCCTTTTTTACTATATAAATTTTTGTATGTGGGATAGTTGTATCCACTTTAGCTAGCTTTACATTCTCTAATGCATTTTCTACAGCCACACTTTTGCTTAAAGGAATATACATATAATAATCTTTTTTATCAGGCGGAGTAAAGTCATAATTAAAATGTGGATTATAACGCTTAAATTCATTATAAGACATCTTAGCCACTTTAGCAAGCTCTCTTAAAGAAACACTTGGCGGAACAGGTATTTTTTTAACTTCACTCGATAGAGCATAATTAAGCAAAGCACTATCTTGTGAAATCAAAAAATCATTATTATTAGCCAAAAATGCCATAGTAAGAATTTTTCTAATAAAAATTCTAGTTTCCAATGGTAAATATTTTTTATCAGGATCAAGCAAGATTCTTAAATCATCACTTTTTGCTTTTTTTATAGCTTGGCGTAATTTACCATCACCACAATTATAAGCTAAAATTGCTAAATACCATTTTCCAAACTGCTCTTTTAATTGCTTTAAATAAGCAATGGCTGCATAAGTTGATTTGACTAAATCTCTTCTCTCATCAACATAAGGATCTATTCTTAAACCTAAAGTTTGTGCTGTTGGCTTCATAAACTGCCAAACACCTACTGCTTTAGTTCTAGAAACACTATGAATTTTTAAACCAGATTCTACAATTGCCAAATATAAAAATTCTTGAGGAATATTTTCTTTTTCTAAAATTTTACGGATAATTGGAGTGATTTTATAAAATTCTCTCATAGTATCAACTAAAGTTTTAGAATGCATATTTAAAGAAGATTCTTTAAATTCTAAAAATAACATATCACTAAGATAGCTTGCTTCTATGTCTAAATTTCTTAGAATTTGAGCTTGCTGAGTATAATATTCAGGAGTTACCTGCAAGGCTTTAGCATTTAAACATAATAATACTAATATAAAAAATATAAAGTTTTTTTTCATTATAAACCTTGAAAAAACAAACGATTAGCATTTAAATTCGTAAGTTTTACTACTTCAACTTTAGATAATTTTAAAAGATCAGATATTTTTTGTGCTACAAAATGCGTTAAAATAGGATCATTTACTTTACCACGATGTGGTTCTGGAGTTAAATAAGGCCCATCTGTTTCCAAAACAAGTTTATCTTTTGGAATTTTAGGTAAAATTTCCACTAATTTTTTTGCATTTTTAAAAGTTAAAACCCCGCCTATACCAAAATAAAATCCTTCATCTGCTAGTTGAAGTAAAAGCTCGCTTGCATTAAAGCAATGCAAAACACCGCCTTGTAATTCTTTTGAGTATGTTTTTAGAATATTAAAGCTGTCTTCATTAGCTTCACGCACATGCACAATCAATGGCTTTTTATATTCAATAGCTAGTTGTATTTGAGCTATAAAAACTTCTTTTTGTCTTGTTTTGATAGTATCATCATTAGTATTTAAACGATAATAATCAAGCCCACACTCACCCACTGCGATACATTTTTTATCATCTATAAATTCTTTTAAAACTTCTAAATCAAAATCATCTATATCATAAGGATGCACCCCACAAGAAAAATACACATTATCATAAGTATGTGCTATCTCTCTTGCTCTTGGTAGATCTTTTATATCTGCACCTGGTATAATGATTTTATCTACACCATTTTCAAATGCATGCGTTAACATCTCATCTAAATATCCAAAATAAGCTTGACTATCTAGATGACAATGAGTATCTATGATTTTTTCGCTAAAATCACAATCTAAAAACATACCTCTACCCTATTTTTTCCATTAGCCTTAGCTAAATCTAATGCCTTTTGTGCGTTATTGAGCAAATCTTGCATTTGGCTTCCTTTACTACCAAAAGCAACCCCCACAGAGATGCTATAATCAACCTCGTCTAAAGCTATTAAAACGCTTTCTTTGGAAATATTAACTCTTATATTTGAAAAAGCTTTTAAAGCCTCTTTATTGCTTATATTTTTTAAAGCAATGTAGAATTTACCATCTTCAATTCTAGTAGCTAAATCCATACCACGAATTTGATCTTTAATCTTTTCGGCTGTATGTTTTATCACTCCATCACCGCAATCATAACTTAATTCATAATTAATTGTTGCAAGATTATCAATATCAATCAAAGCCAACGCCATTTCTTCATTTTCTTGTATATCTTCTAAATAATCTAAAAATCTTTTTTCAAAAGTAGCATAATCATCAAGTCCTGTTAATAAATCTTTACCCAAACTATACTCATCTAGCAAAACACATTTTTGCATATAATCTAAACAATTATTTACTCTACAATTAAGTGATTCTTTTTGGAAAGGTCTAATCACATAATCATTCACACCTTTTCTAAAAGCTCTTGCTTCTAATGCATCATCTTTATCCCCAACCATAATCACACCAAGTTCTATTTTAGAATATTTTGAGCGAATTTCTACAAGTAAATCTTCCCCATTAATTACCGGCATAGTAGCATCACAAATTACTAATTTTGTATCAGGATGATCGCTTAAATAGCTTAGTGCCTCTTCCCCATGAGCTGCTGCTAAAACATTAAAAAGCTGATTGTTTAAGTTTTTCTTCATTTCTGCGCGTAAAGTTACATTTGCAATTGCTAAAATTATCTTAGTTTTATTATTTTTTTGAAGCATTCTAATAGAATTTAACATTTCATTAATACAATCTTCGCTTTCTTTTTGAATATAATTAATAATATCTTTTTCCATAAATTTTTTACGAGTTTGTCCGTCATTACTTCCTGTAAGAACAATAGCGGGGATATTTTTTTCTAAAACTACATCAACCACTTCACCATTAGGAGCATCTGGTAAACAAAGATCTACAAAAGCCATAAAATAATCATTTTTCAATAAATCTTTTGCACTATTCATATCAAAAGCAACATCTACCTTTAATCCTAAAGTATTTTCTACTTTTTTTGCTAAAAGTTTAGTTAGCATCTTATTATCATCAATGATTAAAATTTTTTCTTCCATGGTAAAACACTCTCTTTAAATAATTTTAAAAAACTAATTATATCATATTGAAATTTACTTTTTGTTTTTAAAGCAAAGTTCTAGTAAATTCTAAAGCTTCTTGGGTAATATTTTCCCCGCTTACCATTCTAGCAAGTTCTTTTACTCTTTCTTCTTTTTCTATCTTTCTTACCCTACTTTCATTTCCTATTTTTTCTACTAGGAAGTGATTGCTTGCTTTTGATGAAAGCTGTGGTAAGTGTGAAATTGCAAAAATTTGATAAAACTTAGCAAGCTCTTTTAAAACTTCAGCTATACTCATTGCTTCTTTACCACTTAAATTTGCATCAATTTCATCTAAAAATATTATCCCACTAGCTTTATTAGTAACATTACATTCAGTTGCGATAAAAGAAAGTCTTAAACGATTTATCTCACCTGAGCTTAAATTTTTCAAACTAGCTTCATTTATATTTAAATTCACTTCATCTTTACCTAAAATACTCAAAGCACAATCTTTAAGCTCTAATTTAATCTCTTTCATATAAAGTTTTTCAAGATAAAAATTAAGTAATTTTTCAAGCTCTTTTAATCTTTTTTTGCGCAAAGTGCTTAATTTTTGGCTTTTCTCATCTAAAAGTATTTTAGTGTTTTGCACTTTCTCTTCTAATTCTTTTTTTTCAAAACTTAAATTTTCATAATGAGCTAATTCTGCTTTTTTCTTCTCTAAAGCTTCTAAAGCTTCTTCTATACTTCCATATTTTGAAATCAAAGAAGAAAGTTTTTCTATCCTATTAAGCACTTCTTCTATATCAAAATCAAAATCATCAAAACTTTGATTTTCCCACACCACCCTTAGTTCATTTAAACACTCTGAAAAAAATGAACTATCAACATCACTAATTTGCAAAGCTTCAATCACTGCTGATTCTAATTCAAAAATTTTGCTTGCCCTATTCCAAGCTGCATCAATTTTGTCTTTTTTAGAAAGCCTTTTTTTTAAACTCATCAACTCATCAAATTCGCCTATTTTTGGGTTAATACTTTGGATTTTTTGTATTTCAAAGCTTGTAAATTCTTTTAATTCTTCTACCTTTTTTTCTTCTTCTTGAATTTTTTCTAATTTAATTTTATTTTCTATATATTCTTTATAAATATTTTTATATTCATTTAAAAAATCTTTAAATTTCTTATCCTCTTTTGATTGCATAAAATCAAGTAAGTTTAAAAATCTTTCATTTGAAAACTCATTATTTTCCTTAGCTGAAAGATATTTTACAAATTTCTTAGAAAGTAAGGCTAAATTCTTTTTTGAAATAAGTTGATTATTGACAAAATAACGCGAGCTTTTATCTTTTAAAAGTTTAAATACATTTAATTCTTCATTTTCAATGCCAAACTCATCTAATTCAAGCTCATCATTTAATAAAACTTCCACCATTTTAGCTTCGCTCTCACTTAAAGCAAATGCTGCTAAAATAGCCTTAAAAAGCACAGACTTTCCAGCACCACTTAAACCAGTAAAGACAGTAAGCCCCACTTCTAAGTCTAATTTTGCTTGTTTAAAACCTAAATTTTCTTTGATTAAAATACTTTCTATCATCACTTACCCCAATTTAACTTTTCTTTTAAAACTTGGAAATAATCTCTATCTTTTTTATGTATAAAACTAAGTTCTTTCTTGCTAAGCCCTATAAGAATTCTATCATATTCTTTAGGATCAACCACTTCTTGCCCATCTAAATACAGCAAACAATGCTCAACTTTTAATTCAAGCTCAAAACCATAAGGCAAAACAATAGGCCTTTGAGTTAGAGAATGAGAACAAACCGGAGTTAGAACAAAAATTTCACTCCAAGGATGTACTATAGGTCCACCTGCACTAATATTATAAGCAGTTGAACCACTTGAACTAGCTATGATTAAACCATCTCCATAATAAGCATTAAAAAGTTTATTTTCAAAAAAAACTTCCACATTTGCCATTAAAGCATTATCACGAGAAAAAACCGCGTCATTAAAAGCAAATTTTTTAATGATTTTATTCTTTTTACAAAGCGTTATTTGAAGCATTTTAGCTTTTTCTATTTTAAAATCATTTTTAAAAAAATCTTTAAAAAAACTTTCTACTTCATTAAAAGAAAAAGCAGTTAAAAAACCTAAATTTCCTGCATTTATCCCTAAAATGGGCTTTTTTGCTTGATAAGCTTGCCTACATAAAGACAAAAGCGTGCCGTCCCCACCTAGAGAAATTAAAAAATCTAATTTCTGTAAATCTTTAAGATTATTTTTTTTCTGATCTAATAGCACAAGCTCTATATTTTTTTGCAAAAAAATTGTTTTTAAAAAAGCAATTTGCTCATTTAAATTTGTATTTAACCTGCAAAATAAGCCTACTTTTTGAATTTTTTCTATATTTATACATTTTTTCATAAAAAAATTATAACAAAACTTAGCTAAGCAAAAGAATAAAATACTATAATAACAAAATTGAACAAAATTAAGCTAAGGAAAAATTTTGAGAACTCATTATAATACAGAGCTTAACATACAAAATGTTGGCGAGGAAGTAACATTATGTGGTTGGGTAAATTCTTACCGTGATCATGGAGGTGTAATTTTTATCGATCTTAGAGATCGTAGCGGACTTATACAATTAGTATGTGATCCAGCAGATAATCAAGAAGCACATAATATAGCTTCATCAGTAAGAAATGAATATGTTTTAATAGCACAAGGAAAAATTCGTCCACGTGGTGAAGGACTTGTAAATCCAAAATTAAAAACCGGAGAAATAGAAGTTGTTATAAATAAACTTACTATTGAAAATGAAAGCGCTGTAGTTCCTTTTGCAATAGGCGATGAAAGCGTTAATGAAGAATTAAGATTGAAATATAGATTTTTAGATTTAAGAAGCAAAAAACTTTATGATAATTTTGCTCTAAGATCAACTGCTTGTATAGCAACAAGAAATTCTTTAGCAAAAATGGGATTTTTAGAGGTTGAAACCCCTATTTTAACCAAAGCTACCCCAGAAGGCGCAAGGGATTATTTAGTACCATCACGCGTACATCAAGGTGAATTTTATGCCCTACCTCAAAGCCCTCAACTTTTCAAACAACTTTTAATGTGTTCAGGATTTGATAGATATTTTCAAATTGCAAAATGTTTTAGAGATGAGGATTTAAGAGCAGATCGCCAACCTGAATTTACTCAAATAGACATAGAAATGAGTTTTTGCGAGCAAAAAGATATCATAGCCATGGCAGAAAATTTACTTAAAGATATTTTCAAAGCTTGCGGAAAAGAAATTAGCATACCTTTTAGGCAAATGAGTTACAAAGAAGCTATGGAAAATTATGGCTCTGATAAGCCTGATTTAAGATTTGATATGAAATTTATTGATGTGATTGATATTTTTGCAAAATCAAATAATGAAATTTTTGCAAATATCGCAAAAGACACGAAGAAAAATCGTATTAAAGCTTTAAGAGTTCCAAAAGGCGATACGATTTTTTCTAAACGCCAAATGCAAAGATTTGAAGAATTTGTGCGTAAATTTGGAGCAGCAGGGCTTGCATTTATACAAATGAAAGAAGATGGTCCTAAAGGCCCACTTTGTAAATTCTTTAGCGAAGAGGACTTAAATGCTTTAATCCAAAGATGTGAATTAGAAGTTGGTGATGTAGTATTTTTTGGTGCAGGGATTAAAAAAACTGTGCTTGATTATATGGGCAGATTTAGATTATTCCTTGCTGATGAAATGAAAATTATCGATGAGGATAAATTAGAATTCTTGTGGGTTATTGATTTTCCTATGTTTGAGCAAAATGATGATGGAAGCTATTCTGCAATGCACCATCCATTTACTATGCCAAAAAATATTGATGAGCAAGACTTAGAAGAAATTAATTCTATTGCACATGATGTAGTGTTAAATGGTGTAGAATTAGGTGGCGGTAGTATAAGAATTCACAAAAGTCCTATCCAACAAAAAGTATTTAAGCTTTTAAATATTGATGAAGAAGAACAAAGAAAGAAATTTGGCTTCTTACTTGATGCATTAAGTTTTGGAGCACCACCACATGGTGGTATAGCAATAGGCCTTGATAGACTTATCATGCTTTTAACAAAATCTTCAAGTATTAGAGAAGTTATAGCATTTCCTAAAACACAAAGAGCGCAATGTCTTATGACTCAAGCTCCAAGCGAAGTAAGCAATGAACAAATGAGAGAACTAGGTATAAGATTAAGGGAGAATACTAAATGAAACAATTATTTTTAATCATAGGTGCACCAGGTAGTGGTAAAACAACCGATGCAAGCATCATAGCTACAGATGATGCGAGCATTACTCATTATTCTACAGGTGATTTGCTAAGAGCAGAAGTGGCTAGTGGAAGCGAACTTGGAAAGACTATTGATAGTTTTATTTCTAAAGGAAATTTGGTTCCTTTGGAAGTGGTAGTTAATACTATCATCACTGCTTTAAAAAATGCACCAACTAATACTATATTAATAGATGGTTATCCAAGAAGTGTTGAACAAATGCTTGAGTTTGATAAGGTATTAAAAAATCAAAGTGAAGTAATTTTAAAAGGTGTGATAGAAGTTAAAGTTAGCGAAGAAGTTGCTAGAGAAAGAGTTTTAGGGCGTGCTAGAGGTGCTGATGATAACGAAGAAGTTTTTAATAATAGAATGAAAGTTTATTTAGAACCTTTAGAAGAAATAACAAATTTTTATACTAAAGAAAATATCCACCATGTAATCAATGGTGAAAGAAGTATTGAAGCTATCGTAGCTGATATGAAAAATTTAATCAATGATTTATTAAAATAAAGGATAAAAAATGGATATTAGCAAAATCAAAGTTGGAGAAGTACCAAATAAACTTAATGCGGTTATTGAAATTCCTTATGGATCAAACATTAAATACGAACTTGACAAAGAAAGCGGAGCCATCATGGTTGATCGCGTGATGTATTCAGCTATGTTTTATCCAGCAAACTATGGTTTTATACCAAATACTCTTGCAGATGATGGCGATCCTATTGATATTTTAGTATTAAATGAATACCCTATCCAAGCAGGAGCTGTGATTCCTTGTCGTTTAATAGGGGTATTATTAATGGAAGATGAAAGCGGTATGGATGAAAAATTACTTGCTGTTCCTGTAAGTAAAATAGATCCAAGATATGGTAATATTAAATGTTTAGATGATTTACCAAAAGCAAGCCTAGATAAAATCAAAAATTTCTTTGAAACATATAAAATGCTTGAGCCAAACAAATGGGTAAAAGTAAAAGAATTTGCAGGTATTGAAAAAGCAAGTGAAATTTTAGAAAATTCTATTAAAAATTATAAATAATCAAAGTCCTTTTGAGGACTTCACAAAGGATAAAAAATGAAAAGTATTATTGCTTTTAGTATAGCTTTTGTGGTGCTAATAGGCGCTAGTATTGGTTTTTATATGTGGTATTTTGAAGATGATTCAAATACTTATGTATATGATTATAAAAAAAGTAGTTCTTATCAAAGCTACACTCCGCCAAGTACTCAATACAATCAAGAAAGAAATAATATAAGTGATAATACTTATTATCCATCACAACAAATAAATCCAGAGTCTTTAAAAGAAGAAATTTCGGCACAAAATAATCCTATTATAGATGAAAATACAAGCACTCAAGAAGTCGCGCCAACAACCCAAACAAATATAGCTGAAGTTTCTAAAAATGAAACTATTACTCCTAAAGTAGCCCAAGAAGAACAAAAAGTTCTCGTTGAAAACAACAAACAAACAAGCATAAAAAAAGAAAAAACAACAAAATATAAAAATACTATGCAAGAATACATTGCAAAAGGCAAAACTAGCAGATATGAACCAAGATTAAGTAATGATTTTGTTAAAGTTTATGTATTGGATGGAAAAAGTTTAAGTGATTATAGGGTTGATATGTTAAAAGAAATGATTAATCCTGTTAAAATTAATTCTCAAGATTACAATTTAACTATTTTTATCGATATGCTTTCAAATGACAATATGAAATTAAGCATATATAATAAAGATATTGTTTTTGCTAAAAATAAGAAAAAATACAATTATGTAGATGTTAAAATTTCTGATTTAAAATTTTTATTTGAAAGAAATGGATATAGTGAATACAGCAATGAAAATCTACTTGAAAAAATCAATCAAAATCTAGCAAGAGAAGATATACTCAAAAGAGTTAAAATTCAAGGTTATGCAGACGATAGAGGTAGCACTTTTGCAAACTATATGATAGGATTAAATAGAGCAATGAATGTGGCTAAACATTTCTTTAGTTTTACTGAGGTTATAGAAATAGAATCTTTGGGAAAAGACACCTATCCTGCTAAAGATAAGTCTGATTCTCAAAGACAAAATAATCGTAAAGTAGAAATTAGCTTTTTATAACTAATTTCTAAATTTCAAAACTTCTTTAACAATTTTAAGCTAACATAACAATTTATTTTCATTCTCAAGGTAGCAATTATGTATGATAAATCACTAGAAAAAGAATATTATAAAATTTGCGAAGAACGCGGATATTTTGAAATCAATGGTAATGAAAAAATTCAAGAAAAAGGTAAAAACTTTTGTATTATGATGCCACCACCTAATGTAACAGGTGTTTTGCATATAGGTCATGCTCTAACTTGTACTCTACAAGATATCACAACGCGTTATAAAAGAATGGATGGTTACAAAACTCTTTATCAGCCAGGACTTGATCATGCAGGGATTGCAACACAAAATGTTGTAGAAAAACAACTTTTAGCTCAAGGCATTAAAAAAGAAGAACTCGGTAGAGAAGAATTTATAAAAAAGGTATGGGAATGGAAAGAGCAAAGCGGTGGTACCATAGTTAAGCAAATGCGAATTTTGGGTATCACTCCTGCTTGGAGTCGTTTGCGTTTTACTATGGATGAGGGTTTGGTAAATGCAGTAAAAAAAGCCTTTGTGGATCTTTATGATAAAAAGCTTATCGTGCGTGGAAATTACATGGTAAATTGGTGCACTCATGATGGAGCATTAAGCGATATAGAAGTAGAACACAAAGAAAATAAAGGAAAATTATATTATTTAAAATATTTCTTAGAAAATTCTCAAGAATACATCATAGTAGCTACCACAAGACCAGAAACTTATTTTGGCGATAGTGCTGTGATGGTTAATCCAAACGATGAAAGATTTAAACACTTAATAGGCAAAAATGTCATTTTACCTTTAATAGATAGAAAAATTCCTATTATTACTGATGAGCATGTGGATATGGAATTTGGTACAGGCTTTGTGAAAGTAACCCCAGCACATGATCATAATGACTATGAAGTAGGCTTAAGACATAAACTTGAATTTATTACCATCTTTGATGAAAAAGGTATTTTAAATGAACATTGCTTGCATTTTAAAGGCTTAGAAAGATTAAAAGCAAGAGATATTATTATAAAAGAATTACAAGAAAAAGGTTTTGTTGAAAAAATAGAAGATTATACTAATCAAGTAGGATATTGCTATCGTTGTAAAAATGTGGTTGAGCCATATATTTCTAAACAATGGTTTGTAAAAAATGAAATCGCAAAAGAAAGTATAGAAAAAGTTAATCTTGGTGGAAGCAAATTCTACCCTGCACATTGGATTAATAGTTTTAATGCTTGGATGAGAGATTTAAAAGATTGGTGTATTTCAAGACAACTTTGGTGGGGTCATCAAATTCCTGTGTATTACTGTGAATGCTCTCATGAATGGGCAAGCGAAGAAACTCCAAGCCAATGCCCAAAATGCCAAAGCACTAATTTCAAACAAGATCCTGATGTTTTAGATACTTGGTTTTCTTCAGGTCTTTGGGCTATGAGTACTTTAGGTTGGGGTAATAAAGACTGGGGTAAAAATACACTTTGGCATGAAGATGATTTAAAAGATTTTTATCCAAATTCTTTATTAATCACTGGTTTTGATATTTTGTTTTTCTGGGTTGCTAGAATGATGTTTCAAAGCACTAATGCCTTAGGTGAACTTCCTTTTAAAGATATATATTTGCATGCTTTGGTTAAAGATGAACAAGGTAGAAAAATGAGTAAGTCTTTAGGTAATGTCATTGATCCTGTGCAAAGCGTGGATGAATATAGTGCTGATATCTTGCGTTTTACTCTTGCTCTTTTAGCTATCCAAGGTAGAGATATAAAGTTAAGCAATGACAAACTCATACAAGTTAGAAATTTTACCAACAAGCTTTATAATGCAAGTAAATTTTTACTCTTAAATGAAGAAAAATTTGAAGATTTAGATAAAAGCAAAATTCAAACTAACTTGGCAAAATACATGCTATCTCGTTTTGAAGTATGCGTAAAAGAAACAAGAGAAAATTTAGACAACTACCGTTTTAATGATGCGGCAAATACTTTGTATAGATTTTTCTGGGATGAATTTTGTGATTGGGGGATTGAGCTTAGCAAGGCTGAAAAATCAAGCATAAAAGAACTTGGAAGTATTTTTAAAGAAGCATTAAAACTTTTAAATCCTTTTATGCCATTTATTAGTGAGTATTTATACCATGAGTTAAGTAAAACTTCTATCCAAACTCATGATTCTATAATGATTTCAAAATATCCTAAATTTAATTCTAGAAATGAAAAAATAGAAAAATTATTCAATATCATTATAGAAAGTATAGTGAGTTTACGCCGTGCAAAAACCCTAGTAGAACTTGCAAATGCAAAAATTCAAAAAGCTTGTATAAAATTAAACGATGAGAATTTAATGGCTGAGTTAAAAAATTACACTAATTTCATCTCAACACTTGCAAAATGTGAAAACATCGAGTTTATCAATACAAATTTAGAAAAATCCATTAGAGATGTAAGCGAGAATTTAGAAGTATTTATACCAACTCAAGATCTTGATTTAAGCGGTGTTTTAAATAGACTTAATAGTCAAAAAACAAAACTTGAAAAAGAATTTAACAAGCTAGATGCTATGATGAAAAATGAAAAATTTATCTCTAATGCACCTACTGCAGTCGTTGAGCAAAATAAAACTCAACTTGAAAATATTAAAGCTCAACTTGAAAAAATCAATGATGAAATTTCTAATTTAGAAGGCTAATAAGTGATAAAAATACAAAATCTTAAAAAATATTATGGCAAAGAATTAGTTATAAATGATGTTTCTTTAGAAGTTAAAGAAGGAGAAATTTATGCTCTTGTTGGACACAGCGGGGCAGGAAAATCAACTTTACTAAGATGTATTAATGGTTTAGAAAATTATCAAAGCGGTAGTGTGGAAGTTTTTGGTAAAGAAATAGCTACTTTAAAAGAAAAAGAGTTAAGAGTATTTAGAAAAGATATAGGGATGATTTTTCAGCATTTTGCACTTATGAGTAGAAAAAATGTATTTGAAAATGTAGCTATGCCTTTAGAAATTCATAATTTTGACAAAAGCACAATTCAAAAAAGAGTTAATGAACTTTTAGATCTTGTGGGACTTTTAGCTAAAAGCAAAGCTTATCCAAATGAGCTAAGTGGTGGGCAAAAACAAAGAGTAGCCATAGCTAGAGCCCTTGCTTTAAATCCTAAAATTTTACTAAGTGATGAAGCTACTTCTGCGCTTGATCCAAATACTACAAATAATATTTTAGAACTTATTGCCAAAATCAATCAAGAATTTAACATCAGTGTAGTATTAGTAACTCATGAAATGGAGGCAGTAAAACAAATAGCACAAAAGGCTGTATTGCTAGAGCATGGACAAATCATAGGTCAAGGGAAAATCGAAGATTTATTCTTAAAACCAAGTGAAAAAATGCGTGAATTTCTAGGGGAAAGTGATTTTTTACCACTAAATGGAGTTAATGTGCGCTTATACTTTTGCAAAGAAAAAGCAAACCAAAGCATTATTACTCATATGGCTAGAAGTTTAAATATTGATTTTAATATAGTTTGGGGTAAGATAGAAAAATTAAACAACAATGCTTTAGGAAATTTGGTGATCAATATAGAAGCTAAAGATCAAGAAAGAGTTTTAAATTATTTACAAGAAAATGGCGTTATTTGGGAGCTTGTGTAATGAACTTAGAAACAATTTTAAGAAATTTTGAAAATATACTTTATCCGGCATTACTAGAAACTCTTTATATGAGTTTTACAGCCACTTTTTTAGCCTTTTTAATCGCGCTTATCCCTGCAATTGTGCTTACTGTTACTGATAAAGGTGGCTTATGGGAAAATAAAAGCATTTACAGTGTGCTTGATTTTATTATCAATATTTTAAGATCTTTTCCATTTTTAGTACTTATTGTAGTTTTAAGTCCTTTTACAAAATATCTCATTGGTATTAGCATAGGAACAACTGCTACCATAGTACCACTTACCATAGGAATTGCGCCTTATTTGGCCAAAATGATTGAAAGTGCTTTTAAAGAAATTGATCCTGCTATCATTGAAGCAGCAAGATCTTATGGAGCTAGTAAAGCACAAATTATCTTTAAAGTTATGTTTAGCGAGGCTTTACCAAGTATTATTAATGGTATTACTTTAATTTTGATTATTGTTATTGGTTTTTCTGCTATGGCAGGAACTGTTGGTGGTGGTGGTTTAGGTGATGTGGCTATTCGCTATGGTTATGAGCGTTTTAGAACTGATATTATGATTCAAACTGTTGTGGTTTTAATTGTTTTAGTTCAAATCATACAATTTATAGGAAATATTCTTTATAAAATCACCAAAAGATAAACAATGAAACATAAACTTGGTATCTTACTAGCAGCGACTAAAAATTCAAGCTTTACCATAGGAACCTTGCTCATTAATATCATGGATGTTATGGGTGAAAAGGTAGATGTGTTTTACATTTTACATGATGGTTTTAGCTTGAATGATCAAAATATCATGCAAAAAATTGTTAAAAACAAAACAATTAAATTTATTCTTTTTACCCAAGAAGATTTTTTAACCACTCTTGATAAAAATCAAAACGATATTAATAATTTATTTTTCTTAAAAAGATGGACGCATATGGCTTTTGCAAGATTTGAAGCTTTTAAGTTTTTAGATGAATGCGAAAGTATTATCTATCTTGATTTTGATGTTTTACTTTTAAAAAGTATAGATGAACTTAGTAAATTAAGAGCTAGAAAATATCATTTTGGTGCAAGATTAGGTAAAACATTAATTCACACAGCACTGCCTTTAGAAAAAAAATATCTTAATAAGCGTGTATATCAAACAGGAATTTTAGTCTTTAACGATCTTATACCAAATCCTTTACAGTGTTATCAATTCATTTATAATTATCTTTCACAAAATACTAAAAATTGGCAAGATCAAGGAATTTTTTCCTTAATGGTTTATGAAAATCACTTTAAAGTCAAAGATTTAAAAGACAAATACACGGGAAGTACTCATTATCTTACAAATCTTACACAAAATGCTTCTATAGTTCATGCTTGTGGCACCAACAGTCGTTTTTGGAATAGTAAATTTTGCAATCAAACATGGCCTAAATGGCAAGAATATTATGAAAAATGGTTAAAACTTGGAGGAAGTAAATATATAGGCTCTTTTCACAAAGACAACAAGCAATCCATCCAACGCACAAGATATCATTTATCATACAAACTAGGTTATGCCTTTATAGAGTGTGCTAAGAATAAGAAAAAAATTCCTTTTTTACCTTTTACTCTACTAAAGATTTATTACAAACACACAAAACTAGCTAAACAATACCAAAAAGATTTGAAAACAAAACCTTACCTTAAACTTCCACCTTTATCAAGCTATGATGATTACAAAAGCGAAGGTATTAAAAATCAAAATACTTATTCTTATAAAATTGGAAAAGCCCTTATTAATGCTCAAAAAAGTTGGTATAAAGGTGGTTATATAAAATTTATAAAAGAACTTAAATGCTTTTCTAAAGAATATAAAAACAAACAAAAATAAAACTTTTCTCATCTTATTAATATTTTTACAATATAATCAAACATTTTAAAAAACTATAAAAAGGAGTTAATATGAAATTGTTAAAATTGCTCGCTGTAAGCACAATTTTAGGTGCAAGTTTATTTGCTAATGAAGTTATCACTGTAGGTGCAACACCTGTGCCTCATGCTGAAATTTTAGAACAAACTAAAGATTTATTAAAAAAAGAAGGTTACACATTAGAAATTAAAGAATTTAATGACTATGTTTTACCAAATCTTAGTACAGATAGTAAAGAACTTGATGCGAATTTCTTCCAACACCAACCTTATTTGGATGAGTTTAATGCCAATAAAGGCACAAAATTAATTAGCGTTGCAAAAGTTCACATCGAACCAATGGCTGTTTATTCTAAAAAATATAAAAATATCCAAGATCTTCCACAAAATGCTACTATAGCTGTACCAAATGATCCGACAAATGAAAGCAGAGCTTTAGATATTATCGCTAGTACTAAACTAGTTAGTTTTAAAAATATCGCATTAAAAACTCCACTTGATATTAAAGATAATCCAAAAAATATCAAATTTAAAGAGTTAAAAGCAGCACAACTTCCAAGAGCTTTAGATGATGTTGATTTTGCAGTGATTAATTCAAACTATGCTTTATCGGCAAATTTAAATCCTGTAAAAGATTCTATTTTAATAGAAAGCAAAGAAAGTCCTTATGCAAATATCTTAGTAACTACCCAAGATAATAAAGATAATCCTAAAATCAAAGCTTTAATAAAGGCTTTGCAAAGTCAAAAAGTAAAAGATTTTATCAATGAAAAATACCAAGGTGCCGTAGTTCCTGCATTTTAAAACAAACCTTGAGTTTAAAACTCAAGGTTATTTATTTTTTAATAAGTTCTGTGGTAATTTTAGCTATTTCTAATTCTTCTTCTGTTGGAACAATTAAAATTTTAATTTTAGAGTCTTTTTTACTAATCTCACCATTTCTAAGTTGTGTATTTTTATCTAAATCTATATCAAATCCCAAATGTGCTAGTCTTTGACAAACTTTTGCTCTAACAATATTATCATTTTCTCCAATACCAGCTGTAAAAATCAACGCATCTACTCTAGGTAAAATCGCAAAATATGAGCCAATATATTTACTCAAACGATAACAAAACATATCAAGAGCAAGTCTTGCTTTTTCGTTATTTTCTTCAATTTGCGCTTCAATATCTCTAAAATCATTAAACCCACAAATTCCATAAACACCACTTTTTTTATTCATTATAGTATCTAAATCAGATGGATTTAAATTTAATTCTTTTGCTAAAAATGGCAATACAGCAGGATCAATATCACCACATCTAGTTCCCATAATCAAACCTTCTAGTGGAGTAAAACCCATAGAAGTATCTACGCATTTTCCATTTTCTATAGCACAAACACTCGCACCATTTCCAAGGTGAGCGCTAATTGCATTAAATTCATTAATATTTTTACCAAGTATATGTGCAGCTTGTTTACTTACATAAGAATGTGAAGTACCGTGAAAGCCGTATTTTCTAACTTGGTGTTTTTCATAAAACTCATAAGGCAAAGCATACATATAAGCATAATCAGGCATGCTTTGATGAAAAGCTGTGTCAAAAACTGTCACATTGGGAACTTTTGGAGCTGCTTTTATCATAGTTTTAATACCTATTAAATGTGCAGGATTATGTAAAGGTGCTATATGAGAAACCCTATCAATTTCTTTTAAAATTTCATCATCTACTAAACAATGTTTAGTTAAATTTGGACCTCCATGAACTATCCTATGTCCACACCCATCAAGCTCATTTAAATCATGTAAAATTCCACTTTGAGCAAATAATTCATTTACTAATTCAATACCTTGCTCATGATCTTTAATTGCTAATTCTTTTTGGTATTTTTGACCACTTTTTAGATCTTTTAGTTCTATTTTAGAGCTTTGCTCGCCTATTTTTTCCACTAAACCAGATGCTAGGGCTTCATCTTTTTCAAAAAGCTTAAATTTAATTGAAGATGAACCTGAATTTAAAACTAATATTTTCATTTTTCTCCTTATTCTTGTGCTTGAATAGCACTTAAAATCACAGTATTAACAATATCTTCCACCAAGCAACCTCTACTTAAATCATTAATTGGCTTTTTAAGACCTTGTAAAATCGGGCCAATAGCTAAAGAATTTGCTGTTCTTTGCACTGCTTTATAGCAAATATTTGCCGCATTTAAATCAGGAAACACATATACATTTGCCTTTCCTGCTACTTTAGAATTTGGCATTTTACTTTTTGCTGTTAGCATATCATATGCTGCATCAAATTGTATAGGACCTTCTAGCTCAAGTTGAGGATATTTTTCTTTAGCTATTTTAGTAGCTTCTTTAATTGCATCCACGCTAGCCCCACTCCCACTATCTCCACTAGAATATGAAAGTAAAGCCACTTTAGGTTCAAGTCCAAAAGCTTTAGCACTATTTGCACTCACATAAGCAATTTCAGCAAGTTGTTCAGGGGTTGGATTTGGCATAACAGCACAATCAGCAAAAACCAAAACCTTATCTTCTAAAGACATAAAAAACATACCAGAAACCAAACTCACATCAGGTTTTGTTTTGATAATTTGCAAAGCAGGACGAATAGTTTCAGCAGTAGTTGTACTTGCACCACTTACCATAGCATGGGCTTTTTGAGTATGCACAAGTAAAGTCGCAAAATAAGTTTTATCTTGCACGAGTTTTTTAGCTTCTTCTTTACTCATGCCTTTGCTTTTTCTAGCTTCATATAAAAGCTCTTCAAATTCTTCATTATATTGAGAATTTTTAGGATTTATAATACGCACACCATCGATATTGATATTTAAACTATTGGCTTTCGCACAAATTTCATTGCTATCACCTAGCAAAATCAAATCAACAATTTCATTTTGTATCAAAAATTCACTAGCTTTTAATACTCTTTCATCAAAACTTTCAGGTAAAACTACTATTTTTTTATCTGCTTTTGCTTTTTCAAAAAGCTCATAAGAAAATCTTGCCTGAGTTTTATAAGTATATTCTTGTAATAAATCTTGAGTAAAATCTTCATTTTCTTTTAACAAAACAAAGTCGCTAAGCTTTTGGCTTAGTAAAAAATTTAACATAGTATGATTTTCATCTTGACTTTTTGCATACAATGGAGTGTTTAGCTCTTTAGCTAAGGCTATATTCAAATTTAAATCCCCCATCAAGCCAAAATCATCTACTCCAACTACTATAGTAAAATCATTTTCTTTTTTTGTTTTCTCAAAATCTTCAATAATTTTTTTAAAAAAATCATTTAAATTTTGAGTGAATTTACCTTGATACTCATTTTTTTCAAAACTACTAAAAAAATCTATTTTAAGATTTCTTTTTGTGCAAAATGAAGTAATTTTTTCTTTATTTTTTTCACAAAAAACAGGAAAGTAAAAAGCTATTTTACCTCGTACCTTTTCTAAACACTGCTGCAAAAATTTTTCATCGATGCAGTTTAATAAAAACATAGATTTCATTTTTTCCTCTTTATTTAACAAAATAATTGTTTTTTATAATATAATTATTTTAAAATTCATCATAATAATATAAGGTTATAAAGCTATGAAATTTAAAAATGTTAATTTTTACTTGTTACCTTTTGTAATGTTTGGCTGTAGTGCCACAGTTGATCCACATATTAATATGAAACCACCTACTTATGTAGAAGAACTAGCTCCTAAGCAAAATCATAATACTCAAAGCAATCCTGGATCGCTGTTTGGTAAAGGAGATAACCCTTTATTTTCTGATAAAAAAGCAATGAATGTAAATGACTTGGTAACCGTAGTCATTAGAGAAAATGCTACACAAAATTCACAAGGCTCTAAATCTACAAGCAAAAACAACAATGTAAATTTAGGTGGTGGACAAATAACTACAGGTGCCGGACTTAGCAAAGTTAGAGATTTTGTTAATGACTATACAAATATAGGCTATACCACAGCAAGTACTTCACAATATCAAGGCACAGGAAGCCAAACTAGAAGTGAAAATTTCCAAACTACAATTTCTGCTAGAGTAATTAAGGTTTTATCTAATGGAAATTATTTTATAGAAGGAAGTCGTGAGCTTTTAATCAATGGAGAAAAACAAATCATTCAACTAAGCGGGGTTATAAGACCTTATGATATTTCTCAAGATAATATGATAGATAGTAAATATATAGCTGATGCAAAAATTCTTTATAAAACTGAAGGCGATATAGACAAATCTACACGCAAGCCTTGGGGGACAAAATTTATGGAGACCATTTGGCCTTTTTAATAAGCTAAATGGTTTTACATAAAACTTGGTGCATCATTGGAAAATAAAATCAAATCCCCATTTTGAGTTAATCTTGATAAAGTTTGCACAAGTTGAGATTTTTCTTTCAATACATAAAAATCTAATGTGATATGTTTTTGTAAAATCACGCTATTAGTCTCTGAAGTAATAATCACAAAATCAAAACATTCATTAATAATTTTACATAATTTTATATTTTCTTCTTCATTAACTTCAACTATACCAGGAGTTACTAAAACTCTTCTTCCTTGATAGCTTTTACAAAGCTCATAGCTTTGACTCATACCCTTAAAATTTCCATTAAAGCCATCATCTATGATAAATTTAGGCTCTTTAGAAATCACTTGCAAGCGATGTTCTACTGCCTTTAAATTCAATACGCTTTTTGTAATATTTTCTATTTTAATTCCTAAATAATGTGCAAGCAAAATACACACACTAATATTATAAGCATTAAAAGCACCTAGTAAATTTGCATGAAAGTCATAAATATTATCATCTAATCTTATTTTAAAATCCAATCCTTCCAAACTTGCCCTAACATCACTTAAATACTCATCATAAAATTCATTTTCATATAAGGTGCTTGAGTGTAAAAAGTATTTTTCTAAACGCTTGGATTTTAAAGCTTGCAACTTAGCTTTGCGGATATTATCTTGAGTTTTAAAATATTCCAAATGCGCCAAACCAATCTCACCTACTATGCAAATTTGAGGATTTAAAAACTCTGTAATTTCTAAAATATCATTTTGCTCTCTTGCGCCAGCTTCTACGATATAAATTTCAGTATTATTTTCCAAATTTTCATTGATATCTTTTACTATACCCATAAAAGTATTAACACTTCTTGGAGTCTTATAGCACTTAAACTCATCTTTTAAAAGTTCGTATAAAAAATTTTTTATACTTGTTTTTCCAAAACTTGCAGTTATTAGAATAATTTTTAAATTTGGATTATCACAAATCTTTTTACTTGCTTTTTTTATAAAACTTTTCTGATTAATTTTTTCCACAAAAAAGCTTAATAAAAATGTAACTACTAAAGCTTCTAAACCGATCCAAAAAAATGGTATAAAAATCAAGCTAAAAAGTAACAAAAATAAAAAATAACGCTTAATCCTAGCAGTAAAAACTAGCTTTTTATCTAAATTTTTATATAAATATCCACCATATAGTAAAGATAGAGCAAAAACTATAAAATATAAATAAAAATTTCCACTATACAAAGAAAATACAAAAGCAAAATAAGGAATTATTAAAAAATACAAATGCCATAAGGGTTTGGAAAAGTGTAAAAATATGCGTGAAAATTTATAAGAGTACCATTGTAAGGCTAAAATCAGATAAAATCCAAGTAAAAAATTCAAACTTAAAAAAGCTATCATACTAATCATTTTTTAAAAATTCCTCATGTATTTTTTCATTTATAAAATCAGCATGTTTTAAAAAGAAAAAATGATCCCCATCTAATGCAAAAAATTTCCCTTTTTGTGCTAAAGAATGGATAATTGCTCCGCTTTTTAAAGGTGTAGCCTTATCTTCATTACCCCAAAAAATCAAAATAGGATTTTTAAGCTTTTGAAATTCATTTTCTAAATTTTCATTAACAACCTTTTTAAAGGTTTCATACATCACTTCATTCATGCCTTGAGCGTCTTTACTAATAAAAAATTTCCTCCAAAAATCCCCATAAGGGAGATTTTTTAAAATTTTAAACAAGGTTATTTTAAACTTCACTTTAAAACTTTTTGGTAAAACCACGCCTGCACTAGAAAGCAAAATCAAACCTTGAAAATTAGCATTTTGGCACATAATAGTCGCAACTTTTCCGCCAAAAGAATGCCCCATTAAATAATCTGTTTTTTGCTCTATCGTAGTTAAAAAGTCTTCTACAACCTTTGCATAAGCATAAGAATCCATAGGTGCATCTATACTTGAATTTCCAAAACCAGGTAAATCTAAATAAATTTGCTTAAAATCACTCAAAAGCTTTTCAAAAGCTTGTTTCATAAGCTCTTTATTAGCACCCCAACCATGTAAAATAAGAATTGTTTTTTCACATTTTGGATTGATGATTTCATAACTTAAATTATAAAAATACCCATTAGAATATACTCTAGTTTTTGCCATTTCTAGCCTTTTTTATCTTTGTAAATCTTTTCTAAAAGCATCACAGCTTCATTTAAACGCTCATATTCTTCAAAGTTCAAAAGTACAGCTTCAAATTTATTGTTTTTCACAATCACTACTCTACCGTTTTCGCTCTTTTTTGTTTTTTCAAGCATAGTGCTGAAATTTCTTACCACTTCAGTTGCAGTATAAATTTCATCTTTGCTAAAAGTAGCCATGGTTATAGCTTACCTTTTTGTCCATTAATGCTGTGAATAAAAGCATAATCAATCTTAATTTGCTTTTCAAATTCTATATTTTTAGCTAGACTATTAATTACATTAGTAAAATCTTCAAATAAATAATTTGCTAAAGATCCTGGATTTGGATTGATCTCATTTAAATAAACCTCATCATCTATCACAAAAAAATCACAGCGAATCAAAGCTCCTTTAAATAAAGGATTATAAATTCTAGTAAAATTATCCCTTAATTTTTGTTTTAATTCTTCACTAATATTTGCTTCACTTACTTTAGAGCTTTCTGAAAAACCTAAATATTTTTGTTCAAAATCTAAAATTTCATTTTTTCTAGGCTCTTCAATAATAGAAAATTCCATTTTTTCATCTATCATACAACCTGCTAAGTTATATTCTTTAATATTACTTACAAATTGTTCTACCACAATATCCTCATCAAATTCAAAAGCAACATCTTTGGCATACTTAAGCTCGCTTTCATCTTTAACTATGCTTATACCTATACTACTACCTAATCTTGCAGGCTTTAAAATACAAGGAAAATCCAAAGATACATTTTGCTCTTTATGCAAATTTAAAACCTTATAATCAAGTGTTTTCACCCCTACGCTTTGTGCATAAAGTTTAGTTAAAACCTTATTAAAAGATAAAACACTAGCTTCTATGCGTGGGCCTATGTATTTTATACCATAAAAATCAAGCAAAGCAGCTATTTTACCATCTTCACCATCTTTTCCATGTATGATATTTATCGCTATATCAATGTCAAGTTTTTTCTCACCTAACATAGTTTTTATAAAAAACCCACCCTGCTTTAATACCAAAGCTTTTTCTTTTTTATAAGCACCGCTGCTAAAAGTTTTTGCATTCATTTTTTCTTCATCTATAAGAAAAAATTCCTTATTTTTATCACAAAATATAAATTTTTTTTGTGCTTTGAGTACTTTTTTTAATACCACAGCACTTACAATGCTAATTTCATGCTCATAAGAATTTGCGCCAAAAATTACACCATATATCATTATATTTTTCCTTTTATTATGCTAATTTTTTCAAAGCCTCTTTAATAAGCTCACTAGTATTTTTACTCTCACAAGTTCTTAAAACCTTTAAAATATTTTCTTGTTTAAAACCAAGTGAAAGTAAAGCTGCCAAAGCTTGTGCTTGGTCTTGATTAGAATTTTCTATATTGATTTTTGTATCACTTAACTCAGCTATAATTCTTTTTGCACTCTTTGGACCAATACCAGGAACTTTTTTAAATACACTCTCATCGCCACTTTGCAAAGCTGCATAAAAAGTATTAGTATCTAAGCTTGAGCAAAGTGCCATAGCAGTAGTTGCTCCTATACCACTAATTTTGATTAATAATTCAAACATTCTTTGCTCATTTATATCTAAAAATCCATACAATTTATGAGAGTCTTCTTTGATAATTTGAGTGATTAAAAACTCAACCTTTTGATCTTTTTCAAAATTACTTGAGCAAAAAAGCGAAACAAAAACACCATAACTTACCCCACTTGAAGTTTTCAAAACTACAAAAGTAGGTTCTTTTTTACTCACTATTCCTTCAATTGCCACTATCATTTAGTTTCTTCCTTGTAATTGCTAATAGCACGAATTTCAAAAACTTCCATCTCATTTTCTGTATCAATTTTTTGAAGCTCAAAACATTGAATTTTTTCTTCATCATGAGGATAATAGCTTAATTCTTTTCTAGGATTTAACAAAATGAATTTAATTTCATTTAAATCCATCCATTTTCCACTTTTATTAATAATCTTAGATTTTAAAAGTTTTTCTTGAATTTTTTTAAGCTTTTCTATATTTGCTTTTTCTTCTTCTTTTAAAGATTCTATTTTATTGGCAAAAATACTTAGATTTTCAATCTTTTGATTAAAATCTTTAATAGTAGCTTTATAAGCTTGCGGTATAGCTCTTTTTGCACTCATTAATTCTTTTACTTTTTGCTGTAAAATTCGTATGGAGTCTTTACTTATATTGATTGTGTGTTTAGTCTCTTCTATTTCTTTAGCTAAATTTTCTTGTTCTTTTTTTAATCCATCAACATGTATTAGTATCTCTTCTCCGCTTTTTTCTTCTCCAAAAGCTTTAAGATCTTGAATTATAAATTTATTTCCACTGCCTTGAATTTTTTCAACATGGATTAAACTTTTAGCACTACATAAGCAATTTCCGCCGAGTTCTTGTATGTAAATTTCATCAGCAATAATCTCTCCACCCATAGCCTTTTTAATATTTACTTTTTTAGCCTTGATAGAGCCATTTTCCAAAGTTTCAGCAAAAACCTCCTCAGCCTCACAATATCCTCTTAAGATATTAACCTCAACCTTTTGTCCTATGATAGTGCTTTTATGATGCATATTGCCTTTAAGAATTATTTTTTTACCTCTTAAAACAGAATCTTGAGCCATATTACCAGTAACTTCTAATTCCTGAGCCTCAACAGTAATTCTAGGACCTATTGCATCTTCTAGAGTGTTTGTATTTTTAATCACAATAATAACTTGCTTATCAAAACCCGCCCAAATAGAACCTGTACTTTTAAAATCAACCTTACTAAATTCTAAATAATTTTCTATCTCATAAATGGATTTTCTTTGTATAACAAAACCATCTTTTTTAGCAATATATTTTATACTCTCATCATCTTCTTTAACTTCAAATTTATCAGAACAAATAACTTTTTCTTTGTTTATTTTTGGTGGAAGTGCTTTTAAAATTTTAAATCTTAAATCCTTGCCATCACTACCCTCTTTTGGCTTAATTCTCTCAATAGCCACCTCATCTTTTCCTATAGGCGCTACATAGTTTCTATTCATCACATCATTATACTTTTTTAGATTTTCTAAATAATGATATTTTATTTCTTCATTTGTAGGCTCTTGCGGATTAATTCCTTTACATACTTCAAATTCAACTTCAAAATCAAATTTTTGCTTTTCTTTAACTTTAGTATTAAAATCAATAATTTGCTTTTTAAAATCAAAAATTCTAAATCCAAGCAAATATTTTTCTTTTATCATCGCTTTATAAATAGCTTCTAAAAGCTCTAGAGCTAATTTATCATGAAAAGCAATAGTTTCACTAGCTCTAACGCTGGCTTTTAATAAAGTACAAAGCTCGTTAGTATGTAAACTAACTTCAAAAGTTGAAATGCGTGCAAATTTTTTAAAATAAATTTCTATTTTATATTCTTGTTCTATATTTAATTCATGATTTAAAAATTTCTCATCTTCTTCAAAAATTTTCAACTCTTTTTCATTAACTTTTATCCATTCTTGATTATCATAAGTATAAGAAGTACTAAAACTTAACAACCTAAAATCAAGTTCATCAACTTCACATTTATTTTCAGAAGCAAATATTAAAAGCTCTCTATAAGGGTCTTTAGTGTATAAAATTTTCTTTTCTTCCATAGCTTAAGCTTCCTTATTATATATAAAATTTTGATTTTAGCAAAAATAAAATCAAAATTTAGTTAAAATTAGCTCTATTAAAAATTTTATAATACTCAAACTAATGTTTAAAGAATGAAAATTAATGAGAAAAAATATTGTTTTTAAAAATTTCATCATCAATGCCTTAGGAATTTTATTTTCTAGGATTATGGGCGTTTTAAGAGATATTGTTTTAGCTTTGTATTTAGGAGCTGGAATTTATAGCGATATTTTCTTTGTGGCTTTAAAAATGCCTGCTTTTTTTAGAAGAATTTTTGCAGAAGGGGCCTTTGGACAAGCTTTTTTACCAAGTTTTTTAAAAGCAAGTAAAAAAGGTGCTTTTTGTATAAATGTTTTATTGCAATTTAGTATTATAGTGTTTTTAACCTGTATTTTAGTGAGTTTTTTTGCTGAATTTTTTACAAAGATTTTTGCTTTTGGCTTTAATAAAGAAACAATTATCTTCGCTGCGCCTTTGGTTTCTATTAATTTTTGGTATTTGTTTTTTATTTTTTTGGTAACTTTTTTAGGCTCTTTATTAAATTATAAACAAAATTTTTTCATCACTTCTTTTTCTGCTTCATTTTTTAATCTTTTTGTTGTGATTGCAGGTTTTTTTGTCAATCAAGATGAGCCTTTAGAGGCCTTGTATTATTTTTCATATGCGACTGTCTTAAGTGGTTTAGCTCAACTTATATGGCATATTTTTGCTTTAAAAAATACTAGAATTTTAAAAAGCATGTATTTAAGCATAAAACTTAAAAAAACAAAGACCAATTTAGATAAATTTCATTCTACTTTTACCCATGGACTTTTAGGCTCTTCGGCAAATCAAATTAGTTCATTATTAGATACTACTATAGCTAGTTTTTTAATGGCTGGAAGTATTTCGTATTTGTATTATTCTAACAGAGTTTTTCAGCTTCCTTTAGCTCTTTTTGCAATCGCTCTAAGTCAAGTAAGCTTTCCAAAAATACTAAGACATTTAAAAGCAAATGAAGAACAAAAAGCCTTAGCTTTTATGCAAAAAGCTTTTGAATATTTAAGTGTGCTTTTGATTTTAGCTAGTATAGTTGGGATTATCTTAGCTAAAGAAATTGTGGAGTTTTTATTTCAAAGAGGAAATTTTAATCAAGAAGATACAAAAATCACTGCATTTTTATTACAAGCTTATCTTTTAGGACTTTTACCTTTTGGTTTGCAAAAACTTTTCTCTTTGTGGCTTTATGCTAAATTTAAACAAAAAATAGCCGCTATAATAGCCTTTAAAACACTTTTTATTTCAGCATTTTTTAGTATAGTGATTATTTTACTTATCAAAGAAGAAGCCTATAAGAGCTTAGGCGTTGCATTAGCTTCATCTATTAGTGCTTTTTATTTATTATATGCTAATATTAAAGAATTTGGCTTTAAAAATCTTTGGGGTATTTTTAGGGTTAAATTTTGGCTTATTAGTATAGTATTTTTAAGTTTATCTGCTCTAGGCTTATTTGAAATTAAAGATATTTTAATACAATTTTTAATTGGAATTTATCATTTTTTTAAAGGTTTATTTTAATGGTTTTTTTTGATAGTGTTTTAAAGAAAAAATGCGAATTTATCCCAAATGAGGCAAAAAAAGCAAACATTTATCTATGCGGACCTACTGTATATGATGATGCACATTTAGGACATGCAAGAAGTAGTGTTTGTTTTGATTTTTTAAGAAGAGTTTTACTAGCAAGTGATTATGAAGTGATTTTTGCTAGAAATTACACTGATATTGATGATAAAATTTTAAAAAAAATGCAAGAAAGTGGTAAAAGTTTAGAAGAAATTACAAATTTTTATATTAAAAGATATGAAGAAGATATGCAAGCGCTTAATATCTTAGAACCTGATTTTAAACTAAAGGCTACAGCTTATATTGAGCAAATGATTATATATATAGAAAAACTTTCGGAATTAAACCTAGCTTATAAACTTGAAGATGGAATTTATTTTGATACCAGCAAAGATGATAAATACTTTTATATCTCTAAAAGAAATTTAGAAGATAATCAATCACGCCTAGAAGAAAGCGTGGCTAAAAAAAATGATAGCGATTTTGTTTTATGGAAATTTGATGAAAAATTTTATCCTGCAAGTTTTGGCAAAGGAAGACCAGGCTGGCACACAGAATGCGTTGTGATGATAGAAAGTATTTTTAAAGATAAACTTGATATTCATGCAGGAGGCATAGATTTACTTTTTCCTCATCATGAAAATGAAGCTTGTCAGTGTCGTTGTAAAAACAATCATGAGCTGGCTAATTTTTGGCTGCATAATGGCTTTGTGCAAATTAATGGTGAAAAAATGAGCAAAAGCTTGGGAAATAGCTTTTTTCTAAAAGATTCTTTAAAGCTTTTTAGTGGAGAGGTTTTGAGATTTTATCTTTTAAGTGTGCATTATAGAGCGCATTTTAACTATGCTTTGGAAGACTTACAAGCTGCTAAAAAAAGGCTTGATAAATTTTACCGTTTAAAAAAACGCTTAAATTTAAATGCTTTTATAGATGAAAAAACTACCATAGAAAGTGAAGTAGCTAAAAATATCTTAGAAGTTTTAAATGATGATTTAAATGCCTCTAAAGCCTTGGCTTTACTTGATGAGTTTATCAATGAAAGTAATATTTACTTAGATCAAAACCTAAAAGACAAAGCTTATAAAATACAATTAGAAAAAACCTTAAAAGAACTCGCTTTTATTTTTGGTATAGGTTTTATGGATACTATAAAATATTTTCAATTTGGCATTAGTGAAGAAAAATGTCAGGAAATAGAAGAAAAAATCACTCTACGCAACAAGGCAAAGCAAGAAAAAAACTATGCCTTAGCAGATCAAATTCGTGATGATTTAGCTAAAGAGAATATTCTTTTAATGGATACACCAAATGGTGTGGTATGGGAGAAAAATGGATAAAAATTACAAAGAAATGAAGCTTAAAGAGGTTTTTACTCGCTTTAAGCCTTATTATAAAGATTATTGGTTTTATTTTGTTTTAGCTATTATTGGCATGCTTTTAACTAGTGGTGGAACAGCAGCTAGTGCATATATCATAGAGCCTATTTTAAATAAAATTTTTATAGAAAAAAATGTTGATTTGCTTTATTATATGCCTTTGCTTGTTGTTTTAATTTATGCTTTAAAAAATCTTGGTGCTTATATGCAAGTTTATTATATATCTTATGTTGGGACAGATATTTTAAGAAGATTAAGAGAATTAGTTCTTGGCAATCTTTTGCGCTTAGATATGAGCTTTTTTCATAAATACAGAAGTGGAGAATTAATCAGCAGATGTACTTCTGATATTGGAGCTTTACAAAATATAGTTTCTACTATAATACCTGAAATTTTAAGAGAAAGTTTAACCGCGATTGGACTTTTAAGTGTGGTAATTTATCAAAGTCCAAAACTTGCTTTTTTTGCTTTAGTTATTTTACCTTTAGCAATTTACCCTCTTGCTATTTTTGCTAAAAAAATCAAAAAAATAGGACGCAATACTCAAGAAAAAAATTCTGATCTTACTTCAAGATTAAGTGAAATCTTTTCTAATATAGAACTTATTAAAGCTTCTAATGCAGGTAAAAATGAAATGCAAAAATTCAGCCAAACTAATAGCGAAGTTTGCAAACTTTCCTTAAAAGGCATTAGAATTGAAGCTTTAAGTAGCCCTTTAATGGAATCTATGGGTTCAATTGGCTTTGCAATAGTAATTATAATAGGTGGTAAAGAAGTAATTGATGGAAGTTTAAGCATAGGTTCTTTTTTTAGCTTTACTACAGCTTTATTTATGGCTTATACTCCTATTAAAAGACTTTCTTCACTTTATACAAGATTGCAAAGTGCAGTAGCAGCTAGTGAGAGAACTTTTTATTTAACTGATTTAGAACCACAAATTAAAGGTGGCGATGAAAAACTTACAGAAAATATCCAAAATATTCATTTTAAAAATGTCTCTTTAAGCTATCAAAAAGATAAAATGGTATTAAAAGATGTAAATTTTTCTTTTGATAAAGGAGAAATTCTAGCCTTAGTTGGATCAAGTGGTGGAGGAAAATCTTCTATTATCAATCTTTTGATGTATTTTTTTGAAAAAGATAGTGGTGAGATTTTAATCAATCAAAAAGACATTAGCTCTTTTGATATTATTAGTTTAAGAGAAAATATTTCTTTGGTAACTCAAAATATTTATATATTTAATGACACTATAGCTCAAAATATTGCTTATGCTAAAGAATATAACGAAACACGCGTGATAGAGGTTTTAAAACAAGCTAATGCTTATGATTTTGTTCAAGAGCTTGGTGGCATACATACTGAATTAAAAGAGCATGGAAAAAATCTCTCAGGTGGACAAAAACAACGCATTGCCATAGCAAGGGCTTTATATAAAAATCCTCAAATTTTAATTTTTGATGAAGCAACTTCAGCACTTGATAATGAAAGTGAAAAAGCCATAGTAAGAACTATAGAAAGCTTAAAAAAAGATCGCTTAATACTCATCATCGCTCATAGGCTTAGCACTATAGAAAATGCTGACAAAATTGCTGTGCTTGATAAAGGAAAAATAGCTTCTATAGGAAATGATGCTTATTTAATGCGACATTGTGAAATTTATCAAAAATTAAAACAAAAAGTACAAAAAACTGATAAAGTTAAAGAAAATGAAAACTAAGAATTATCATTTTTTTAGTAAAATATGCTATTTTGTAAAAAAAGGAAAAATATGACTTATGAAAGTTTAAAACCTTTAATATATAAATTAGATCCAGAAAATGCCCATGCTTTAGCTGAATTTAGTATGCGAACGCTAGATTGTATATTTCCTGGAGGGCTTAGTTTTTTTGCAAAAGATTGTATAATAAATGATGAAATTTTAAATCAAGAAATTTTTAATTTAAATTTTTACAATCCTGTGGGCTTAGCAGGTGGCTTTGATAAAAATGCAACTATGATAAGACCGCTAAGTGCTTTAGGTTTTGGCTTTTTAGAATATGGAACTTTCACCCCAAAACCTCAAAATGGCAACGAAAAACCTAGACTTTTTAGACTTGTTGAACAAGAAAGTATTCAAAATGCTATGGGTTTTAATAATAAAGGTAAAGATGCTATCGCAAAAGAAGTAAAAAAAGTCTATCCTTTTAGCATACCTTTAGTAGCAAATATAGGCAAAAATAAAATCACTCCAAATGAAGAAGCTATTAATGATTATATTATTTTATTAAAAGAATTTAAAGATTTGTGCGATTTGTTTGTGATTAATATATCCTCTCCAAATACCAAAAATTTAAGAGATTTACAAAGTGAGGAATTTGTAAACACCCTATTTAATCAAGCAAAAGAAATCACAAAAAAACCTGTGATTTTAAAAATTGCTCCAGATATGAGTATAGATAGTGCAATTTCACTTTGCAAAAGTGCTATTAGTGCAAAAGCTGATGGTATTATCATGGCAAATACTAGTATAGATTATTCTTTAATTGATAATACAAGAACCTTTGGTGGAATTAGTGGTAGATTAATCACTCAAAAAAGTGCGACATTTTTTAAAGAAGTAGCTAAAGAAATTTATCAAGATACTATTTTAATAGCAAGCGGTGGTATAGATAGTGCTGAACTTGCTTATGAACGCATTAAAAATGGGGCTAGTTTGGTTCAAATTTATACAGCTATGATTTTCAAAGGACCAAGCATTGTTAAAAATATCAATCAAGGATTAATTGAACTTTTAAAACAAGATGGTTTTAATCATATTAGTCAAGCTATAGGAGTTAATTTTAAATGATTAATTATAAAAAAATCACCCTTGAAAATGAACTTGAAATTTACACTTTACCTGTAAATAAAAAAAGCGGGGTTATAAGTGTAGATATTTTTTATAAAGTTGGCTCAAGAAATGAAAAAATGGGAAAAAGCGGCATAGCTCACATGCTTGAACATTTAAATTTTAAAAGTACAAAAAATTTAAAAGCAGGCGAATTTGATGAGATAGTCAAGGGTTTTGGTGGAGTGGATAATGCAAGTACTGGTTTTGACTATACGCATTATTTTATAAAATGCTCTAGTGAAAATTTAGACAAATCTTTGTGGCTTTTTGCTGAATTAATGCGTAATTTAAATTTAAAAGATGATGAGTTTCAGCCTGAAAGAAATGTAGTTTTAGAAGAAAGGCGTTGGAGAACTGATAATAATCCTTTAGGATATTTATATTTTAGATTATACAATCATGCCTTTTTACACCATCCATATCATTGGACTCCAATAGGCTTTTTTAAAGATATACAAAATTGGAAAATAGAAGATATACAAGATTTTCATCAAACTTTTTATCAACCCAAAAATGCTATTTTGCTTGTGAGTGGCGATATTAATGAAGATGAAGTTTTCAATCTTGCTAAAAAACATTTTCAAGATATAAAAAACACCAAAGAAATCCCTATAGTTCATGAAAAAGAACCTGAACAAGATGGTACTAAACGCGTGATCTTACACAAAGAAAGCGATACGCAATTACTAGCACTTGCATACAAAATTCCTGCATTTAATCATGAAGATATGCCAAAACTTTGCGCATTAAGTGAGCTTTTAGGAAATGGAAAAAGTTCTTTAATAAGTGAAATTTTAATTGATAAATTAGAACTAATCAATGAATTTTATGCCTATGCAAGTGAAAATATAGATGAGAATTTATTTATATTTATTTGTGTTTGTAATGAAGGTATAAAAGCAGAAGATGTTGAAAAAGAGCTTTTGAAAATTCTTGAAGATGTAAAAAATGCCAAATTTGATGATGCTATCATGGAAAAAATCAAAAATACCGTAAAAAGCGATTTTATTTTTTCACTAAGCAATGCAAGTAGCGTTGCAAATATTTATGGATCTTATCTTGCAAAGGGTGATTTAAAACCTTTGCTTGATTATGAAAAAAATATAGAAAATCTAAGCAAAGATGATTTAATTCATTGTGCTAGAAAATACTTCAATGAAGACAAATCTACAACAATAATCTTAAAAAGGGGCGAAAATGGACAATAACATCATCATAGGAGCAATGACAGCTTTAATAACTCCATTTAAAAATGGAAAATTAGATGAGCAAACTTACCATAAACTCATCAAAAGACAAATCGCAAATGGAATTGATGTAGTAGTGCCTGTTGGAACAACCGGAGAAAGTGCCACCTTAACCCATGAAGAACATAGAATTTGTATAGAAATAGCACTAGATGCATGCAAAGGAAGTTCTTGTAAGGTTTTAGCAGGAGCAGGAAGCAATGCCACACATGAAGCTGTAAGTTTGGCTAAGTTTGCACAAGAGCATGGAGCTGATGGAATTTTAAGCGTTACTCCATATTATAACAAACCCACACAAGAAGGTTTATATCTTCATTATAAAGAAATAGCAAAAAGTATAGATATACCTGTACTTTTATATAATGTCCCAGGAAGAACAGGGTGTGAGCTTCAAACAGAAACTATTATAAGATTATTTAGAGATTGTGAAAATATTTACGGAGTAAAAGAAGCTAGTGGAAGCATTGATAAGTGCGTTGATTTGCTAGCACATGAACCTAGAATGATACTTTTAAGCGGGGAAGATGCGATTAATTATCCTATACTTTCAAATGGCGGTAAGGGTGTGATTTCAGTTACTTCAAATTTACTTCCTGATATGATTTCAAAATTAACTCATCTAGCTTTAAAAGAAAAATACATTGAAGCTAAAAAAATCAATGATGAGTTATATAATATTAATAAAATTTTATTTTGTGAAAGCAATCCTATACCTATTAAAGCGGCAATGTATATAGCAGGTTTAACCCCTACTTTAGAATATCGTTTGCCACTTTGCAAACCTAGTGATTGCAATTTAACAAAAATAGAAGCGATTATGAAAAACTATAATATAAAAGGATTTTAATGGATACTTTTTTTCAAAATAAAACTTTAGTAATTAGCGGTGGAACAAGAGGGATTGGTAAAGCTATTGTATATGAGTTTGCAAAAGCAGGGGCTAATGTAGCTTTTACTTATAATTCTAATGCAGATTTAGCTCAAGAAATTGTGAAAGATTTAGAAAATAATTATAAAATCAAAGCAAAAGCTTATGAATTTAATATACTTGAACCGGAAACATATAAAGAGTTGTTTGAAAAAATCGATCAAGATTTTGATAGAATAGATTTTTTCATCTCTAATGCTATCATTTCAGGTCGTGCTGTTGTAGGTGGATATACTAAATTTATGAAATTAAAGCCAAAAGGTATTAATAATATTTTCACAGCAACCGTAAATGCTTTTGTTGTTGGAGCACAAGAAGCGGCAAAAAGAATGGAAAAAGTTGGTGGGGGTAGTATATTATCTATTTCTTCAACAGGAAATTTAGTTCATATTGAAAATTATGCTGGCCATGGTACAGCTAAAGCAGCGGTTGAAGCTATGGCAAGATATGCTGCAACCGAGCTTGGTTCTAAAAATATCCGTGTAAATGTAGTTAGCGGTGGACCAATTGATACTGACGCGCTTAAAGCATTTACAAATTATGAAGAGGTAAAAAATGCAACTATCAATCTTAGTCCGCTAAACCGCATTGGACAGCCACAAGATCTAGCTGGCGCATGTTTATTTTTATGCTCTGATAAGGCAAATTGGATCACAGGCCATACTTTGATCGTAGATGGTGGTACCACCTTTAAGTAATATTACCTTAAGGGTGCTTTACAAAGGATTTTAAAAGTATGAATTTACCCAATATCTTAGCTTTTATAAGGATATTATTAGCTCCACTTTTGTTTTTTTTACTTATTAATGATTTTGAAAATATCCATCCTAGTTGGGTAAATTATTTTGCTTGTGTTATTTTTAGCATAGCTGCTTTAACTGATTTTTTCGATGGCTATATTGCAAGAACTTGGAATCAAACTACTAAACTTGGAGCTATTATAGATCCTTTAGCAGATAAAATGCTTATTCTAGCTGCATTTTTAGGGTTATTACTTACACAAAAAGCTGATCCATGGATGGTTTACATTATCTTAGTAAGAGAATTTTTCATCACCGGCTTTAGAGTGGTTATGGTAAGTGAAAAATTTGATGTAAGTGCTTCTTTTGCAGGTAAAATAAAAACAACTTTTCAAATGATAGCTATTATATTTTTAATCATGCAATGGCCTTTTGCCAATACATTGTTATTTATTGCTTTAGTGCTTACACTTTATTCAGCTTTTGAATACATACTAGCTTATGTAAAACATTTAAAAAAGGTATAAATTGAAATCATGTTTATTTTTATTTATTATCTTAGCTATTGGCTTTAAATTTTATTCTTTTAGTTTTTTAATAACACTTTTAGTGATATCTTTTTTAATTTTTTTTCACGAATTAGGACATTTTTTAGCTGCAAAACATATGAGAGTTGATGTAGAAATTTTTAGTATAGGTTTTGGAAAAGCTATTTTTAAAAAAACTTACAAAAATACAGAATATCGCTTATCCGCCCTACCATTTGGTGGTTATGTTAAACTTAAAGGACAAGATGATTTAAATCCTAGTGAAAAAAATTATGAGCCAAATAGCTATAACACTTTAAGTCCTTTAGCTAGAATTTATATACTTTTTGCGGGACCATTTTTTAACTTTTTTCTAGCATTTTTACTTTATATAGCCATAGGTTTTTTAGGTGTGCAAAAACTTGCACCTGTTATTGGCAATATAGCACCAAACTCAGCTGCACAAAAAGCAAATTTACAAATTGGTGATAAAATCCTAGCTATAGATGGAGTTCAAATTCAAAGTTTTGAAGAAATTGGCAAACTTGTTCACGCAAAACCAACCCTACTTAACATAGAACGCGATAATAAATTTATCAATATCACTTTAACACCGCAAATTGACCAAGGCTATAATGAGTTTTATCAAAAAGTTCAAAAACCTCTTATTGGTATAGCACCTAAGGGTGAGTTTGTTACTATTTATCACTCAGGAATTAGTAGTTTAAAATATGCTTATGAAGAAAGCATAAATGCTTCTTTGCTTATTTTTAAAGGTCTTACTAAAATCATCAGCGGGGAATTAGATGCTAAAAATATGGGTGGAATCATCACTATGGTGGATATAACCTCCAAAGCAGCAAATACTAGTATAGTAGTTTTATTTTTAATCACAGCTTTAATTTCCATCAATCTTGGAGTACTAAATTTACTTCCGATACCAGCACTAGATGGAGGACATATACTTTTTAATCTTTATGAATTAATTTTTAAAAAAGAAGTACCAAAAGTATGTTTTGAATATCTTAGTTATTTTGGTATGGCTTTGCTTTTAAGCTTAATGGTATTTGTAACTTACAATGACATTACTCGTTTTATGAGCAATTAATAAGTCCTAGTAGCAAAATCATAGCGATTAAACTCGGCTATACTATTTTTACGATAAAAGCTATTATAAAATTGCTTACTTAAACTTTGCTCATAATTTAGTCTAAACTTAACCCACATTGCCGTTTGATCTTTTGCACTTGTTTTTTCATCTTGATAATTAAGCGATAAATCCAAAATAGAAATTGGAGAATAAGTAATGTTATACTGATTTTGTGTTTCTTTCATGTTAGAATTTACATTTAAAACATTTAAATAAGGTAAATCAAATATAACCCCAAACTCTGTACTATCATCACTATTATTTTCTTTTATATCATAATGATTAGCATATGCTTTAAAATATTGACTAAATTGCAATTCAGCGCCAAAACTATTTTTTGCATAAGCTTGTTTATATTGATCATTAAAATAATTAAAACCCAAATTGATTTCATCAAATTCATAACGATTAATAATTCCCAAAGAATAAGCTTGCTCTAACTGCCCTATTCTTGCTTGTTTTTCTAAAAGTAAAGTAGCATTATCATAATCTAAAATTGAGTTGATATTTTTAATATTTACATTTAAAGCGTTATAATCTAAACTAGCTTCTGTTTTGTCCTTTGAGCTTAAATTTAAAACCTGCGCTAAAGAATTACTAGCAAAAGTACCAAAATCAACATTTTGAGCTTGATACTCTTGCGGTTTTTGAAAAAATACTTGTTTGGAAATTGCATTTGTTTTTTGTTCTTTAGTTATATTAACATCACCCTCACTTAAGCTTTCTTCTAAATTAGAAGCAAGCACATTTAAACATATACAACTTAAAAAAATGTATTTTTTCATTTAACCTCTTATTAAATATGTTTTTTATGCTCTATTTCGCTTATCATTTTTTCATTTATATCTTGAATTTGCTTAATATGTGCATAAATTTTTCTTTCCTCTTTGACTATTTGATTGTTTCTTATACAATCAAATAATTTTTCTATATAAGAATTTAAATTTTGATTTAAAACATAAATATTACTTGTAGAATCAAATTTGGCTAAATTTTTATCTTCTATATCTTCTATTTTGGAATTAATCACACAAGAGCAAGCTAAATATGTTTTTAAACAACACTCTAAATAAAGCAATATTTTATTAGTATCAACACTTGTCTTAGAAATCTCATCTAATAAAATTTTAGCTTTCTCATCAACACCGGTAAACACCTCTTGGAATTCTTCTAAACTTGAGTTAGATTTTTTAGCAACTTTATAAGCTTCATTAGTTATATTTTTAATATTACTCATTTGCTCTATTGATACTTTAATCATCACAGAAATTTCTTTGGCGGCCTCTTGAGTTTTTTCAGCTAAATGTCTTACCTCATCTGCAACTACCGCAAAACCTCTACCATGCTCTCCTGCACGCGCTGCCTCAATAGCTGCATTTAATGCTAAAAGATTTGTTTGCTCTGTAATATCTTCTATAATAGATATAAAAGAAGAAACATTATTAATTTGCTGTGAAAAAGTATCCATTAAAGTATGAATTTGAGTGATATTTTCACCTAAATTTTGCAAATCGACTGAAATTAATTCTGCATTTTTGGCACTTTTTGAAGAATGAGTAGAAATATCATTTGCCTGCTCATATATATCATGCATAGTGCTTGCATTATCATTTAATTTCACATTAATCAAAGCTAATTCTTTTTGCAAAGAATCTGACATATCCTTAGAAACATTTTCAACGACAATACTTCTTATGGATAAATTTTGAGTTTTTTCTATTTCTAAAGTAGCTTCATTAATAATTTTAGCATTATATGCAAAAGTACCCATTAAGCCTTCTAATCTTGCTTTTCTATAAAATCTTTGTTCTTTTACAGCTAAAATAGCATTAAGAATTTCTCTATTAAAAGCCTCCATTTGATCAGCTAAATCATTCACAACCCAACTTAATTTTCCTACTCCAGATTTTGGAACAGCTATATGAGTAATTCTTGCTTCCAAATTTCCTTTTGTAAGCTCATTTAAAACTTGAGTAATCCTTAAAACTTCCTTATTTCTATAATAAGCACTAGCAAGTCCAAATAACACCACTAAAGTTCCAATCACACAAAAAATAAAACCAAAAATATTATTTTCTACTATTTCCAAGATTGCCATCAAACAAAATAAAAATAAAGCAAAATAATTTACAGATTGATTGATATTATATTGATAAAACCAATTCTTCATAACTCATCCCTTTTGTATTTAAATAATCATCAAGTTTCTTCCTTGATGCACCTTTTCCACCTTTTTGCTCTTCAATCAAAAGCTCTTTGTATAATTTTTCTATTTTTTCAACTGCTTCTTTTTTGGGTTTTAAACGCATAGAATAATACCCAACAACTTCTCCTTTGGAATCAAACGAAGGACTGACAAAAGCCAAAACCCAATAAAATGATCCATCTTTTGATAGATTCTTAACATAAGCTATAATCTCTTTTTTGCTCTTAAGTCTTTCCCAAAGTAATTCAAAAACAACTTTTGGCATATCCGGATGACGCACTATGTTATGAGGTTTTCCCAATAATTCTTCCTCACTATAGCCCGAAAGAGAAATAAAGATTCTATTGCAATATATGATTTTTCCTGTAGTATCTGTTTTGGAAATAATCATTTGTCCGTCATTGAAAAATTTTTGATTATTATTTGGCAAAATTTTTCTTTTCATATACCCTCCTTAAAATATTAATTTTAATATACCAATATATAAAATTAATAAATCAAGGATTAAATAAGTCCTTTTTTAAGCTTTCTAATTAAGAATCTTGCAGGATGTAAGGCATGTAAAAATTCTTTTTTTATTCTTGGCTCATCAAAAATCAATGAGCTCATCACTCTAGCACAAACAATAGCACTAGCAAAAGCTCTAGATCCATGAGCAATAGAAAAATACAAAGGAATAAAATCATTTGGTATGACTTGATTTTTATTTTTATGCCATAAAAGTGCTTTATAATTTTGCATATAAAAATTTTCATCATAGGCTTGACCTACTATGGCAAATCTATCACTAGAATATGATCTAAATCCTACTTTACCGCCCATTATCTCTAAATTTTCATCATGTAAAAACTCTTTTACATTTTCAATATTTTGCAAATCATCATTTTTTAAAAGCGTTGTATCTTGATTAAGCCTATCATAACTTGCGCCAATAAGTTGTAAATTAAGCTCCTCATTAATAGGACAAATATATCCTTTAGAAGATAAGGCATGCGGGTTTTTTAAAAATGGTTTTAAATGAGTACATTGACCTCTTACACTACTTAATTTCATATATTTATACTCTAAAAAATTCTTAACATCAGCACCTTGAGCATAGATTAACACATCATAATCTTTTAAAATTTTTTGATTATTAAAATTTAAAAAAAACTTTTCATTTTTATAAGAATAATCTTTAAATTCATACTCAAAAAATACCCTAGCCTTGCTTTTTTGCAAAAGTGTCTTCACAAGCTCTTGAGGTTTTATACAAAATCCATCTTTTAAAAAGGCTTGATTGTTAATAATTTCAAATAAAACATTATCTTTTTGACTATCAAAACGCTCTTGCATAAGCTCATTATGAGCAAATTCATAAACCCCTTGTGGAATTAAATTTAAAATTTGTCTATAAAATCTACTTGCTTCTAAAAAAGCATATTGTGAAAACTCGCCCAATAAAACATCGGGTTTTAAAATCAAAGAGCTTAAAATTCCATTGATATTTCCAGAAGCGCCTTTTCCTAATGAATTTTCTTTTTCAAAAACATCTACTTGAACATTTCTTAAAGAAAGCTCATAAGCCATGCTTGCTCCGGCTATACCTGCTCCGATAATAGCTATTTTTTGAATCTCTTTTTTTAAAGATGGGGTATTAAAATATGCAAATTTATCTTCAAATTCTAAACCATTAAAAATGGCTTGTATCATTTCTCTTTTTCTAAAACCTTTTATCTTTTGCACTTGAAAATTGTTGTTAATTAAAGCCTTTTTGAAAACACTAGCAGAAGAAAAAGTTAAAACCTTAGCATTTATTTTTGAGTTTTTAGCAACATCGTTTATAATATTATCATCAAACATATCTTGATTTTTAGAAGGTGAAAAACCATCTAAATACCAAATATTTGCCTTAAAGTCTAAATTTTGTAGATTTTCTTTAGCATCACCAAACACCAAATCTAAAAAACAATCTTGAAAATAAAACCTATAAACTCCATCCTTGCATGGAGGATAAAAATTTAAAAATTGCTCTAAAACTTCTTTAAATTCCTCATAAAAACCAAGTTTTTTATAAATTTCTCTTAATTTATCTTTTTCTATATAAAAATTTTCAAAGCTAAGATAAAAAAGTCTTTGATTATGTTTTTTTTCTTTTAAAAAACGCTTTAATGTAAGAAAGAAATTTAAGCCTATACCAAAACCAAGTTCTGCTACAATAGTTTGTTTGTTTTCAAAGTCAAAAGCATTTGTATATATAAATTTGCTTTCACTTAAACCATCACTAGAATTAAAATAATAATCATCAAAATCCAAAGAAAAAGGCGCATTATTTTTTATAATAATATTTGCTTTTTTCATTGATTCTTATAAAAATAACTTTCAATTCCATTGGCAATACCAATGGCTAATAATTCTTGGAAATTTTTATTTGTCAATCTATTTCTTTCACTAGGATGGCTAATATAACCTGTTTCAATCAAAATCGCTGGCATTTGTGCTCCTACTAAAACCCAAAACGGAGCCTCTCTAACCCCACCATCAACAACTTTATATTTTTTTCTTACATTGCTCAAAATTTTTTTCTGCACATCGATAGCTAATTTATTTGAAGCAACTATTTTTTCACGATTTAAAAAATTTAAAAATGTTTGCTTGGAAAAATAATTCATTTCTTCAAAATCTGATTGATTTTCTGCTTCAGCAGCTTTTTTACTTCTTTCGCTTCTTGCAGGAGATAAAAAGAAAGTTTCAATTCCTTGTAAAGTCTTAGCTCTTTGTTTATTTGGTGCTGCATTTGCATGGATAGAAATAAACAAATCTGCCATTTTCTCATTAGCCATGGAAGTTCTATCTCTAAGGTTTATAAATTTATCAGTACTTCTTGTGTAATAAATTTTATATCCTCTTTTTTTTAGCTCATTTCCAAGTTTTAAAGCCACACTTAAAACTACATCCTTTTCTCTAACACCCTTATCTCCTAAAGTTCCTGGATCCTTACCTCCATGACCTGGGTCAATTACTATAATTTTGCCTGATTTTTTGATAGTAGCTTTTGCTGCTTTTGAAGTATTTTTTACTGGCGTTTTTTTAATCTTTTTCTCAAATCCTACAAATAGCTCATCATCATCCAAATCAAGACTAGTCTTAAAATCACTAGTAGAATTTAAAACAATTCTTACTGTAGTTTTATTAAACTGCACTATTGTGATAGATTGATTTTTATTAATATCAATTTTTTTTCTATCGCCTTCTAGAATGGCTTCAAAACTCACAATAGAACGATACATTTTACCATCTTTAAAAGAGTTGATTTTAATATCTTCAATATCAATATCATTGTTTAATTTTAAATTAACACCACTTTTATCTTTACTTGATTTTAAAATATATAAAGGTTCATTTCTAACAACTTCTTTTTTAACTTCTGTTTTTTTAATCTCGCTTTGTTTTTTAACTATAGGTTTAGGTTCTTCTTTTTTTTCTATTTTTTCAAGTCCCATAAAAAGACTTTGATCTTTAAGCTCTATTTTTACTTTTAACTCTTTTTTAGAACTCAAAACTAAACGCATGCTAGTTGGATTAAATTGTGATACAATAATATCAAAATCTTTAAATTCAAGATTTCTCTTTGGCCCTTTTAAAATTCCATCAAAATCTGCAACATAACGAAAATTATCACCTTTTAAAGTAAAATTTTTTATATCTTTTTGGCTAATTTTTTCACTCAAATCAAGCAAAATACCATTATCTAATTTTTTAACATCAAGAATAAAAAGCTCTTTTTGTGCCGAAGTTTTTTTATCTTCTTTTTTATCTTCTTTTTTATCTTCTTTTTTATCTTCTTTT
>NZ_JAKMPZ010000001.1:0-259940 GCF_025771325.1 Campylobacter sp. RKI_CA19_01122 | reverse complement strand
AAGCCTTTTAGAAATTTTGATTAATTATATCATCAAAATTTCTAAATAAATAAAAATTATCCAAAAGCTCCATTTAAATAAGCTTTTGTTTTTTCTTCTTTAGGATTTTCAAAAAATTCCTTGCTCTCTCCAAATTCTACAAGTTCGCCTAGATGAAAAAATGCAGTATAATCAGCTACGCGCTTACCTTGTTGCATGTTATGCGTTACCATGATCATAGAAAGATTATGACTTAATTCTTTAATAAGCTCTTCTATAACGCTTGAAGATATAGGATCAAGTGCAGAAGTTGGTTCATCTAAAAGTAATAATTTTGGCTTTATGGCCAAAGCTCTTGCAATACAAAGGCGTTGTTGCTGACCACCTGAAAGTGCTAGAGCATTTTGTTTTAGTTTATCCTTTACCTCCTCAAAAAGCCCTACTTTTTTAAGACAATCTTCCACCAAAGCATCTTCTTCATCTTTGTTTTTGATCATCCCATGGAGTTTTGGAGCATAAGAAATATTATCATAAATGCTTTTTACAAAAACATTAGGTTGTTGAAATACCATTCCAACTTTTTTTCTAAGCACGACTAAATCTTGATTTTTAACATCTTTTCCATCAATCTCAACAAGACCATCGATTTTTGCTATTTTGTCATTCATCCTATTAAAACAACGCAAAAATGTGGATTTTCCACATCCTGAAGCACCTATTAAAGCTGTGATTTTATTTTTTTGAATTTCCATATTAATATCAAATAAAGCTTGTTTTTTACCATAAAATAAATTTAGATTTGTTGTTTTTGCTATCATTTTAATTTTCCTTGAAAATATCTTCTTAAAAGTATTGCTGCTAAATTTAAAATCACCAAAAGAGATAAAAGCACTATAATCCCTGCTGCTGTTCTTTCTAAAAATGCACGCTCTGGCATAGCTGACCATGAAAAAATTTGAGCAGGTAAAACACTTGTTGGTGCAAAAACACTATTTGCCACATCAGGTATAAAAGCTATCATACCTATAATCATCAAAGGTGCGGTTTCGCCAATAGCTTGAGCTAAAGTTAAAATAGAACCTGTTAAAATCATAGGCATTGCCAAAGGTAGCATAATGCCTTTTATCATTTGAATTTTAGTCATGCCTAAAGCATATGCTGCATTTTTCATATTAATATCCACACTTTTTAAGGCAGCTTTAGTTGAAACAATAATAATAGGTAAGCTCATAATAGCCAAAGTTAATCCTCCAACTAAAGCACTAGAACGAGGCATCCCAAAAAGATTAATAAACACCCCAAGTCCTAAAAGTCCAAATAAAATACTAGGAATACTTGCAAGGTTATTAATACACACTTCTATAAAATGCGTAAATACATTTTGCGGAGCAAATTCTTCTAAATAAATAGCTGCTCCAACTCCTATTGGGATACTTACAACCATACAAACTATCATCACAAGTAAAGTTCCAATCACAGAAGCAAAGATTCCTGAATTTTCAGGTGATTTAGAATCTCCATTAAGGAAAAAATTTGTGTTAAAACTTAGTTTGATTTCCTGCTTTTGAACTAGTTCATCAACTAATTTTTTTTGTTCATCGCTTAGTTTATTGTAGTTTTTTTTCATATATTGATCAACTTCAGAATTTGCTAAAAGCCAAGATTTTTCTTTGATTTGACCTGTTCTTATTTTCCTTTGTTCAGCACGCGATAAAAGCTCATATGAAGGGCTATTTCTATCAGCTTGAGCATAAATGTAAGTTTGCTTAAAAGCTCCTATCCCAAGATACCCTACGCTTGATAAAAAAATACAAAGAAAAATAAGATTTATATAAAGCCCCATTTTACAGAATCTTTTGAAATTTTTTGAAGCTTTTTTTCTTTGTTTAAAAAGTTTTTTCATAAATTTTTCCTTTTATGGAAGCGATTTATCAAATAAACGCTAAAAATATTAATGATTAATGTAATAATAAAAAGCACAAGCCCTAAAGAAAATGCACTTAAAGCTAAAGAACTATCAAAAGCTTGATCACCGCTTAATGCTTCTACTATTTTTACAGTCACTGTTGTCATATCTTCTAAAAAATTCATTGTTAAATTTGGACGCAATGAAGCAGCCATAACAACAATCATCGTTTCACCTAAAGCTCTTGAAAGTCCTAAAAGACAAGCTGCAACTATACCTGGCATTGCTTCTGGTAAAATTACTGCAAAAACGACTTCTTTTTTAGTCATACCTAAAGCATAAGCTCCATTTATCCTTTTTAAACTTACAGCTTCAATGCAATCTTGTGAGAGTGAAGCCACTATAGGAACTATCATAATACCCATGATAAAACCTGCACCTAGGGCACTTTGAAAACTAGCTTCTATACCAAAAAGAGAAAAAAACCACACTATAAAAGGAGCTACAACTATGGCTGCGAAAAATCCAAAAACTACAGTAGGAATTCCTGCTATGATTTCTAAAATAGGTTTTAAATAGTTTTTAGATTTTTTACCTGCAAATACTCCAAGATAAATAGCACACATTACACCTAAAGGTAAGGCTGTTAGCATTGCTATTAATGAAATATAAAAAGTTCCCCAAAATAAACTCAAAGCACCAAAAACCCCATGCTTGCTACTTCCATCAGCACCTACAAATGCAGCATCTGCTGCCCACTGACTTGAGAATAAAAAAGTAAATACGCTTTCTTTTTGAAAAAATTTTAATGCCTCTATTAAAATAGTTAGCATAATAGCAAAGCTTACTACTACGCTAACAAAAGCACAAAGAAAAAGCGTTAATTTTATTATTTTTTCTTTTATCAATTTTTCATCCTAAAAATTAAAAAACTTTCCCTGCTTTAACAAGCTCATCAGTTAATAAACCTTTTTCTTCTATATGTTTTTGGGTTTGTTTTAAAGTTTTTTCATCCAAAGGAACCAATCCTATTTTTTCTAATTCTGCTCCGCTTTTAGCTAAATCATCACTCATATAAATTTTTGCAAATTCAAATACTTCTGGATTTTTCTTAGCATTCATATATATAAACAAAGAACGAGCTAGTTTATATTTTCCTTCAGATATATTTTTCTCATCAGCTTTTACACCATCAATATCAACTGCATTAATCTTATCATCATTGCTAGCTAAAAATCCGTATCCAAAAAGCCCAAAAGCTTCTTTATCAACAGAAAGTTTTGAAACAATTAAATTATCGTTTTCTCCACTTGGTATAAATGCTCCATCTTGGCGTATAGTTTTATATGCACCTTTATATTCAGGAATTTTTTTAGAAATATCTACCATTACAAGTTCTTCTATACTATCTCTTGTTCCTGAACTTGATGGAGGACCATAGATTGTAATTTTTCTATTTGGTAGATTTTTATTGATTTGTTGCCAATTTGTATAAGGATTTGGGACTAATTTTCCATCTTGTGGAATTTCTTTGGCCAAAGCTAAAAATAACTCATGTAAGCTTATATTTAATGGAGCATTGATTTTATTTTGAGCTAAAACTATGCCATCATAACCTATCATAATCCCGACTATATCACTCACACCTGATTTTTTACAAGTTTCAAATTCACTTGGCTTGATTGCTCTTGAAGCATTAGAAATATCAGTAATTCCCTCGCAAAACACTTTAAAACCACCGCCTGTGCCAAGACTTTCAACTATAGGTGTTTTTGTATTTTTTATAGAAGCATACTCTTCAGCAACAAAAGAAGTAAAAGGATAGACAGTAGATGAACCTGCTATTTTTAATTCTGCTGCGTTTAAACTAACAAAGGTAGCCACACTTAAAGCCAAAAGTTTTTTCATTTTTTCTCCTTGTTTTAAAAAAAGTAATGAAAATTTAAAAAAACTTGGAAACATTTTGGATACATGTATTTTTTGATATAATTTTATATGCTAAATGTTATTTTGATAGAAGATGATAAAGATTTAAATGAGTTAATTAGTTTAAGACTTAGTCAAGAAAATATAAAAATTTATAGTTATTTTGATTTTTTTGACTTAGAAACCTTTCTAGATACAAATGAAATAGACTTAATCATCATGGATAGAAATTTACCAAGTGGCGATAGTGTAGAGATGATAAAACAATTAAGAAAAAAAGGTTATATGGAGCCTGTGATTTTTCTTAGTGCAAAGACTTTACAAAAAGATATTTTAGAAGGTTTTGAGCAAGGCTGTGATGATTATATATGCAAACCTTTTGATTTTAATGAACTTTTATTTAGAATCAAAGTCGTAACTAAAAGAAATAAAACTCCAAAAGAACAAATTTCTTATCAAGATTTTACTTTATATATAGAAGAGAGAAAATTAATTCATCAAACAAATACATTTGAAAATTTATCAACCCTAGATGTAGAATTACTCAAGTGTTTTTTTAATCACAAAAATCAACTTCTAAGCCGTCAATTTTTAAGTGAGCAAGTATGGAAAAATGACACAACAAGCGATAAGACAATCAATACGGCTATTTTAAGATTAAAACAAAAAATTCCACAAATTAAAGAAAATATCATTTCAGTGCGCTCGGTGGGTTATAAATTGTGTTAAAAATCAGAAATTTTTTTGCTTTATTTTTTATATGTTTTTGTATATTTTTTATAGGATTGTTTTATTTTGTTAATGAGCAATATATAAACAACACTATAAAAAGCACTTATGAGCAAAAATTAAAAACCTTGAATGATACATTAAAATTTAGCATTATAAAAACACTCAATACAAACAACATTCAAGAATTTTCTCAACAAACAAGAGCAGATTTTATCATCAAAAAAGATGGAAAAACCATCTCATCTTTAGATGATTTTGATTTCTTTAAAAATCAATTTAACGCAGATTTTACACATGAATTTTTTAATAATAAAGAAATTTATTATAAAGCTTATCAATATGAAGGATATAAATACATCATCATTGTTTATCCAAAAATAAACGCAAAAATACAAGATTTTTGGATAAAAAATATTTTGATTTTTTTACTTTTTTTAGCAGTATTAACTGCAATATATATTTTTATATTTAACTTTTTTAAAAAATACTTTCAAGAATTACTTTTGTTTATTAAAAATATAAAGAGTCAATCAGAATTTCATTTTACAAAGAACTTTTTTTATGATTTAAATTCTTTAAATTTAAGATTATTAAAAATAAAAAAGTTATTTTATGAGAAAGAATTACAAAATAAAAAACAAGCCAAAAAAATTAAAATGAAAAACACTCAACTTTCAAATTTAATCAGCGCTATTTCACATGAGTTAAAAAATCCTTTAAGTGTTATAAATTTAAGTTTGCAATCTTTAGAAAAAGAACATAATGATGAAACTATGAAAAAATTTATGCTTGAAAAAATTCACAAGCAAAGCATAAAAATCAACCAACTAACACACAAACTAAATTTTGTTTTTAATTTAAATATCACATCTTTAAATAAAGAAAATTTTGATTTATATGCTTTAAGTAAAAATATTGTTGAAAATTTTAATGAAAGCAGGATTAAAATTCAAGGAGATCAAACTTTCATAAAAGCAGATTCTTTTCTCATTGAGCAAGTTATTATTAATCTCATTAGCAATGCACTAAAATATAGTCAAAAAGATATTTTTATTGAAGTTAAAAACCAAGAATTTAGTATACAAGATCAAGGCATAGGCATAGAGGAAAAATACTTAAAATTAATCACAAAAAAATTTTATAAAATCAATACTAGCCAAAACAATTCTTTTGGACTAGGATTGTTTTTAGTTAAAAAAATACTCACTTTACACAAAAGTTCTTTAAAAATTCAATCTAACCCACAAAAAGGTAGCATATTTTCTTTTAGTATTGGCTAATCACTCTCTCAAAAAGCCATATTCATAAATTTTTGGCTCGATTTTTTTAGCTAAAACATCCAAAGCTAAATTCAAATCACTAAGTAAAATTTTATAATGCTCATCTTTTGCTTTGCTAGGTATGTTCATCTTTCCCTTTTCATCTCTACCTTGAAAAAATTCTTTTATATCATACAAAGAAGCATTTACCAAATACCCTGCCTTTTCTTTATGCGTGTGATAATACTTAAAAAGTTCTTTACCTGCTTTTAAAAGCTCTTTTGCTTCATTAGAAAATTCCACCTTGTCTAATGTATCATCAAATAAAACATCTTCATTTTTTATCTTGCCATTTATAAATTTATACATAAAATCACTCTTAAATGCTTCTTGGGTAATGCCTAATTCTTTCTCACTAAAAGGTATGAAGTGATTTACACCTTCTTTTGCGCTAATTTTATTTTGTCCATGAAAAAGTATAAAAGCCAAACAATCACTTTGAAATTCTTTGTCGTTTTGATATGCTTTGTTTGGGTATAAAAACTGATCGTTGTGATTTATATAGGTATGTTCTAACACATGTCGCACAGAAAAAAATATAGCACAAACTATTAAATTACTATAAGTTAAAAATATAGAATGCCCAAGATCTTTTGTATCATGCATGATATAAACAAGATTTTGGTGTTGAAAATCCATTCTTCCAGTATTCATCATGCCTAAGTTTAATGGTATATTTTTATTTTTAAATTTAGATATCCACTTTCCTATATGCAAATTATGATTGCTGTAAAAATTTTTCTTTCCTAAAAAATTTCCATTTTCATTAAAAACATCAAGTCTTACCTTTTTAAGCTCATCTTTTTGGCTCATATCCCATATCAAAAATCCTATAGGAAAATTTCCTTTTACATTATCAAAAGTATAAGCAGGCACCATAAAACCTTTTAAAAATTTAGCCTTAAAAGTTTCTCTAAATTTTATAAAATTTGTAGAATTTATATATTTTAAAGTAGAAAAAGTAGCTAGCACAGCTCCATCGATCTCGCAATATATTCTTATATAAAATTGTGCAAAAAGTTCATTTCTAACACTGCTTAAAATATCTTTGTATTTTTCATAAACATAATTATCAAGGCTAACACCTTTTTTATGCTTTCCACTTCCTGACATAGCTGATGTAGTCCCTGCTTCTGCATAAGGCGGATTTATAAAAATGATGAGTTTTTTGCGTTTGTTTTCATCTTTTAAAATTTCTTGTAAATTTGAAGGTAGTTTTGATTTATAAATGACATTGCCTTTATCATCTACTTTATCAAAAAATTCATCATTTAAAAAGTCAAATTGAAAAACATGATTTTCAAATAAATTTGCACCATTTTTTATACGCTCATGTATTACATCAACATCTGCTTTATCTATGGTAGAGCAAAAAACATTTTTTGCATTTGTAAAATTTGCTAGCAAATTTCCTGTACCACCAGCACAATCCCATATATAGTATTTCTCTTCATAGTCTTTACCTAAAGCCTTTGATAAATACTCACAAGCTTTATCCACCCAAATTCTTGGAGTAAAAAACGCCCCCCCCCTTCTTTCTCTAATGTCTTGATCTACAAGCAAATCCCTACGCTCTATCATATAATCCCAAAATTCCTCCAAAGGCGGACGCTCATAAATAGCCCAAAAATCTTTATGTGCTTTTTGATTGTCTTTAAAGCCCGTTTTTTCTGTAACGATAGAGCCTAGATCCGTCTTTTTGGCATTAAATTCATAATGATCTTTTTTCAAGATAGCAAAAAGCTTTTCTACTATGGTTTGATTTTCATTTGAGAGTAAATCAGCTAGGTAAAAGTCCGCATCGATAATGCCGTTTTTCTTTGCTAAATCCCAATCTATACTTATGCTTTCTTTTACGCTTTTGCTCCATTTGTGATATATGCTTACAAAGTTGTTTTTGTCGATTTTAAATTTGCTTATGTTTTCGTTTGTTAAATTTTCTTTTATTAAATTTTTTAATTCCTCATCATTTTTTTCATAGTAAAAAATCAAAGCTTCGTTTAAAATTTCATCTAATTCTTTTAAAAGTTTTAAAAACTGCTCACTTGTGTGATCGCTTGGTGTTACACTCCAATCTATGTCGTTTTTATAAAAAACTTCTTGAATTTTAGAAAAAGATAAAAATGCGATTTTTTCAGCATCAAATGCACCTATTAAAGCAGGCGTTTGCTCGACGTGAAATTTATGCTTTCCTATGGTTAAAATAAGCTGAATGAATGATTTTTTAATATCACTTATGCCTTGCTTAGCTTCAGCCCAAAATAAATTAATCTCACCTAAGTCTTTATGTTTTTGCGTGACAATAAAATCAATACTAGAACCAACTATAGAAAATTTTGAAAAATACACTTCACGCACTTTGTTTTTTAAAATTTCTTCATTTAGCTTTAACCATTCTTGCATTTTTAACCTTTGATAATAAATAAACTTACAATTTTAAGCAAAATAAAATTATTTTTCAATTATTTTTGAATTAATGATTTATAATGACTTAACTTGTCTTTATAAAAATCAACTATTTCTTTTTGCTCATCACTAGGATTTTTAAAAGTTTCTTCGATCATAGTTTTTAACTCATAAGGTTTAATATGATTTAATAAATTTTGATTAATGTATTTTTGATTATTTTCATCTTTTTCTATAAAAATTTCTAAGATCAAGAAAAATATTTTTGAATTTTGTGCAAAAATTTTAAAAGTGTTTTTTAGGTAATGAAAATTATTTGTTCTAAGGGCGTAAATATGTGCTTTTATTTTCTCTTTTACTTTTTCATTGTCTTCTTGAAGTAATTTATCTAATAGTATTTTTAATTCTTTCTCATAAAAATACTCTTTTTCTCTCATAGAATGATTGCAACTATATATAAATAACATTCTTGCATCTAGTGGATATTTTTCATTAAGTAATTCTTTGCTATTTATATTTTCCTTGCCTGCTATATTTGAAATCAATTCAAAAAAGCACTCACATCTATCATAGTAAGAAAAATCTTCCTTTTTATAAATTTCATCAAAAATACTCCAAAGATAATAAATAAATTCACTACTTTTAAAGTCTTTAGCATAAACACTCATTTTAAAAGGTAATTGCTTAAATTTTTCAAGTTCTTTTAAATCATACTCATTAAAAATATCATCATACTCTTGGTGTGAATTTGCCTTTTTAATTTTATCTATTGTTTCTTTTCTGATAACATTTTCTGCAAAATTTAACACAAAATAATCTTGAAAATGTTTCCGCGAAGCTATCCTATTTTTGTATGTATATTCTACTTCATTTTTTGAAGTATAAAAATCTCTATTGTATAACCACTCTATTCTAGGAAATATAGAAATTAATAATTTTCTAATAACTTCTTTATTTAGTTTATTTAAACTTTCTATTTGTTCTTTAATCATTTTTTTAACACTTAGATTTTGTTCCTCATATCCATATCCTTCTGAAGTAGCTCCTGTAAAAATCTCATGATAATTATAAATAAACTCATAAAATTTTGGCTCAAAAACTTTAAACAAAGTAATCACAGCAAAATCATACAAATACAACTCTTGTTTTATAGCACTCATTTCAAATTTTAAAACATTTAAGTATCTATTAATATCTCTTATATTTTCAAAAGTACCTGCAAAATGATTTGTTTTTAAATTCTGTATAAATTCATTTTTATCGATTTTTTCATAAACAAAGCTAAATTGTTCAATTTTTTGCATAAAAATCGCTGTTAAATTAGCTTTATTTAATTTAGGTAGCACTATAGGAACTTGCACTATTTTTTCTATATATCTTTCGCCTTTATCTTTTTGGATTTTATCTAAGGCTTTAGTGACTACTTCATTACCATAAGCAAGAATATATATAGTATTTTTAAAATCTGCTATAGATCTAACAAGTTGAAAAATTTCTTGTATATCTGTATCAGCTAATCTATCAAGATCATCAATGACTATAATTATTTTTTTACCTATGTTCTTTATTTCACTATTGATTTCTTCTTTGATGGTATCTAAATTTTTTTCTGTCATCTCGGCTGTTTTTTGAAGAGCATCGCTAATATTACCACTTACTTCAGAGGCAATACTAGCAAAAATCTAGTCCTGGTATAAATTTCAGTGGTTTAAATGTATAAGATAAAGCTTTTAAATCGTTACTTATTTTTTGATACTGCTCAGAAGAATCTGTTCTTTCTATTTCAGCAGAAAGTTTTGTAAAAAAAATCACTAATAAGCTGTTTTCTAGTGGAAATATTCCAAGGATTGAAAATTATTATAATGAAATTTTCATTATTTTCAAAATCTTCTAAAACCATATTTACAAAAGAAGTTTTTCCACTACCCCAATCCCCTATAACACCTATAGAAATACTATCTTCATCTTGATAACTTTTTATAATTTTCGCTAGTGCAGTGGCATTTTCTTTTCTATAAAATAAATCTTCATTTTTGCTTGTAATAGCTTTATCAACTTTAAAAGTATTTGTTTGCATTTTTTACTCTTTATTTTTTAGTGTAATTATACATAAAATATAAATTTAGTATAAATTAAACTTTAAAATATATCATTATAAAATCCATTATTAAAAAAAGGAGAGAAAATGCTTTCAAAAGAAGTAGTAGCTTTATTAAATGAGCAAATTAATAAAGAAATGTATGCAGCAAATTTGTATTTGAGTATGAGTTCATGGTGCTATGAGCATAGTTTTGATGGTGCAGGGGCGTTTTTGTTCGAGCATGCAAGAGAAGAAAGTGATCATGCTAGAAAACTCATCACTTATTTGAATGAAACTGATTCTAAAGTAGAATTAAAAGAAGTTAAAAAACCTGATGGTGATTTTAAATCATTGCTTGATGTATTTGAAAAAACTTTTGAGCATGAGCAAAGTATCACTGCTTCTATTAATAATCTTGTAGATTTTATGCTTTCAAGTAAAGATTATTCTACTTTTAATTTTCTACAATGGTATGTAAGCGAACAGCACGAAGAAGAAGCGCTTTTTAGAGGTATAGTAGATAAAATCAAACTCATAAGCGATAATGGCAATGGCTTATACATGGTAGATCAATATATCAAAAGCTTAGTAAATAAATAATTTTTAGCTTCCATAAATTTGGAAGCTAAATATCTTTTAATTTAAAAGAATTCTTGCAAAATAAAAGTAAATTTGCTAAAATACTTTTTATTTAAAAGGATTTTTATGCAAATGAATGAAATTACTGATAAATTAAAATTTATACTCCAAAAAGAAGGAATAAAAAACGCCAAAGATTCTGATGTAGCTAAGATGCTAAATATCAATCCTGATACCTTTTATAGTATGAAATTTAGAAATTCCATACCTTATAAACAAATACTTCATTTCTTAAATGAAAGAAATATCAATATCAATGCGTTTTTTTATGAAGATTCCCTTGAGAGTAATACCCTAACGCATGATCTAAACTATAATGTTTTAAAATATTATGATGTTAATGCTTCTATGGGAGGTGGAGCTTTAAATGATAATGTAAGTTTTTCAGAAGTGATTATAGATGAAAAACTAAGTGATTTTTTTGGCTCTAAAGATTGTGATATCATCCCATGTATAGGCGATAGCATGGAGCCTGAAATCAAAGATGATTCTTTATGTTTAGTAGATAAAAGCAAAAGCTTTAAAGAAGGTGGAGTTTTTGCGGTGAATACCAGAGATGGTTTATTTATCAAACAAATTTTTAAAAGCAATAAAGGCGGAGTTTATTTACACTCTTTTAACCTAAGTTATGCGGATGTTCATTATCAAAATGGAGACTTTTTAATTGTAGGTAAGGTAGTAGGGACTATTAGTAGAATTTAATATTTAGCAAATAACTTCTTTTTCTATATGATAATTTTTATTATTTAAATTAATAAAAAGTTAATAAATTATATTTTTAAGTTAATTTTTATTAAAAAATAGTCAAAATTATGTTTTAAAAGTTAATAGATAATAAATAAGAGTGTTTTTATCTTTTAACAAAACTACATGAAAGGGAAGTTATGAAACATAAACTAGCTAAAGTCGCCACTTATGCTTGTTTAGCATTGGGCATTAGTTTGACTACACAAGCTTTTGCTTCTTCAGAGCCTAGAACCCTTGATGGTTATGTGGCTCAAGAAGATGCATTTTTTGATTATCTTTATAAAAATCACCCTATTTTTAAATATGAAAAAGAAGGGCGTTTGGTGGGTAAATTTACCCATAGTGATAGAACTGAAAATTGGGTTGTAAATCAAAATGGAGCTAAATTTGCTGCCGAGCATGATTTAAAACAAGCCTCTATTACCTATCGTTTGCCTTATGAATCTTTTTTGGATTTTCCAAACAAATTTGTGGGTCCAAAAAAATGTGGCGAATGTCATCCTGCTCAATATGCTTCTTGGGAGCGCTCTCGTCATGCAAAAACCGTGCGTTTTCCACATGAAATAGAAGAAGTTGGTGGAGCTGAAGGTTTGAAAAAACCTATGTATAATTCTCAAGCTACTATTTTACCCGATGGAATTTATCCAAATGATGTTTATGCTCTCATTGGAACACCAAGAACAAAATATGGTTTTATAGATAGATGGCTTGTGCGTGGAACTTACCATGTTGAAGATGGAAATTTGAGTGATTTAAGTGGTAAATTAACCGCTGGAGGCAATCAATTTTCAAGACTTTGGAGTGAGTTTTTAACCCCTGAAATGGCACAAAAAATAGCTGCATTTGCACCTGGTTTTCCTACTAAAATGGAAGATTTTGGAGGAAATGGCTCTCAAGTATGGGGAACAAACTCTTATGCTGCAACCTATAAAGAAAAAGCGGTTTTCCAACCTGCTACTGCGTATTGTGAAACCTGTCATACTTTTAAATTTGACTTTAAAAGTAAGGAAGAATTTTACAAAGCACTGGGTAATCCAAAAGAACTTCAAAAACATACCATCTCAAAAGGTATTACTTGCGAGGAATGCCATGGGGCTGGAGCACATCTTTATGGAGCAAGAGGTGCGGGTATGCCATCAAATTGTGAAAGATGTCATCAAAGATTTTCATATAATGAAACCGATGCTAAAATCAATCCTAGAAAACCTTTCAACGCATATTTTAAATCAAGTTGTCCTGCGTGTGGAACAGAAGGTGCTCAAATGTATTCTTCAGCACACTACGATAAGGGTATGAGATGTAATACTTGTCATGATCCGCATGAAGTAACTTTTAATGATTGGAAAAGCGGTTATACTAAAACAAAACTTAAAAAAACTTGCAAAGATTGTCATGAAACTCAAGCAAGCTTTTTCAAAAAAGGTGGAATTCACGCAAAAGATAACTGTACAGCTTGTCACATGCCAAATATGATGAGTTGCGAAAACTTTGGAGCGGTTCAAAACCCTGATAAAGGTGGGTTTGATAATGTTAGAGCTTCACATATTTGGAATATCAAAGTAGATAAAACCGCAAAAACACTTAATCCACCAGAAGGCAAAGAAAGATCGCCTAAAGTTGGTGGCTGGACCATAGCTAGAGATGATGAAGGTAGATTTTTCCTTGATTTAATGTGGAGTTGTGGTAGAACTAGTTTTAGTGATATTAATCTAATGGGTCCTGGTGCAAGTGGTTGTCATAGTCCTGTGCAATCAACCTTACCTGAAAAACTTCACTTTAGCAATCAAGAAATGATTTATGATAAAGTAATGCAGTGGCAAAACCCCGTTAAAGAAGGATATGAGAAAATTAGAAAAGGCATAGCAAATATTGATAAAACTTTTGCTGAAAAAAATAAACTTTCAATAGAGCAAAAATCAAAAGTATTAAGCCTAACTAATCAAGCTCAAGCCATAGCTGATAGACTAGAAAAAGATGGTTCTTGGGGTGTTCATGGACCTGCTTATTCTAAGAAAATCATAGAAGAAGCTTTAATTTATATCCAAGAAGCACAAAATATCCTAAATGGTAAATAAAAACAAAGGAAGAATGAAAAATTCTTCCTTAAAATAAGGAGCTAGTCTTGAAAAATTTAATTACTCGACTTTTTATTGTGCTTTTTACTCTTTTTATGCCATCAGGATTTATTTTTGCTGAGGCTAATGGAGAAATAGGCTCAATAGAAGGTGTAAAAAGCATTAGCTTAGCACAAGCTCAAGAAATGCTAGATCAAAACAATACTTATTTTTTTGATGTCAATTCAGAGCAAGATAGACAAGCTAATGGTTATATACCTAATTCCATATCAACCTATGTGGAAAATTGGCAAAATTTATTACCTAATGATAAAAATGCAAATTTAGTATTTTATGGTTTAAATCGTTTTAGATTTGAAGCTTCTCAAGCAGCTGCAGTTGCTATAGAACTTGGCTATAAGAACTCTGTTGTAATGCTTGATGGTATAGAATCATGGGTAACTTCAGGTAGAAAAGTTGAAAAAATAGACACAGTTAAATGGGAAAAAGCTAAAGAAATTATCGAATTTAAAGACACTATCCACTCAAGATTTAAATTTAGCAACACCCCATCTTGTCGTGATTGTCATGCTCAAAAAGGTAAAGGCATTAGAGCTGATATTGCAGCAAATAAAAACTTAATCAATCAAAAATGTGCAACTTGTCATGAAAAAGCAAGCAATGCTTTAGCAAAAAGCGCTCATGGAGTAGAAAAATTCTTACCCGCTCAAGATATGCAAAAGAAAAAAGAAAAACCATCTTGTGCAACTTGTCACTCTATTCATATTACCCCAAAACATTCAGGAATTTATTCACAAAAACAATTAGTCGATCAAAAATGCACACAATGTCATAAACAAAAAAGTGCAACTTTTCATATGACTTTTCATGGTAAAGGTATGTTTTTAAGCACTCCAGGTGAAACTCCAAGTGTTGCTACTTGTTCTGATTGTCATGGAAAACATAATATTTTAAAATCAAGCGAAAGAAGCTCAACTCTCTCGCCAATTAACCGTGTTCAAACTTGCAAATCATGCCACCCAAATGCAAATGAAAATTTCGCAAATTGGATGGCACATGCTGATCATAGTGATGGCGAAAAATATCCTGGATTACATGGTGCTTATATATTCATGACTATTTTGGTCATTTCTGTATTTGTTTTCTTTGGAGCCCATACTATACTTTGGTGCTTGCGTTTAATTGCTATGCGTATAAAATATCCTAAAGAATGGAAAGAAGCAAGAAAAGCAGCACATGAAGATAAAGTAAGAGTAAGAAGATTTAGCACTTTTCATAGAATTCAGCATTTTTTTATGGCAGTTAGCTTTTTGGGTCTTGCATTCTCAGGCTTACCGCAAAAATTCTATGATTCAGCATGGGCTAAACCTATGATTGATTTAATGGGTGGAGATATCATTAACGCTGCAACTATACATCATATTTCAGCCATAGTAATGTTTGCAGTATTTTTCTCTCACATTGGAGAAATCATCATCGTAAATTGGAAACGCCGTGATGTAGCAAGGGATCCAATAACTGGCAAAATAAGCTTTATGAAAGTTTTAAAAGCTACTTTTGGACCTGATTCTTTAATGCCAAATTGGCAAGATTTTAAAGATATGAAAGATCATTTTAAATGGTTCTTTGGTTTTGGACCAAGACCGCAATTTGACCGCTGGACTTATTGGGAAAAATTTGACTATCTAGCAGTATTTTGGGGTATGTTTATCATTGGTATTTCAGGGCTTATTTTATGGTTTCCTGCTTTCTTTGGTAAATTTTTACCAGGTGAAGCAATCAACTTAGCAACCCTACTTCACTCTGATGAAGCTTTACTTGCTACAGGATTTATTTTTGCAATTCATTTCTTTAATACGCATTTTAGAGCAGATCACTTCCCTATGGATATGGTGATTTTTTCAGGAAGTATTAGTGAAGAAGAGATTAAACAAGAAAGAAATGTATGGTATAAACGCTTAAAAGAAAGTGGAAAATTAAGCACTTTATATGAAAATAAAAGCAATTTCAAGGCATATCAATGGCTAGCTAAACTTGCAGGATTTGCAATGCTAATAACTGGCTTAGTATTTTTATTTTTAATGCTTTATACTTTCTTTAACACTATCTTATAACCTTATTCGCTATAATAGCGAATAAGGACTTTTTCTAATTTTTTCAAGGATTTTAAATGTTTAAAACAATACTCTCACTTAGTTTTTTAAGTATTTTTTTTATAGCTTGTTCTAATGAAGAAAAACTTGATTCTAATTTAATCTCAAGCGGTACACAATTTTCTAAAGAAAATTTACAAAAAGCAAATGATTTAGATAAAAAATCTTATGAAGAAATAGCCTATTTATTTAAAGATAATACAAATATAAAAAGTGATGATAAAAACATTTTAATCATTTTTAGCGCAAATCACTGCTTATATTGTGATAAATTAAAAGAAGAAATTAAAAATGATAAAAAAATACAAGAACTTATAAAAGACAAATACAGCTCATATTATATAAATATAAGCTATAAAAAAATTCATACATTTTATAAAAACCATAAAAGTGACTTAAGTACAGCTGAACTTTCTAGTATTTATGATATAGTAGCCACCCCTACTATTGTAATTTTAAACAAAAATAGCCAAACTTTGCTAAATTATCCTGGTTTTATTAGCGCAAAAAGACTAAGCGCTACAATGGAGTTTTTAAATCAAAAAGAAAATCAAAATTTAGACGAAGCAACCATAGCACAAAAACTCATACATTTTTATAAAGAAAATAATATTTAAAGGTTAAAAATGCAGTATTTTTTTTCTTTTGCAATGAGTTTTTTGCTAATGAGCATATATGCCATAGCTTGTGCTGTGGCAACCTTTATAGAAAATGATTTTGGTATTAGTGCAGCTAAAGCTTTAATTTATAATAATGCTTGGTTTGATATGTTGCATTTATTACTAGGTTTAAATTTAATCGGAGTGATATTTTACAACAAGCTTTTTCAAAAGAAAAAATACTCTATCTTGCTTTTGCATTTATCTTTTATAGTGATTTTAATCGGTGCTGGACTTACTAGATATTTTGGCTTAGAAGGTGGAATGTATATAAGAGAAAATCAAAGCTCTAACACCATAGTTACTAGGGAAGAATTTATAAAAATTACTGATTTTGATGCTAATGTTAGTTTTGAATTTCCTATTAGCTTTACCCCGCTAACTCAAAAGCATTTTGAAAAAACTATTGACTTAAATGGTGAAAAATTAATCATAAGCTCTATCAAATACACTCCACAAAAAGACTCTATTACACCTGCTAGCTTAAAATTAAATATTAATTATCAAAAAGCAAATACACAAATAATCTTAAATCCAAATTTTACAAACAAACAAGCAGTGCATTTTAACTTACAGGGAAAAAATTTTACTATCAATTGGGGACCAAGAGAAATTAAGCTTCCTTTTGCATTACACTTGAAAGATTTTATACTAGAGCGTTATTTAGGTTCTATGAGTCCATCTTCTTATACTTCCAAAATTCAAATCATGGATGAGCAAAATAATATTAACTTAGATTATGATATTTTTATGAATAATGTTCTTGATTATGGTGGATATAGATTTTTTCAAAGCTCTTATGATCAAGATGAGCAAGGCACTATACTTTCAGTTAATAAAGATCCTGGTAAAATCCCTACTTATATAGGTTATACTTTATTGATTTTAGGATTTTTATGGATTTTATTTGACAAAAACTCAAGATTTCATCGTTTAAGCATTTATTTAAAAAAAGGCCAAAGCTTTGTATTGTTTATTTTGCTTTTTGCAAATTTACAAACTCCGCTTTTTGCACAAGAAAATAAAAGTGAAATTTTAAATTTAATCTCAAATTTACAAAAAAATTCCTATGAACATTCTTTAAATTTTGCAAGATTACTTGTGCAAGATCATAATGGTAGAATCAAACCTTTAGATACTTTGGCAATGGAATTTATTTATAAAATCACTCAAAAAGAAAATTTTTTAAATCTTCACTATGATCAAATTTTTCTAGCAATGATGATTTATCCTAAAGAATTTAGAAAAATCAAAATGATAGCTACAAAAACAAGCAAGCTAAGAGAATTAATAGGCGCAGATATAAATGAAAAATACATAGCATTTGATGATGTATTTGATAATGGGGTATATAAACTGAGTAATTATGTTGAAGAAGCTAACCGCAAAAAGCCTTCATTAAGAACTAGCTTTGATAAAGATTTGCTAGCCTTAGATGAAAAAATAAATCATGCATATTATATTTATAGCGGTCAAGCTTTAACTATTTTTCCTGATATTAATGAGCAAAGTTTAAAGTGGTATTCTCCGGTGCAAATTTTACCTTTTGCAAAAGAAGATGTAGAGCGTTTACAAATGCTTTTAGTTAGCTATTTTTTACAAGTTCGCAATGGTGTTGAAAATAATCAATGGCAAGATGCAAATGAATTTTTGCAATCTTTAAAAGATTTTCAAAATCACTATGGAAGTAGTGTTTTACCGCCAAAAGAAAGATTAGATCTTGAAATACTGCTTAATCATTACAATATCTTTGATAATCTAACTTTTGTTTATATTAGCTTTGCGTTAGTGTTTTTCTTTTTAAGTTTTTATACTATATTAAAAAATATTTCTTTATCTACCTTTGTATATAGATTTTTTTACATCATTTTAAGTATATGTGTAATCATACATGCACTAGCTTTAATCATTCGTTGGTATGTAGGTGGGCATGCTCCTTGGAGTAATGCTTATGAAAGCATGATTTATATAGCTTTTGCTTGTGTGATGAGTGCTGTGATATTTTTTAGAAAATCACTCTTGGCTTTATGTGGTGCGAGTTTTTTAGCAGGCATTTCACTTTTTGTGGCTCATCTTGGCTTTATGGATCCTCAAATTGGAAATTTAGTACCTGTTTTAAAATCATATTGGCTTAATATTCATGTTTCTATTATAACAGCAAGTTATGGATTTTTAGCACTTTGTTTTATTATAGGGATTTTGAGTTTAATTCTTTTTGCTTTAAGGGGTAAAAATAAAAATATAGATTTAAACATCATTAAATTACACTGCGTTAATGAAATGTCTATGATAATAGGACTTGCAATGCTTACAATAGGAAATTTTTTAGGCGGAGTTTGGGCTAATGAAAGTTGGGGAAGATATTGGGGTTGGGATCCAAAAGAAACTTGGGCTTTGATTTCTATTGTAGTTTATACTATGGTATTGCACTTAAGATTTATTTTTAAAACTTATTTTATTTTTGTTTTTGCAAGTGCTAGTGTTTTAGCCTTTTATAGCATATTAATGACTTATTTTGGAGTGAATTTTTATCTTTCTGGGCTTCATTCTTATGCAAATGGTGACGCTTTTCCTATACCAACTTTTGTGTATGTTTTGATTGTGCTTAATTTTGTTTTAATTATTAACGCAGGAAGAAAAAGGGATTTAAATACGCCTAGTTTTTAAACTAGGCTTTGCTTTTTTCTATTTCTTGAAGTGCATGGATAAGATCTTTTAAATTTTCATATGGAATGTGAACTTTCCAATCTATTCCATTTTCTTTTTTTAAAGCCACACCTATACTTAAGACATCATTGCTTCCTATACCATAAGGATTAGAAAGATTACAAAGGCTTATTTCTCCACTTTTACTACCATGTAATTCTATAGTTTTAAATATTTTTTTACTCATGTTTATCCCTAAAAGCTGTGATAATTTTTGCTTGAAATTTTAACCAATCTTTTTGAAGCATAATAGGAAAACCACCATAAACCCTAGCACCTTCTAAATTTTTAGTGACCCCGCCCCTTGCGGCTATGGTAGCAAAATCCCCTATTTCTAAATGTCCGCTTGTAGCACTTTGCCCACCCATGGTAACATTTTTACCTAAAATACTTGAACCTGAAATTCCACTTTGAGCTACTATAAGACAATTCTCCCCTACTTCACAATTATGCCCTACTTGAACAAGATTATCAATCTTTGTACCTTGCTTTATGATAGTGCTTTCAAAAACCGCTCTATCAATAGTCGTACAAGCTCCAACTTCCACAAAATCTTCTAAAATAACATTCCCATTGTGATAAATCTTATAATGCTCGCCATTTTTTGTATGCGCATAACCAAAGCCATCACTACCTATTACACAATTTGCTAGCAAATGGCATTTTTTACCTATTTTAGTGTCATTATAAATCACAACATTTGGATGGATTGTAGTATATTCACCTATACTTACATTATCGCCTATATAAGCTCCTGCCATTATCACTACATGATCAGCTATTTGGACATTTTCTCCAATATAAACATTTGGCATAATCTTGGCACTTTTAGCAATTTTAGAATTTTTCTTTTCACTAGAAATTAAAGGTTTAGCAAAAAGCTTACTTAAAAGCGCAAAAGATAAATGTGGATTATCAACAACTAATTTAACACAATCTTTTGAAACTAAATTTTCAAATTCTTTTGAGACTAATATAGCCCCAGCTCCACTACTTGCAATTTTTTTAGAGTTTTTTTCTCCATCGCAATAACTAAGTTCAGTAAAACTTGCATTATTTAATGAATTTAAAGCTGTAATTTCTATATCATCTCCGCAATATTCTATGCCTAAAAATTTAGCAATTTCACTAATTTTCATTTTACCTCCATTAAAATAGAACCACTTCTAACCACACTAATAGGATTATACTTTTTCATAGTTTTTAAAAAGTTATCAATATTTTTTGCATCATCACTTGCCATTACTATAATAAACTCATCATCACTATAAGTTACACTGCCATTATAAGCTTTTAATATGGCATCTAAGCCTGCAAAATTTTCATTTAAAGCAATCTTTACCAAAGCTGTTTCTTTTTCAATAAAATCACTAGAATCAATTACCTTATAAGTAGGTATGAGCTTATGAAGTTGTTTTATGATTTGCTCAAAAACTTTTTCATCACCTAAAGTAACGATATTTATCCTTGAGAATTCTTTATCATCAAGTGGAGCAACTGTAAGAGATTCTATATTATAACCGCGTCCTGAAAAAAGCCCAACAACGCGTGATAATACCCCATGCTCATTTAACACAATGACAGAAATTACTCTTCTTTTCATTTTTTATCCTTGTTTTTATAGCTAGGTAAAATCATATTATAAATAGCTCCGCCCGCAGGAACCATAGGTAATACATCTTCATAACGATCTATAGCTACATTTAAAACACAAGTTTTTTTAGATTCTAAGGTTGCTTTAAAAGCTTTTTGAAATTCTTCTTTATTAAAAACATTATAACCCTCACAATGAAAACCTTTAGCAATAGTAACAAAATCAGGTTGACTTGTTAGATCTGTATTAGAAAATCTTTCTTTATAAAACATACTTTGCCATTGTCTTACCATACCTAAAAAAGAATTATTTAAAATGATATTAATCACTTTAATTCCATAAGCACTTGCTGTCATTAGCTCTTGTATATTCATTAAAAAAGAACCATCGCCTACAAAATTTATTACAACTTCTTCATCTACAGCTAATTTAGCCCCAAGTGCGGCCGGTAAAGAATACCCCATAGTTCCTTGCCCACCGCTTGTTGCAAGTTGTCTAGCATAATTAAAAGGATAAAATTGCGCTACCCACATTTGATGTTGCCCCACATCAGTAATTATCCTTGCATCAGGAGCTAATCTAGCACATTCTTCTATAACCCATTGAGGTTTTAAAACTTCATCGCTATCTTCATAGATTAAAGGATATAATTGTTGATAGTTTTGTAAAGTTTTAAACCATTCTTGATATTTTGTGTTGTCAAAACTTTCTTTTTTTAATTCTTCTAAGGTATCTAAAATAACACTTTTAATATCCCCAACTATAGGAAAATGCGCTTCGATAATTTTAGAAATAGAGCTTGGATCTATATCAATATGAACGATTTTTGCACCCTTAGCAAACTCACTTGTTTTACCAGTAATCCTATCATCAAACCTAGCACCCACAGCAATGAGTAAATCACACTCACTTAAAGCGATATTTGCACAATAACTTCCGTGCATACCTGCCATTTTTAAATTAAGCTCATCATCACTTCTTAAAATTCCTAGAGCCATCAAGGTTTCAACTGCAGGAATTTGGCAAAAATGAATTAATTCTCTTAATTCGTCACTAGCATTAGAAGCTATACAACCTCCACCTAGGTAAAATAAAGGTTTTTGAGCATTTTTAATCAAGCTTACTAATTTTTTAATTTGCTTGATATTTCCTTTATAGGTTGGCTTGTAAGTTTTCATAGAAATTTCTTTAGGATAATGCCATACACCCATAGCAGCAGTAACATCTTTAGGTATATCAATATGCACAGGCCCTTTTCTACCTGTTGTAGCAATATAAAAAGCTTCTTTTAAAATTTTAGGTAATTCTTCGATATTTTTTACTAAATAATTATGCTTTACACAAGGCCTTGAAATACCTATAGCATCGATTTCTTGAAAAGCATCTGTTCCTATTAAAGAATTTGCAACTTGAGCTGAAATTAAAACCAAAGGTATAGAATCACTATAAGCAGTAGCTAAACCTGTAACTGTATTAGTAAAACCAGGTCCACTTGTAACCACTGCCACACCAACTTTACCACTCATTCTAGCATAAGCATCAGCGCTATGTAAGGCCGCTTGCTCGTGTCTGACTAAAATGTGTTTAAAATGAGTTTGTTTGTAAATTTCATCATAAATATTTAAAGCCGCACCACCAGGATAACCAAAAACTACTTTAACATTTTCTTCTTTTAATGCTTCACAAATCATTTGCGAGCCATTTAGCTCTTTCATTATTTTACCTTTTTGCTTAAAATGGAAAATATTATAACGATAATTTAATAAATATTATTTTACAAGAAAGAGTTTCTTGAAAATCAAGAAACCACTTGTGCTTTTTTAGCGTATTCTATACCCAAATCAAAAGCTTTTGCATTTGCCTCTTTAGTTTTTGCAGGTACCATATCAAGCATAGTTTGTTTTAATGCATCAATATCAATACATTTACTCATATAAGCAGCTATAGCTAAAGCAACGACTGATTGAGTAGCTACATTCCCTACTTCTTCTTTAGCTATAGTAATAATAGGAATTTCAAAAATTTTCCATCTTGCATAATCTTCTTTACTTGGATGAACTAAATTTGGCTCTATAACTATAACACCACCATCACAAACACCGTCTTTAAAACTATGATAACCTTTATCAGCAGTTGAAAGCATAAAACTAACTTCACCTTCTACTGCATAAGGAAAAAAGATTTCATTTTCATCAACGATAATATCAACCTTAGTTCGCCCACCTCTAACTTGAGAAGTATAAGTAGAAGCTTTAAAAGCATTACGCCCTTCTTTAATGGCGGCTTTAGCTAGAATTTCACCTGCAGTGATAACTCCTTGTCCACCTTCACCACAAAATCTTAATTGATATTTCATTTTAATACTCCCAAATCAACCATTCTTTTTTCTTTCAAGGCTCTTCTAACTTCCTCATAAGCTTCACAATATTCTGCTTTGCTTTCATCTTGGTGTAAAATTCCTGTAGGGAATTTATCCGCTCTTTGTTCGTAGTCTAATTGTTCAAATTTAGACTTTTCAACACAACGATTTTTAATCCAATCAAGCATGCTTACAGCTTCGCCCATTTTGTTTTTTCTACCTAGGTTAATATGGCAGTTTGAAAATACATCTACAAAACTATAACCTTTGTGAGATAAAGCTTTAAAAATGATATTTTCAAGCTTATTCGCCTCTATAACATTTGTTCTTGCTACAAAAGAAGCCCCAGCAGCTTTAGTAAGCTCGCAAGCATCAAAATTTGGGTCTATATTACCTGCTTGAGCTGTAACAGTGTAAAAGCCTTGTGGGGTAGTTGGTGAAGTTTGTGAATTTGTAAGACCATAAATAAAATTATTGATTAAAATATGAGTTAAATCTATATTTCTTCTACATCCATGGATGGTATGATTTCCACCAATTGCTAAAGTATCGCCATCTCCACTTACTACGATTACATGTTTTTTAGGGTTTGCCAGTTTAATCCCTGTTGCATAAGCAATAGCTCGACCATGAGTAGTATGGACTGTATTGCAATTTACATAAGAACTCATTCTACCACTACAACCTATACCAGAAACTAAACAAACATCATCCATATTCCAGCCAAGTTTTTGAATAGCTCTAATAATAGCTTTTAAAACAACACCATCCCCACAACCCCAGCACCATTGTGTTGGAAGTTTATCTACTCTTAAATATTCATCATAATTAAAAGCCATTTTACATATTCTCCTTTACTTTAGCAATAATTTCACTTGGGGTTATAGGGCGACCATTTGCACGGTGCAAGCTAATAAAATCATCTCTCTTACTTACTCTTTGAATTTCTTCTAAATATTGCCCCATATTAAGCTCACTTACCATAACTTTTTCAAATTTAGATACTACTTGAGCTATTTTTTTCTCAGCTACTGGATAAAGGGTAATAGGTCTAAAAAGCCCTACTTTTAAACCCTCTTCTCTAAGTCTTAAAATAGCTTCTTTGGCAGATCTTGCAACGCTACCATAGGCGATGATTAAAAACTGCGCATCATCACACATAAACTCTTCATAAGTACAAATTTCATCGGTATTATTTTTAATCTTACCAAATAATCTTTTGATATTTTTATCTACTATTGCTCCATCTTCTGTTGGAAAGCCTATGTCTCCATGATGAAGTCCTGTGATATGATAACGATAACCTTCAAAGAAAGGATTTAGTATGGCAGCTTCATTTTTACCTGCTGCATAAGGTTTGTAATCTTTTTTATCACCCGTAAATTTTTTTCGGTTGATAATTTCTAATTCTTCTAAATCAGGTAATTTTGCCTTACCATTCATGTGTCCTATGGTTTCATCTAAAAGCAAAAATACTGGAGTCATGTATTTTTCAGCTAAATTAAAAGCTCTAATAGTTTCAGTGTAAGCTTCCTCTAATGAAGCAGGAGCTAAAGCTATACTTGCATAATCTCCATGCGTTGGAGCTTTTGCTTGAAATAAATCACCTTGTGCAACCCTTGTTGGAAGACCAGTTGAAGGACCGCCTCTCATAACATTTACAATTACTAGTGGAATTTCAGCTATAAAACCCAAACCAATTTGTTCAGCTTTTAAAGAAATTCCCGGTCCGCTGCTTGCTGTCATGGATTTTACTCCACTCATAGAAGCACCTAAAGCCACGCTAATACCCGAAATTTCATCTTCCATCTGTATAAAAGTACCATCATTTTTTGGTAACATATGGCTTAGTTCATGTGCTATTTCAGAACTTGGGGTAATTGGATAACCACCAAAAAATTTACAGCCACAATCAATCGCAGCTTTGGCTACTAAAACATTACCTGTTGATATAACTTCTCTCATTTTGTTTTCCTATGCATTTAGTTTTTTGTATTTATTTTCTTTAACAGCTTGTGCTCTTTCTTTGGCTTCTGGCGTAAGCTTTGCAAATTTAAATTCATCTCTTTTGGCAACAAAAATCGCAAAATCAGGACAGTGACTTTCACATTCACTACAGCCTATACAAGAATCAGGATGAACCACTTCTATCATCTGTCCTAAAACTGCACTGATTTCATCTCTCATTGCTAAAACTCCGGCTGGACAATAGCTAACACAGATATTACAAGCCTTACATCTTGCTTCATCAACCCAAACTGGTGTATTCTCTGGAGCAATCATTAATATTCCTTTCTAGTTTTTTGTAATTTTCTAATGATTTTTTATTAAAAATTATTTTTAAAACAAACTTTTTATTATAGCGAATTTATAGCATGATTAAATATTATTTAAAAGATAAAATAAAACTAATAAGATTTTATAACACAAAGTAACATTAGGAGTAAAAAACTCCTAAAAAATTATTTATAATTATACTGAATAAAAGAATTTTCTAATGCAATTTGTTCTTGATTGTCTAATTTTAATTCTAAAGTTTCAAGCACCCCATCAAGACTAATCCTTGCCATAACTCCAAAAGCTTTTTCTCTTATGCCATATTCTCCATCTAAAATCACACATACTGGTAAAAATTCTCCACTTTTTAAAGCCTCTATCATTCTCACGCAAGCACTAGCAGGAGCTAAATAGGCTGAAGTTTTTAAATATTTTATAATTTTAGCACCACCGGTTTTAACCTCTTGTTCAATTTGAATAATATCTTGCTTATTTAAGACTTCACTTAAAGCTTTATTTTGCACTTTACTTTGAGATTTTACCAAAACCATACTATCATTGTGAAAACCTATAAGCTTAGTATCTATATAAGAAGTTTTTATATCTAATTTTTTGCTCACTTCGTATTTAAATCTAGCATTATCTAAAACACCTGCCATAGCAATGATTTTTTTTAATGAAAATAATTTACTTTCATAAAGAGCGTTGAGTAAAAAATCTACAGGATTGCTTACTATGATAAACAAAGGATCGTTGTTAAATTTTTTAATATTTTTTGCACACTCAAGCATAATTTTAGAATTAATAGCAAAAAGCTCATCTCTACTCTGACCTTCTTTTCTAGCTACACCTGCACTAAAAATAACCACTTGAGAATCTTTTGAGTATGTATAATCATCCGTACAAGTTATTTTAATATCAAAATTAAAAGCGGCTATGCTTTGACTTAGTTCTAATTCTCTAGCAAAAAGCAAGTCTTTATTAATATCAATCAATATAATCTCATCTATTAATTCTCTTAAAATTAAAGCATAAGCAATGCTTGCACCGACATTTCCTGCTCCTATGATGGTAATTTTCATCTTAGCTCCTTTGTGGTATTATTTAACTAAATTTGTCGGTAATTCAAAAATATTTTTTATCAAATGATAAGGAAGTTGCAAACTTTGTGCGATAAGTTGAGTTTTAAACTCGGGATTATCAATTGTTCCACCTAGTTTAATTTGTGTGCTAATTTGCCTGTCTTTGCCTAATATAATTTGATTGATAATTGGAACTTTAGAAATAACCGAACTAGCTGATTTTAGCGTTCTAAGCTCTAATAAACCATCCACTTGACTACTTCTTAAATTGATTTTAGCTTGACCTAAAATATCTGCACTATCACCATTAAAATTTAGCGCATCTATTTCAAAAAGATCTTTTTTGCGATTAAAACTTATACCAGCATTTTCTACACTAAAACCTTTTTCATTAAAAGTTGGGGCTTTAAATAAAATCAAACTAGGTATTGTATCAATAAAACTTAAGAGTTGCTGATGAAATTTTAAATCTTTTAAATAAGTATCTTTAAATAAAAATTTGCCTTTAAAAAAATCAGTACTATTACCATCTACATAAAGATTAAACTCGCCTTTTTCAAAAACATTTTGACGCATAAAAGTATTCAGAAAATCATCATCCATTTTTAAAGCTCTAATTTGCATTTGATTTTCTTTAAGCAAAAGCTCAAATTTAGACTCATTTCTATTAGCCCAAGCTTTTATATAGTCTTTTTTGATTTTAGCATTAAATTGATCAAAATCTAAAGTTTTGTTAAAATCTTTTAAGATCAAATCTATATTTTTAGCACTGATATTGTAATTTGAATTTTCAAGATTATCTAGTGTATTTTCTGTATCTTGTTCTGAAAATAATAAATTAACATTATTTAAAGTAATGTTAATATCATCATTGTCTTTTTGTGCAAAAACACTACCACTTGCGCTAGTTAAATTAAAATCTTCTCCTTTTATTTTTATACTAAAACTATCATACTCATAAGGATTATTATCCTTATAGAGCAAAAATGATTCAAAAGTGGTATTATTTATATCTACATCAAAATCTTTAAAATTTAAAGTGTCTAATGACAACTCTCCATCATGCACATTATTTTTTTGCATTAATTTAGAATAAGTCTTATACTTTGCAAGCTTAGCAACATAAACAAACATACCTTGATCAAAATTTAGAGTCGTAGTAAGCTCTTTATTATATAAACTGATATTTTTATCATAGTTAAGATCTAAATCAAGAAATTTATTTTCCATTTTTAAGCTATCTTGTGGTAATTTTAAATTTGTTATAAAGGTCTTAAAATCACCTTTTTTTTGCTTTAAATCAATACTTGCATTAAAATCACCGCTGATTAATTCACTTTGTACGCTTGCATTTTTAATCTCTAATTTATCTTTTTGTAAATCAATATTTGCTTGTATGATTTTAAAGTCACTTATATTTATATTAGAATTTACAATATCAAAATTTCCTTTATATGAAATTCTTTCAGGATGTTCAAAAGGAATTTTCAAAACTAAATCAGTCTTTGTAATACCATTGTTTTGTAAAAATGGTAATTTTATATCATACAAACGCAAAATTTTATTCACTCTATAATCAGCTCTAGCATTGTCACTTTTTATGCGTATATAAATTCCTGCTTTTTCATTTAGCATATTGTCTATATAAATTTGACTTTGATTGAGATTGTAATTGTTAAAATATAATTTATCATAGATAAATTCTAGTTTTTGTTTATTAAATTCAAGCCTTACAAAAGGACTAATGATAGGATCTATACCTTTATCTAAAACCACCTTCAAATTATTTACATAACCTTTAGCACTAATATCATTCAAGTAATATCTATGTTTTCCAAAATCTGCAAAGCCATTTAATTTCTCTATAAAATAAAAATCAGCCTTTACCTTACCGCCCACCCAAAGAGCAAGATTAGAAGGCAAATGCACTCCATTTTCCACTAAAATATCAAAAATTTTTGAAATATTATTTGAGCTTATATTTTCTAATTCATAAGCAATTTCTTCTCTTTTAAGTGAGAATTTGACATCACTTTTTAAAAAATCACTATCAATTTCTCCTTTAAAAGTATAAAATTTTGTCTTAGGATTGATAAGTAAAGAGCCAACTACACTAAGGTTATGATCTTTTAAAAGAAAATTATCAATATTAGCTTGTATATTTTTATCACTAATTTTCAAATTGACTTTTACTAAAAGATTTTTACTGTTTACAAAAAATAGATTATTTTTATAAATTAATTCTACGGGATAGTTATTAACAAAAATTTCATCTATATTGATTTCTTGAAAAAACCAATAAATATATTTTACATCTTTGATAAGCTGTACAGCTTTACTCGCACTAGTTTCATTTTGAGTGTTTTGATTTTGAGAATTTACTATAACTTTTTTTGCATTTAAAATGAGTTTTTTATCTAATTTAATATATAATTTCTCCAAATTAATAGAAGAAATTTCTAATTTTTCTATGTAAATTCCATTTTTGAGGTAAATAAACAAAACAATGAAAAGTATCATAGGTAATGCTAAAAATTTAAGAATTTTTTTAATATGTTGTGATTTGATTTTAATTTTTCTTTTATCCATTTTTTATTATCTACTTTTACCTATAAAAACAAACTCTGTAGTTTTTATACCACAAGGTTCTGTTAGTAAGATTATAACGCAATTAGATAAAAATAACTATAAAATGAGCAATATTGATAAATATACTTTATATTTTTTAGGCCATCCACAATCTGGCTGGATAAATATAGGCACAAAAGAACTAAATAGAGCTGAATTTTTACATAAGCTTACCGTCGCTAAGGCAGCACTTGAAACTATTACTTTAATTCCTGGGGAAACGACTGAAATTTTCTTTGAAGAATTAGCACCAAAGTTGAATTTAAATGCCAAAACCTTAATGCAAGAATTTTACAAACAAAGCCCTTTTAAAGAAGGTATGCTTTTTCCCGAAACTTATAAAATTCCAAAAGGCATTACAGAAGAGCTTTTAGTAAAATATCTTTTGGCTTACTCTGCAAGTGAATTTAAAAAACTTTCTTATAAAATTTTTAGAGAATACAATGAAAAAAAATGGCATGAATATATCATCATTGCTTCCATTATACAAAAAGAAGCAGCGAGTAATGAAGAAATGCCTATAGTTTCATCTGTGATTAGAAATCGCTTAAGAAAAGGCATGAAGCTTCAAATGGATGGGACATTAAATTATGGAAAATACTCTCATGAAAAAATCACTCCACAAAGAATAAGATCAGATAATAGTTCTTACAATACTTATAAATTTAATGGCATACCAAAAGAAGCTGTGTGTAATGTTTCATTTGAAGCTATTAAGGCGGCTATTTTTCCTGCTAAAACAGAATATTTATACTTTGTAAGAGATAAAAAAACCAATAAGCATATTTTTACCTCTACTTTAAAAGATCATAACAAGGCAATAAGAAATTGATTATAAAATTTCTCTTTGGCCTTTTGCATCAGGTTCACTTAAAACACCTGTTTGTGAAAGTTGTTCTATAATATTTGCTGCGCGGTTGTAGCCTATTTTTAAGCGTCTTTGCAAATAAGAAATACTAGTTTTTCTATCTTCTAAGATTACAGCCTTTGCTTCTTCATAAAGTTCATCTAAATCTCCATCATCAAATTCACTTCTTTTATAAGCTCCATCTTGACTATCATCTTTTAAAAAGCTCTCATCATATTCTACTACTTGTTGAGCTTTTAAAAACTCTACAATATTTTCGATTTCATTTTCACTTGCAAAAGGTGCGTGCAAACGCACTAAACCACTCATACCAGGAGGAGTAAATAAACAATCTCCACGCCCTAATAAACTTTCAGCCCCCATAGAATCTAAAATAACCTTAGAATCTATCTTTTGCCCTACTTTATAAGAAATTCTACTTGGTAAATTTGCTTTTACAACACCAGTAACAACATCTACTGAAGGGCGTTGCGTGGCTACGATCAAGTGAATTCCACTTGCTCTTGCCATTTGTGCTAAACGACCTATATAAAACTCTACATCCTTACCTGCTGTCATCATTAAATCAGCCAACTCATCAATAATCACTACAATAAATGGTAAAATTTCTCCACCTTGTTCTTTGATCTTTTCGTTGTAATTTTCTATATTTTTAGTTTTTGCTTCAGCCATCAAACGATATCTGCGTTCCATTTCAGCCACCATATTTGATAAAGCATTTACCGCCTTTTTAGGATCAGTAATTACCGGTGTAAGTAAATGTGGAATATCATTATAAATACTAAATTCAAGCATTTTAGGATCTATCATCATTAATCTTAGTGTTTTTGGCGAATTTCTATAAAGCAAAGATAAAAGCATAGAGTTAATTCCTACACTTTTACCACTTCCTGTAGTTCCTGCTATTAAAAGATGAGGAAGCTTTTTAAGATCTGTGATGAAAGGATCGCCTACTATATCTTTACCTAAAGCTATAGTTAAAGGTGAGCTAGAATTTTTAAATACCTCACTTTCTAAAATTTCTCTTAAGTAAATCGTATCGATTTTTTCATTTGGAACTTCAATTCCCACTACATCTTTACCTGGAATTGGAGCTTGAATTCTTATAGTTTGAGCTTTTAAAGCCATAGCTAAATCATCTTGTAATGATAAAATTTTACTTACTTTAACATCTGCTGCTGGGCGAAATTCAAAAGTAGTTACAACAGGACCTGTGTAAGTTCTAACTACATCGCCACCTATTTTAAAGCGTCTTAATTTTTCCAATAAATCATAAATTTTTCTATCTATTTCTTCTTCATTTATCTCGCTTTTGCCTTCTTTTGGCATAGTTAAAAAATCTAAAGGTGGTAAAGAAAAATCTTTTGGTTTTTCAAAATTTCCAAAATCAAGATCTTTCAACAAGGCTTTGTTTTCACTCACTTCATTAGTGATAGAATGGTGTGTTTTATTTTCTATTACTTCTATTATAGGCTCTTGGGTAATCTCAAATGGAATTTTTTCTTCTTTAACTTCATTTTGTGCTTCTTCTACTACAAAAGGACTTTCATAGTTTCTTTTACTTCTTAGCTCTTCTATACTAATAGGCTTGGCAAAATCATCTTCACTAAAATCAAGTTCTTTTACTTCATTTTGTGGAATAAAATCTTCATCTTTAAATTCTTTTACCCCTAAAAAGCTAGTTTTATTTTGAATTTTTTTAAACTCAGCTTCTTTTTGTGCTTCTATAGCATTTAATTCTTCAATTTTTTTAAAATCCTCATTAAGCTCTTCTAAGATTTTTTCTTTTTGCAAGGCTTTATACTCTTCTAGCAATTTAGCTTTTTGTAGCATTTGCTCACGCTCTTTAAGCTCTTTGGCAAACAAAGAATTTTCTTCTATCACCTCTTCTTTGTTTTCGTTTAAATCCATATTGCGTCTTTTATAGCTTGGTTCATCTAAATTTTTACTTTTTAAAGTTTGAGTATAAATATCTTCACTTTTATTTTTGTATTTTAATAAATACTCTTCAGGGGTCATTTCATCTTCCTTTATATTTATTTGACTAGCTTTTTGAGCAAAACTTGCAATAGGTTCTGAAAGCTCATGAATATAACTTGAACCTAGCTTTTTATCCTCTTCACTAATCACAACCTCTTCTAATTCTTGATTTTTTAAATCTTCAAGATTAAATTTTTTATTCTCTTGGATTTCTTTTTTTGGTAGCTCTTTTTCCTTGATAAGTTCTTCTGTTTTATCTTTAATTAAAAGCTCTTGTTTGAGCTTTTCTTGTTCTTCTTTGGTTTCATTTTCATATTTATCGCCACCAAAAAAGCCAAAAATTTTATTTTTAATTAAAGTTTCAAGTTTTAAATAAAAATCAAAATCAAGCTCTATTTTAAATACCTCTTTGATAATTTGCGGAAAAGAAATACTAAAAGCAAAAGCTAAAAGCAAAATTACCAAGATTAAACTTCCTATTTTTCCAAAAAGTCCATCTAAGATTACAAACATAGCAGAGGCTATATAGCCTTTATCTTGCAAGAACGCTGAAGCAAAAATAAGTGAAGCAAAAATACAAGCAAAAACAGCCACACTAAATCTACGCTCTATAAGTTCAAAATTATAGTTATTTTTATACAAAAGATAATTAAACCAAAAAAAGACAAAAGGGTAAAATTTAGTCAATGATCCAAATAAAAAATAACTAAGTTTTGCCAAGGAATACCCTATAATACTTACTAAAGCTTGATCGGGTATCAAAGCACTTAAGCAAAAATAAAAAATAAAAATATTAGAAATAACAAAAATAGCTTCTTTTTTTATAATATATCCTTTATAAAGAAAAAAGCTATTATATCAAAAAATTATAAGTAGTTTAATAAACTAATTTGAGAAATTTTAGAAGTAGCCGAAAGCATAGCTTGATAAGATACCATAGTTTGCATAAACTGCATATAAGTTTGCCCATAATCAGCATCAGTTACACCGCTTTTAATAGAAGCTACATTGATATTTAAAAAAGTCATTCTTTTATTTGTTTCTTCTATATTATTAGTGTAAGCTCCTATGGTTGTTTGCATTTTTCTAACATGATCTTGCAAATGATCTATTCTTTCTAAAGCCCCTTGTAAACCTGTATTTCTAGGATCACTTCCTTCTGAATCAGCCCTCATACTGCCATTTAAAACAGCATCTATCATCTCATCTAAGTCTTTAATCAAATCAACATTTGGATCATCAATAGTTAAAGAATTATTTGCACTAAATACAAAACCTGATCCATCGCGTATTTCTCCTGCTGGAGGAAAACCGCTATTTGAATTTGAATCTTTAATAGTAAGACCTATATTAGTGTTACTTGAAAATTTATCAGTAATACTTATACGACCTTTATAGTCCATACTAACTTCAACAAAACCTTTAGAATCAGCTATGTCTTGTTGGATAGTTTGAAAATCATTATTATTAATAGTTCCGTTTGCATTTGGAGTAATAGTTGCTGTGGGAACATTATCACTTGCAAACATACCGATAATATCATTTAACTGGCCATAAGTAATATCTTCAGGTCTTGTTTGCATACCCACTGCATTACCTGTGTTTTCATTATATTGAGAGTGAGTAATAGGAAAACTTATAGTTTGACCCGGATTATTTGGATCAGGATAACTTACAGTAGAATTTTCTAAATCAATAGTTACATTATATTTTTGACCACTTCTAGAAGTGATTTCCATTTGGAGTTGTTGACCTTGCATGCTTCCATTGGCATTTGCTACAACTTCACTTAACTTTGTACTATCAGTAGCATATTCACTTGTACCTTTAATCACTTGAGAAACATTGCCAAAAACAGTATTTCCATCTTTTTCAAAAGGCACATCATAACTAGCCCCATTAGTTTTATCACCATTGATGTTACTTTTAATAAAATCTGTTTTGTGTAAGTCTATGTTAAACTGCTTACCACCTACTGTTACTTGTATTGGACTTTGAGCATTGTTTAAATTACCATCTTTAATTGCTGCATTCATAATACGCTCTGTAACTTGAGCCATTGTAATACCTTCATCTTTAGCAGCATCACTCAATTCTTTAATTTGCTCTGGATCTAAAAGTTGTGGAGTCATAGCAACAGCATGAAAATCTAAAGAACTACTTCCTTCTTTTAAACTCTTTATTTCTATCTGCCCGCTATCATTTAATGCTACTTTAACAACCTCATTTCCCTCTGTATTTCCATATAATCTTCCAATATTTTTTAATACATCTTCAATTTTTGCATCAGGATCTATATCTAAAGTAGCTTTAAAACTTGTTCCATCAGGTCTAACACCTTGAATATACATAGTCGAATGTGGGAAAGAGAGTTTTTCATCATAGCTATCACCAAAATGCTCATCGGGCTTAAGTTCTCCATTTTGAACATAGTTTTGGCCTATTAAATGTGAAAATTTAGATTCTCCGGTTAAAAATTCTTTTTTGTCCGGATAACGAGCATCAGTAAAAGAAACATTTGTTGAAATAATTTTATTGATATTTGAATCAGGCTTAAAAAATAAATCCCATCCAGGTATATTATAAGGAATTTGGGTGCCAGCGCCACTTACTACAAAAATATTATCTTTATTCCCAGTATAATTTCCATAATTATCAAAAGGTTTATTTGCACTATTTGATCCTGCAAAGAGATATTGCCCATTAATACTAGTATTAGCAATATTTACAATAGAATCTCTTACAAGTTTGAGTTCTTTTGCTATAGCCTCTCTTGATTCTTGAGAATTACCATCACTTGCAGCTTTTGTGAGTAATGTTTTAAATTTTTCTAAAAGTTCTGTGATATTTTTCAAGGCAGTATCTGTGTTTTTTGCTAGCTCCATAGCAGATTGAGTTCCTTGAACTATTTGACCTATGTTTGCCATCTCATATTCTAATCTTGAGCCATTAATATAAACATTTGCATTTTCCCAAGAATGCTGAATAAGCTGACCTGTTTGCAATTGCAAATTATATTTATTAAGCAAAGACTGACCATCTGTGTAGTTTTGTATAGAAGTGTAGTAATTATACTGATTGCTAATTCTCATTATTTTGCTCCGCAAATAAATTTTTTTAATTATTTACAAGCAAAAAAAGTTCCAAATTTTAATGATATTTAAATTTTTTATATAAAATATTTTATATTGTTTTAATTTTTTTTTAGTATAATCTCATACTCTATTTAATTATTTTAAAACTTTCAAAAAGCCCGAGTGGTGAAACTGGTAGACGCGCCAGACTCAAAATCTGGTAAGGGCAACCTTGTGTCGGTTCGAGTCCGACCTCGGGCACCATTTGTTTTTTACTCCCAAGTGTTATTTTTTGGCAAATTATATTCAAAATATTAAAAAAGAGTTTTTATTTTAATTAACAAACCACACCTGCTAAATCTACCATTTACTTACTTCAACCTCACATTCATAATCATATTAGATAAAAAGATACTATCTTTATCAAAGCTTTTTAAGTTATATTCTAGTTTTAAGTATCTTTTTTGTATATCTTGCATTAAAGTTGAAAGATTGTATAAACTTAAACTTTCTAATATATTTATAAGTTCTATCTTGCTTAAAGTATTAAAATCATTTAACAAGCTAAGATAATTACTTATAATAGAAGAAGAATTGATATTGTGAAATACAATTTTATTTTTTATATCTTCTTTAATAAAAAATTGATTATTTTTTATATAAAAATAATCTTTAAGATGATGATTACTTAATATTTGATTATAAAAACTTAAAAGGCTTTCTTTGCTATTTAAGTCTATAAAATTTAAAAATATATTTTCTTTTAATAATACTTCTTGTAATTGTTTTAAGTTTTTAAAAGCTTGATTTATACTAGAAGTATTTTTTAAAGCATAAATGATATTATCATCTTTGGAAATTGTTCTATTTATATTATATTGCAATAAAGGATTTTTATAAAGTGTATCACTATTGATTAAGATATTGATATGAAAAGATTCTTTACTTTTATTAGTTAATTGAAGCAAAGATATAACATCTTTTATAACTTGTAAAATATCATTTGCTACTTCACCATAGCCCCAAGTAAAGATAATATGATTATCATCTATATTTGTAGCACCAAATAATAAAGAAGGTGCAAAAATTAAAGCACTAAGGAATAAAATGTAAAATCTTTTCATCAATTGTATTAAAGAAGTTAAAGAGTTTATTTGGTATAATTGTATTAAGGGTGGAATGCCAAAGGGTGCCACCTTTGACATTCAATTTACCGCCCAGAAGGGAGGTGAGTTAAATGCTCAACATTGTTCTAATAATTATACTCTTAATGCTTTGCTATGTCAAGGCTTATTGAGTATCCCCTGCTTTTGCAGGGTTTAGAACAATCCCTTTGGCTTTTACCAAACAAACTTTTAACTAAACTCTATCTCCTTTCTATAATTTTATTTTCTTTTTAATTAGTATGTTTTCTTGTTAAATTCTCAAGATTGCTTTCAATCTTTTCTTGTATTTTTATAGAATCAGCTTGTATTTTATCTACATCAATACTTCCAACAATATCAGCAATAAATTCACTTAAATCTATTTCACTAAAATCTAACTTTTGAAATTCTTCTGGAGTAAATCCTCTACAATCAGGACTTTTTGGAGAACCCCAATCTCTTCCAATTTGTGGGCGTCCTTGTTCATTAAATATTCTTGCTAATTTTGAGTTAAAACAACAGTGTGTTTTTTTATGCTGAATACAACCTATGAATTTAATTTTTTTAGAGCAATATTCACCAACTTCTACACATCTATTTTGCTTATTGAGTTTTGCTAGCTTTTTTCATCTTCTTTACAAGGTACAAGCCCTATAAATACTTTATCTTTATCACAGCAACCACCACCAGTTAAACCAAAAAATTTGTCTTTAGAGCGACATCTATTATCTTTTTTATTAAAGATAAAAATTTGTCCTCCACAAGAACCATCATCTTCCCAACCATTATTATTTTCATCATTAATACCAACTTGAGTATCTTCATCTTCGATATGGCTAGCACCTTCTATGCAAGGAAACGGGGAACATTGATACTTATTATCTGTTAAAACACATTCTCTTTCTTCGTTAAATGGACATACTTTCCTACTTTTAACACAATTGTTTGCAGGTGGTATTGAAGAATTACAACTATCATTAAAACCATCATTGTTAGAATCTATCGCTAGATTATCTAAGCTTTTGGAATGGTAATTTCAATAAACAATATGTTGTCACAACATATACTAGAAATCCAAAAGAAAGTAGTATATTGTGAAACTCAAAAAATTAGCAGATAAAATCACTCATTCAACTCCTTAATTTTATCTATATTGATCTCACATTGCTTATAGTGATAAAAAAGCTCACTATAAGCTTTTAATATATCTTTTTCATCTTGCACTATAGGTTTATGCGCTCTATCAAATTCTAAAAGCTCATTTGGTATTTGCACTTTTTGAATTTGTATTTTGGTTAGTACTTGTGTTTTGCTCCCACAGCCTATCAAGCATAGCATTAAAAAGCTTAGTAGTATTAGTTTCATTGCTTTTGGATATATAGTTTTTAACATCATCAACCCTTGTTTTGATTTGATTTTTTTGAGTATTTGCATGAAAGAGTGCTTTTAGCTCTTGCTCGTGTCTTGTTTTCAACTCCTGAGTAATCCTCGTGAGTTCATTATTTACACTCAAAGCTAAATTTAAATCACTTTGACTTTTTTCTAATTTTGCATTTGTGCTATCTAGCTTAAGATATAAAAATACATTAAGCATAAGCATTAAGGCTAAAGCAATATAAAGCTTTGTATTTTTAAATAAAAATGACATATTATTTGTAGTTTAAAGTAGGTTTTTGTATAATACTTTCAAGGGTTAGCCGTAGGTCTGACCCCCTATGGCTTAATCTAACCCTAGAAAGTAGGTGATTAAATTTGAGCTATATAATCCACATAATCTTTATAATTATACTACTAAGTATGATTATAGTCAAGGCTTATTAACCTTGTCCCCTTTTTTAAGGGGATTATGTGGTAACCTACTCTAAGCTTACTCCTTTCTAAAATTCGTTTGTGATTTCTAATTTTATATTTGATAAATCTTGCTGATACAACAAGTCATATAATTTTTTACAAGCTTGTCTGCTTTGACCTATACTTTCATCACTCTTGGTTAAACCTAGTAAAAACAACCTTTTGTATTCTAATAATTATATATTTATCATCTTTTACTATCAAATATTATTTTATAAACAAACTTTCATTTCCAAAATATAAGTTTTGCAGCGTTTATAAACTAGACTTTATTTGTTTATAAAGCAATTGTTGTTAATATTTTAAAAAATTTAGAGAAAAATCATGAAAGAACTTAAAAAATACATTGCAAATTCCAAACTAACACGCCTTGAAGTTTTATATGAAAAATTAGTAAAGTCTGAAAATGGCATAACCATAAAAGAACTAGCCCAAGAACTCAATGTAAGCGCTAAAACCATAAAAAGAGACATGCAAGGGGTTTTTGAGCCTATGGGGCTTATTAAAAATGGAAGAAAATGGCGTATCGATACAAGCAAAGACATTCAAGAGCAAGATGATGAAAAAATAATCCTTGAAGTGCTTGATACCATGGCAAAAAGTGCTGGAAATAGCTTTTATGCTAAGGCTCATCCCCTACTTTCTAAACTTTCTCAAAATATCTCTAACCCCATCCATACTAGCCTAGATGCAGAAAAGCTAGAAGAAAAAGATTTAAGCAATTTTCAAATTCTTGAACAAGCCATCAACACCAAAACACAAATTGTCTTTAAATATGAAAATAAACTTTTCCAAGTAAAACCTTTAAAACTAGCTTTTTTTAGTGGATTTTGGTATTTACTTGCTTTTGACATGAAAAAACGTGATATTTTCAAAAAATTTTATTTAAAAAATATCCAAAACATCACCCTAACCCAAGAGCATTTTCAAACCGATGAGAGTTTAGAAGTAAAACTTCAAAGAGTAAATTCTATATGGTTTAGTCTTGATAAGCCTTTTACAGTAAGGCTTTTAGTAGAAAAACCTGTGCGAAAATACTTTGAAAGAAAACCTCTAAATTCACAAATCATCACCGGCAAAGACAAAGATGGCTCCATAGAAATAGAGCTTGAGATAACTCATGAAATGGAAATTTTACCTTTAGTGTATTATTACATACCTTATGTAAAGGTTTTAGAACCTGATTTCATAGCAAATAAAGTCAAAGAAGTAGTTGGAGAATACCTTGATCAAATAAGCAAATGATTGCTTATTTGTTTGGTTTTAATTCATTGTTTATCTTTTTTAAAACATCTTTTATGGTATTTTTATCCAAAAATTCTCTTAAAATTTTAGAAAATTCTACCATCCAATTGCCATGATTATTTATTAGCCAATACGCAAAAGCATATTTTTCTTTAAAGTTAAAATTTTCAAATACATCATAGTAATAATGATCACCACTTCTGCGGATATTATCAGATTTTTCTACATTTGATTTTTGAAAATGCTTTATGCATTTATTGTATATTTTTTTATTTTTTAAATAATTCATTTTAAAAGTCAATCCAAAGCCACTATAATCACTTTTTCCAAAAAAAACACCCACACTAGGCCACACATCATTACCATCATCTTCATAAATTTTTGGATAAAAATCAAACCAATCATATTTAACTCTTTTCTCATTAAGCTTACATCCAAACCATTTTATACCACATATAGTTCGTTCTTTTTCAAATTCTTTTTCAAGCTCATTAAAAAAATCATTTACTAATTCTTCACAAATTTCATCCCACTTCTCTTCTACTATTTCTTTTGCTTTTTTATATTTTATATCTTTAGAATCACTTTCATCTTTTAATTTTATAGCATTGTTTAAATTTTCTTTACTCGATTTCAAAAATTCCATGACATAATCTTTAGCCACATAATCATCTATAGCTACATACCAAGTTAAAAGAGTTTTATACTGATTTAAAGTAAAAATCACATTTTGCATATCATTTTTAAATTTTTTATCAATTTCATTGTTTTTAACTTTATTCTCACACACACCTATACAAGCATTAATCCACTCTTTTATCCATTTATAATCCATTTTTAGATAAAAACTCATTTTTTTATCATAGCTATCATATATAAGATCATCATTTATTTTAAATCCATTTTTTGTGCCTAAGCTATATTTACTAGGCTCGGTATCTTCATTTTTATGCAAATAAATAGTAAGTATATTTTCATGAAAATCATCTATGTTTTTAACTTTTTCTTTTATGTGTTTTATGTAGTCTTTGAGTTGATCTGGTTGATCTTTTGCATAAAGTTTATTTTCTATGATGATATATCTTTTATCTTTTAAGCTTATGAGAATATCGATTCTTCTATTATCTTTAGCACAAGCTTCTGTTTCTACGCTTTCTATGTCATGGGCTGTAAGATTTTTAAATTTCTTAGCTTTTGTGTATCTTCCAAGCTTTTTTAAAAACTCATTTGCAAAAAGCTCTTGATAATGATCACCATGCGGATCGATCAAATAAGCTATAAATTTAGAATGATAATTTTCTTTATACTCAACTCCCAAAGCTTCAAAAATATTTATATCACTCATGCCTTTTTTGGTATTTTCTTCAAATTTATCATTAACCCTTAATAATTCTTCAATAAAATTTTTCATTTACAATGCCTTTAAAATAATTTTTACAATTATACTACAAAAATATAGACTACCATTGTCTGCTTTTTTTAGCTATGATTTTTCAAATCATTCAAAAAAAGGATTAAAAATGCTTCAAACCATGAAACACATCCTAACTCACACCGATGAGACTTTACTTGCAAAGAAATTTGGTTATAACAATGTAGAAAAATTTACCAAAACAAAAACTTTGTTTTTAGAATGCGAAAGCATACAAGAATGGCTTTTAAAAGGACATTATGATATGGTAAATTCCTCTTTAGAATTTATACAAAAATTTGATTTTATCTTAGATAAAGAAATTTTAAAATCAATTTTAGAACAAAGTATTTTATTAAAAGATAAACACATAAAATTACAAGAAACAAAAGCCATTATAAAAACAAACTTTAAACGCAAAAGCGAGCCTTTGCATACCTTGATGTTTTTATCTCATTTACGCGTGCTTAAATTTCCTATTAGCAATGATATGCTCTATCTTGATAAAACACAAATCATGCAAAAGCTCAAAGAACTAGCTATAAAGCACTATGAAAATTCACAAGGCAAATTAAAGCTTTGGGGAGATATCTTACAATATGACATTATTTATGATGATGAGTTGTTAGTTTTAAGCATGCAAAAGAGCGATGAATGATAGCTATTTCTACACTTTTATCATCAAAACATAAAAGAATTTATCAAAATCTTGTACGAAATTTTGCTAAATTTAACATCACTTTTAAAGAAATACCAAGTAATGATATATGGTTAAGAGATTTCATGCCTTTAGTGTATGAAAATACAGCGACAAGTTATATTTATGATCCTGATTATCTTAGAAATTATCCACATTTAAAAACCACTATAAAACCTCTAAAAAATCACTTAAATTTAATCCTTGATGGAGGTAATTTCATAAGAAAACATGATATTGCCTTTATGTGTGAAAAAATTTTTAGCCAAAATCCAACGCTTAGCAAGGAAAGCATTATCCATACTTTAAAACAAAGTCTAAATTTAAAACACATAGTCTTTTTACCAAGACTAGCTTATGATAGATACGCACATAGCGATAGTATGGTGAGATTTATAAGCAAAGATCATGTGTTAATCAATGATTTTTCTTTAGAAAATGTGCAATTTTTTGAGAAATTAAACACCGCTTTAAAGGATTTTAAAGTTACAAAAATGAGCTATTCTAAAGAATTTATGCAAAAATACAAATGGGGTGCGTATTTAAATTTTTTAGAGTTTGATAAGGTGATTTTTGTGCCAACTTATGATATAGATGAGGATGAGAGGGTTTTAAGCTTTTTACAAAATATCTATAAAGACAAGCAAATTATAGGTATATATCTAAAGCCTATTATCAAAAAAGGTGGAGCCTTGCATTGCATTAGTGCTAATATTTTACAATGATTAATTTTATTTAAAGGATTAAAAATGGAAAATCAAACATTAGAAGAAAAATTTGAAGAGCTTTATCTAAAAAGTGCTTTATCAGAATGGGATAAAGCAATAAAAGAACTTGATGGAAAAGAAGCAAAGAGCGAATTAAAGAAAAGACACAAATCACTTAAAGACTATATAATTTTTAAATTAAATAAGTCACATGGAGAATTTGACAATGATAAATATGATAAACTTTACCAAAGAATGCAAAAAATTGAAAATGATTGTAACCTAAGAAGTAAATACAATTCTCTAAAAAAAAGAAACAATAATAAGGATCCATTTGGTGGATTTTACAATTTCACTATATGGTATAAAAAGCAAGAGAAAAAATGTTATTACTGCGAAATATTACAAAGTGATCTAAATAATTTATTTGGAGATAGCAAACCTATAAATTCCAAAAAGCGTGCCTTCAATGGTAAATTGCAAATCGAAAGATTAGATCCAGATAAAGGCTACAATGAAGAAAATTGTGTTTTAGCCTGCTGTATTTGCAATAATGCAAAAAGCGATATGATAAGTACTAGTGACTTTAAAGATTATTTTAGCGAGAGTATCAAAAAATTTTATAGTGCATTATTAGAAAAAACACCAAATAATTCTCATAACTAGACAACTAAAGTCTAGTTATTTTGTTTATAATTACATTATATATCTTAGTTTAAAGGTTTATAATGCAAACAAATACTTCTACTCTTACTCACATTGCGGATTTTGATTATTACTCACATAATGTAAAAGTCATCTCACTACACGCACAAATGCTCTCAAACAACAAGCAAATCAAAAAAGATTTTTACAGCGAATTTGAGGAAATACTAGAAAAAGATAATAAAATCCCTAGTTTTATCTACAAACAATACTCCAAATTTATCTATCCTAGCTTTTTAAAGAAAAATCTAAGTTATCTTAAAAAATACTTAAATTTTACTCAAGCAGAATGTGATGTGTTTGCATTTTTTTACTATGCAAACAAAGGTAGATTTGCTTTACACCAAGGTTATAGCACTGCTTTAGGCAAAAAAATCATAGAAAAAATTTTCAACCACACTTCAAAAGATGTCAATAAAGCCTTAAGTGATGATTCTATGCTTTTTAAACTAGATGCCTTGTGCTATTATGATAGTGATGCCTTTGGTATAGATGTAAATAATTTTGAAAGCATTTTCACTCAAGATATTAGCAAAACTACACTTATGGGTGAGTTTTCTTATTTTTTACCTAAAACTAGACTAAATTTGAGTGATTTTGACTATATACAAGAAGAATTAAATACTATCATTACTTTTTTAAAAAAACGCCAAAAGGGGAATATTTTTATATATGGAAAAGCAGGTGTGGGCAAAAACGAGCTTAGCGCACTCATAGCTAAAGAGCTTGGAAAAGAAGCATTGTGTGTTAAAGATTGTGAAAATGATAAAAAATCAAGTAGAATTTCAAATTTTTACGCACTTAAAAAGATACTCAATCCAAAAAAGCAAATAATAGTCTTTGATGAGTGTGAAGATAGCCTTTGCTATGATTCTTTAAAAGAAAAATTAAAAATCAATAAAATCTTAGATGAAGAAAATAGCATTTGTGTGTTTTTATCAAATTCTAAAGACATGGATGAGGCGTATTTGAGGCGTTTTGATGTGGTTTTAGAGCTTGAAAGTATGCCTAAAGAAAAGAAAATTCAAAATATAAAAAAGTTATTCAACAAGAAAAATATAAAAATAGATGAAGCCATTATAGAAAATATAGCTTCTCATCCTGAACTTTCTCAAGGGGTTATTTTAAAATGTGCAAACAATGCTAAGATCTTTAAAAGCAAAAGCCAAGAAGTATTTGTAAGATTGATCAATGAAAATTTAAAAGCAAGATCACTTCAGGGCATTTCAATGCCAAAAAAAGACAAAAAATACGATTTAAGCTTGATAGAATGTGATTTAAATTTACAGGAACTAATAAACAATATCGATAAAAATTCAAGTTTAAGAATTTTAAGCTATGGCATAGCAGGTAGTGGAAAAAGCGAGTTTGGCAAAGAACTAGCTAATGTTTTAAACAAAACTTTACATTCTTATAAACTTAGTGATATTTTAGATCCTTTTGTGGGCAATAATGAAAAAAATATCGCAAACATTTTCAAAAAAGCTTCAAATGATAATGCTATCTTACAACTTGATGAAATCGATGCGTTAATTTATAGTAGAGATGAAGCAAATAAAAGCTGGGAAAAAAGCTTAGTCAATGAAATGCTTATGCAAATGGAAAATTTTGAAGGTATTTTCATAGCTTCTACAAATTACCTACAAAACCTTGATAAAGCTAGCATAAGAAGATTTGATCTAAAGATAGAATTTCAGGCACTAAAACAAGAAAAGCTTTTAAAGGCTTTTGATTTTTTTGCTAAAGAATTAAATTTAAGCTTTGATAAAAAGCAAATTTCAAAAAGGCTCTTAAGGCTTCAAAATATTTGTTTGGGCGATTTTGCGCTAATCCTTAGACAAAATAAAATTCTTAAAATCAAAAACGCCAATGAGTTTTTAAAAAAATTAGAAAAAGAATCAAAACTCAAATCAGATGATGAAAAAATCAACATGGGATTTTTATAAAAAGGATAAAACTATGAACATAACACTTCAAGGAACATTACACAAAAGCTTTATGTTTGGATTTAATGATATAAAAGCAAAAGAACACATTAAAGCATTGTATGAAACAAACAATGATGAGTTTAATTTCCAAACACAAATTCAAAAAACAGAAAATATACAACTACTAAGCCAAAGTTATCATTTAGAAAATGGATATTTTTTAGATGTAAATACTCAAAGCAAACTTTTGTCTTTTGAAAATTTTTTAAGTCAAAATTATGCGGATTTTAAACATTTTTATGTTGTTGATTTTATAAAACATAATGCAAAAATACACTATAAATTAAAAAAAACAAACACAAAAAGCAAACTCTATCATCTTGCAAGCGCATATGCCTTTCCTAAAAATGGCTGGATAGATAAAAAAGTGCTAAACATCAACGACATCTCACCTTATCAAAACATGCTTATAGAAGGGTTATTTTATATTAAAGAGCAAGAATTGCTAGAAATTATAAAACAAAATGAAAATTTGATAAGAAATAATTTTTATTTAAAAGATTATGATTTTTCAAAAGGTTTAAAAAAACTTTTAGATGTGAGTTTGGATATTTTATTTGCTAATATTAGCACGAAAAATTTTAAACCCTATAAACTAGAAATAAACTCTATCGCTCACGAGGATATAGAAAGAAGGTTTCTTTTACTAAGCTACTAAAATGATTGTTTTAGTAGCTCTTTGATCCTTTCTATAAATTGCGCTTCTTTTTGGGTAATATACTCAAGAGTGATTTCTTTATCTTGACTATCTTCAAGAAAAATTCCATCAATTATAAATTTATACTCATCTGAAAGGATAGAATTTTCACTATGGCATTTTTCTTTTTCAAATTCTTGCATAGGATATAAAAGTCCACCTAAAAGCACCTTGCCTATCTTTTGATAATACCCCATATAAGTATGAATTTGAAACAAATCATTTCTGTCTAAATCTCCCATGCCATTTTGGCTTCTACCTTCCATTTTCATTCTTTTATATTTAGTATCAAAAACCATGTATGTATCATCTTTAGACAAAACAATATCAGGTATTATATAGCGTTTATAAAAGCTATTTTTATAAATTTCAAGCTTTGGAGAATCAACCATATATTCTTCAAAATTTTTTCTTAAAAGTTTGCTTATATAAATTTCAAAAAGCTCTGCTATATTAACGATAAAACCATAACTTTTTTGATCATTTTTATTTTTACTAGTGAAATTTTGACTTTCTATGATCATTTTTGCGTATTTTAAAAGCTCTTTGTAGTTTTGATAGTTTTGATTTCTCAAGGCTTTGCTAGAAAAGGCTTTGTTTAAACTTTCTTTTATAAAACAATGCTCGCTTTTATTTTGCACTAAATAGGTTTTTATATGCTTTACATTTTTTAAAAAGCCTGAATTTTTCTTTTCTATGACTTCTAATGCTTTATATAATACATTAATAATATGCACATCCTCTATTTGCTCTCTTGTTTTTGTAGCAACCTTTGCTTTTAAAGGGATATTGTGTTTTATAAATTCAACCATATCGATATTTCCCTTAAAGCGCAAATCGTTGTATTTTTTACTTTGATAATTTTTAGGCAAACCTATCAAAAAACTTTTTTCAAGTTTTTGCACAAAGATATAAAAAAGTATAAACTCACTTATATTGCTTTCCTTTTTTACATCTTGATAAATACTCACATCATCAACAAATACATCATTAGCATAATTTAGCATTCTTTCTAAAAACTTCTTGCCAAACCTGGAATTTATCTCAACTTCCAAACCATTATAAGAAATTTTTCCTATATAATTTCCACTAGTGATTTGTTTTTTGTTTTCTTCAATCGTTCGTAATGAAATGATAGGATTTTTAGTATTTTTGCTTAAAATTTTTTCATCATCATTGAAAAAAGAAAAGAAATTTCCATTTTTTATAAAATCTTCAAAATACAAATCAAAATCTTGTATTCTTGAAGATTTTTGATCTATTTCTATAAAGCTATTATCATTTATTTTTATCATCGTTTTTTTCTATAACAAAAAGTTTTTTTAAATTATCCAAGTGCGTTTGTATTTCTTTTTCATTATATTCGCTTCTTAAATACTCTTTTAAAAGCGCTTCAAAGCGGTTGCTAAAAAGTTTTTTCATATCACTATCTTTAATCTCATCATTTTTAAATTCAATTTTTAGAAAATAAGAATGTCCAAGTTGATATTTTTCACCTATATCTTTACTAATTTTTTTGTTTAATTTTTGACAAGCTTGTGTGTATTCTTCAATATTATTTGCATAAATTTCATCTCTTATTACATCATAATCACACTCCATTTCTTGCCATATAAAGCGTCTTCTAAGCGCTAAGTCAAAACTATCTATACTTTTATCTAAATCATTCATAGTCCCTAAGAAAAATACATTTTCAGGCACATAAAAATCCTCATCATTTCTCATAGAGGCATATTGTGTTTTTATCTTGCCTTTTTCTCCTCTATACTCAAGTGCATAAAGTAATTCTCCAAAAACCCTAGATAATTCCGCACGGTTAATCTCATCAGCTATGAAAAAATACCCATGATCACTTAGAGCTTCATTAAAATTTCCTTTTTCGAGTTTTTCCAAAAATCCTTTTTCTTCTTCTTTTGCTTTATCACAAAATTCTCTAAAAGTTCCATTTTTAAGCTCAAGTTTTAATTGTCCATTTTCAATCCCTGCAGGTTTAATACCTTCTATAAAATCCTCATAAGAAAAACTTGGGTGAAATTGAGTAATGAGCATTTGATTTTCATTTTTAATGATATTTTTTACATTATTTACTATAGTGTAGGTTTTTCCAGTTCCAGGAATTCCATGAAAAATGATGTTTTTATGCGTTTTTAAAAGCTTTTTAAAGCCTTCTAAATCATTGCTTTTTATATCTGCTTTGCCACATAAATTTGCAAAATCATAAGCTGCTTTGTAAAGTTTATAATACGCACTTTGATCTAAATCTTCAACATTTTTATTTTCAGCTAATTTTTCTTTTGTAATCAAAGTCAAATCAGATTCTTTTATCTTATCGATCAAATTTAAAAATTGATCTAAAATATAGTATTTTGGAAGATTATATGAATTTTCATTTATTTTAAGTTCATCCAAAACAAAGTTAAAGTATATTTCTTCATTTCTAGTTTTAGTTGTCTCTTTTTTTATATCTTCAAGCTTCTTTTTTGAATCTTCATTTAGCATTTCAAAGATATATTTAACCATATTTATCATAGCGTCATTTGCAAGTGGAAATTTATCTTTATCAAATTGTAAAAAATATGCTAGTTCTCTAGCAGTAGCTTTCATACCTTCTACTTTTTTAAGTTTTTCAAATAGTTCTGTTAAATTGCTACTATCATTTGCTGCTTTGTTTATTGTTTTAAGATTCTCAACTAATTTTGTTTCATCTTTTAATAAATTTGTAGCATTACCTTGCATTCTAGCACTATTTATACTTTTGTCCCACCATTTTTCAAAAATACCTTTTTTAAAATTACCTTGATTGAAATCTATCTTGTCTATTTTTTTACCAAATGTTTCGCTAAATTTATTCACAATTTCGCTTTTTGTTCGTAAAAATTTTCCATTTTCATAAAATTTAATATGAATAGTATCTTTATCACCAAAATATTGTAAATATTCCTTAAAAGCTTTTTTTAATGTACCAAATGTATCACCATTTTCTTTATAAATGTTTTTGGTTAATTTTTCAAATTTTGTTTTAATATCTTCATTTTTTAAAATCTCTTCTTTTCTCTCCCTACCAAATTTAGTATGATAAATATAGCATTTATCTTTATCAAAAAAATAACCAAAATTTTTATCTTTAATTGCATTTAAACTAGTTTTTAAATCACTCATAGTTTTCCTTAGTTTTGATTTTTATAATTATAACTTAATTTTTGCATTGTTAATTATACCAAAATAAAAAATTTAAAATAGACAAACACAGTCCACTAAAATAAATTACAATTGTAAAATAAAAATATCAAGTCATGGAGGTGTTAAAAAATAAAAATCAAATTTAAAATAACAAATCAAAAACAAAGGAATAAAATGAAAAAACTATTTTTAATTTTAAGCATATTAATGTGTATATGCTTTACTTTTACTAATGCTGAAGTAAATTATACAACAGCACAACAAGATATAACAATAGAAAAAACCATAGATAACAATACAAGCACAAAAATAGCTCAAGAAGATTATACCAATACAATAATCATCACCATAGCTATCTTAATATATATCATCATAGCTGCAGTGCTTGTGTATTATGGATTAAAAGGCAAGGTAGTTATATATAGAAATACAATAGATCTTAGCTTGTGTGTTGGATTATTTGCTGTATTGCCTTTAGCCTTTATAATCTTTATGACATTATTTCTAATGCGAATAGAAAGAGATACTGCGCTAATGATTATGGGTGTCATTGCTTTTATATGGGCATGCGTTGTATTATATATAGCATACACAACACTAAGAGATAATCGTAACAATCCATTACTAATGATTTTAATACTACCTTTAAAAATAACATTAGGATTATGGTATGGACTTAGTATTTTTGCAGTTTTGAGAAAAAGCAATCTTAAAACCGTAGCGCAAAGAAGAGAAGAAAAACAAAATGCGTTAGCACGCTTTGTTTTTTTCAAGCGGACTAATTTATGCTCTAATGTGAGATAAACCTTTGAAGAAATAATACTCTAGCCTATTTTAAAAAAATAGACTAAAATTCAAATAAAACAACAAAAAAAGGTAAATAATGTTTTTTTCAAAATCAAGATACACAAGAGGCACACAATGTGCTAAGTCTTTATGGCTAAAAACTTACAAAGATGAAGTACTAAGTACCCCAGAGAATACTTCAGATAAATTTAAAACTGGTAACAAAGTAGGCGAGCTAGCTTGTGAGCTTTTTCCAAATGGAGTAAAGATAGAGTTTGAAGGCGGTTCTTTTGATGAAAAATACGAACAAACTAAGAAATTATTAGAAAATAACCAAGAGGTAATTTACGAAGCTACTTTTTGCTATGATGGTATTTTGATCATGATAGATATTTTACAAAATACTAAAGATGGTTTGATCATAAATGAAGTAAAAAGCTCTACATCTTTAAAAGATGTTTATATAGATGATTGTGCTTTGCAGTATTATGTTTTATCAAATTTAAATTATAAAATCAAACAAGTTAACCTGATACATTTAAACAATGAATACTATAGAGGTGATTTTCTTGATATAAATCAACTTTTTAAGTTCAATGACATCACAGATAAAGTTATCCAAAACCAAGAAGAAGTTAGAAAAAATTTAAAATACTTTGAAGAAATTTTAAGTAAAAATGAAGAGCCAAATATAGACATAGGAACACATTGTTTTGATCCTTATGAGTGCGATGGATATGAGTATTGTTGGGTTAAACAAAGAAATTTATGTGAAAACGAGAATGTTTTTAACATTTCAAGGCTTAATGCAAATAAAAAATTTGAACCCTATCAAAAAAATATAATCAATTTCAAAGATATAAAAGATCCATCCATCTTTAATGAAAACCAACAAATTCAAATCAAAGCCTCACTTAATAAAGAAATCTACATAAACAAAGAAAATATCAAAAAATTCTTAGATACTCTAACCTATCCCGTATATCATCTAGACTTTGAAACTTTTATGCAAGCTATACCTGAATATAAAGGTATAAGACCTTATATGCAAATTCCTTTTCAATACTCTTTACATATAGACTATAAAGACAAGTTAGAACATAAAGAATTTTTAAGCGAATGCGGGATCGATCCAAGATATGAACTTGTAAGAAATTTGATCAATGATATACCAAAAGATGTTTGCGTGCTTTCTTATAATGCAAGCTTTGAAAAAGGTGTTATAAGAAATTTAGCACTTGCTTTTCCTAAATTTTGCGAGCACTTGTTAAATATAGAAAAAAATATCAAAGATCTTATGATTCCTTTTCAAAATAAAGATTATTATCACTATAAAATGCAAGGAAGTTATTCTATAAAAAAAGTTTTACCAGCTCTAATCCCTGATATGGAGCAAGCTTATAAAAATTTAAATTTAATCCATAATGGAAACGAAGCTATGCAAAGTTTTGAAGCTATGCAAAATATGAGTGAAAACGAAAGAAAATCTTACTGCCAAGCCTTACTAGAATACTGCAAACTTGATACCTTAGCCATGGTAAAAATTTTAAAACATTTAGAAGAGCTTATAAAATAACAAATATACAAATTTAAAAAGGAAAACACATGAAAACAAGTCTTTTAAAACTAGATAAGAATTTTACTAGTAAAAAAATAGCAGATTGTGGTGTTATAAAAAAAAGATAAAATGTATTATGCAACAACTTTTAAAGAAGATTCAATTTTATTTGATATCTATGGAAACATACTAAAAAAAATCGCTGGCAAGATTTATCACTTAAATGATGATTTATATGGATTTTGTTGTACAAAAACAAAATATGGCTTTATAGATAAAAAAGGAAATTTAATCACAAAAGTAAAATATGATGGTATCAACAGCTTTCATGATGGCTTGGCCGGCGTTGAACTTAACGGAAAATGGGGTTTTATAGATAAAAAAGGAAATTTAGTTATAGAAGCAAAGTATGATTATGTTGGAAAATTTAGTGATGGTTTAGCCATAGTTGAGCTTGATGGAAAATGGGGATTTATAGATAAACAGGGAAATTTAGTTATAGAAACAAAGTATGATTATGTTGGAGAATTTAGTGATGGTTTAGCTGGGGTTATGCTTAATGGAAAATGGGGTTTTATAGATAAAAAAGGAAATTTAGTTATAGAAAGCAAAATATGATAATGCTTTGGGGTTTAAAGATGGCTTAGCTGAAGTTAAGCTTGGTGAAAAATGGGGTTTGATAAATAAAAATGAAGAAATTGTTATTGAGATTGAGTATGATGAGATACTAAAACTTGATACGAATTTATTTTTACTTAAAAAAGGCGAAGAATTAAAACTAAAAAACCTAAATATGATTTAAAATGTTTGCGAGCATTTGTTAAATATAGAAAAAAATATCAAAGTTCTTATGGAGCCTTTTAAAAATAAAGATTATTATAAAATGCAAAAAAGTCTTATAAAAAAGTTTTACTAGCTTTAATCCTGATATGGAGCAAGCTTATAAAAATTTAAATTTAATCCATAATAAAAGCGAAGCTATGTAAAGTTTTGAAGCTGTACAAAATATGAGTGAAAATGAAAAAAGCTCTCCGTCAAGCCTTACTAAAATGCTGTAAATTTAACCATGATAAAATTAAAGCTATGGATTAAAATTCGATTTTTAAAACCTCATACACATTTACCTCATTTGTATAAAAGACATCATAATAACATCCTGTATATTTATTGTTTTTTAAAAACTGATTGATTGTTTTTAGTTTTCTATCATCACTGAGCTTAAAACTTAAAATATGAATTTTAGCTTGTGGATTTAGCACTATCTCTTGGCTTTTACCTCACAATGATAATTTTCACTTTCTTTTAAAGCTTCTATTGTATTATGATTATTAAAAACCTCATGATGGATAAATTCTCTACATAAGTTTTTATGAAAATCATTCCATTTTTCTAGCAAAATATCAAGAGTTTTCATTGTTTTTTACTCCGTTTAATTTTTCATTTAATTCTTTGATTTTTTCTTTATTTTCTTCAATAAATTTTAGTATTGCTCCTGCTGTAGGATTTTTATCAAAAACTATATAATCAGATAAAGTGTATCCGTTAAATTCAGGTATTTTATCTTGAATTCTTTCTCTATCTTCTTTTGATATATCACCTATAAGTCTGATTCCAAAATTTTTCCAATTTTTAGAATTTGTAGTATCAAACCAAGCAAAAGCAAAATATACATCATTATTACTTAAATTCTTTGGTTTGAGTATAAATTGAATATAGCTTGAGCCATTATCAATGCTAAAATCATTATCAAAAACTTTGCAAGTTTCTTCTAAAAACTTATTGATAATATAATCTCTTTCATACATTGATATTTTTGGCAATAATTTTGACTTATTATTAACTAAATCTTTAAACAATTGTTCAAAACCAACTTTACTTTCCTTTTGCAAAAAGCTTATTATATCACTACCATTGCCTATGACATTATTTATAGCATCTTTGTAAAATTCTATAGCTTGACTTAAACTGCATAAATTTTTAACCTTTTCTTGGGAACTTTTTAGCCAAGGTAAAATTTCATTCTTATAGAAAATTTGTTTATATAGCACTTTATCATCGCCTTTTTTTAAGAATAATTCATCATTATCTATTTTCCATTCATCTAAACTATCCTTACTAGGTTTTCTACCATCTAAAGTAAGATAAATCACAGCGATATTTTCGATATTTTTGATATCTTTATAAGAAACATTTTCTTCTTTATTTAATATCTCTATATACCTAGCAATTTGTTGATGTTGATCTTTCGCCCAAATTTTATTTTCTAGTATAATGTGTTTAGTGCCATTATGTATATAAATATCTATATTTTTATATTCTTTTAAGACTTTTACATCATCACTTTCTCCAAACCATTCTTTTAATCCTATCTTTTCTAAAAATAAATCCAAAAATAACTTTTCTTGTTCATGATTCTCACTAGGATCAAGTAAAGATTTTAAAATTCCACTATGCAAATTCACCTCATCATGAGCAGGCAAAACCTTTAATAAAGGATTGTAGTTTGATTTGTTTTTTTCCTTAAATTCCTTAAATTGTTCTAAAAATTTTTCCATATTTATTTCCTTTCCATATATAAACTAATAATTTTTATTTTAGCGTAATTTTCATCATCACAAAGCCAAAATTTCATGTGTTCTCCAACTCTATTTTTCTCTAAAGTTTCTAAAATTTTAATAGCGTGTTTTGCTAAATCATTTTTAGGTAAAAATATCACAGTAAAATAACACATCAAATCATACTCTCTATCAACTATTTTCTCATCATAACAAAAAAATCCTCCTTTATTTAAAATTTCACTTGCATACAATAAATCATCATCATCTAGTCTAAACACACCACTATCTCCATAAATAGACATGTATTTATCATAAATTCTTATCATTTCATTAAGATTATTTCCTCGCATATTTTTCCTTTACTCTTTCAACTCTAACAACCTTAAAATTCTCCAGCCTATATCCTTGCTTATACATGCAATTTGTCTTTGAGAAAAAGGATTAAGGGTTATTTTTCCGTTGTATTCTAAGTAAAATTTATGTCCATTTTTACTAAGCTCATAAATTCCATTGCCCAAATCATTTACATTTTCAAACTGCAAATCAAGCACAAATTCTCCATTTGTATTAATAAAACCCCATTGATTATCTATACAAACTTGTGCTAAACCTTCTTTAAAATCAAACGCCTCATCAAAATGCTCTTTTATAACAATATTTGCATTTTTATCCACATAAATAAAACCATCACTTGTTAAAACTAATGCCAAACCACAGCTAAAACAAGACATATACTCATACTCATGCTCACAAAGTATCTCATCATTTTGATTGATCAAAAAATATCTATTGTCTTTTTTTACACTTGCTATGCCTTCGCTAAAGCTATTTGCCTCATCGTATTTTGCTTCTATGATGGTTTTTCCTTTTGTATTGATAAAACCCCATTTTCCTGCTACACAAAAGGCTGCTAAATTCTCACTAAAAAACCTAAGCTCATCATACATCACATCGATGATGATTTTGGCATTTTTATCTATAAAGCCGTATTTGTTAGCTATTTTTACGCAAGCTAATCCACCAACAAATTCTCCAACTTCATCAAATTTAGCTTCACAAATTAACATCCCATTTTGATCCATGAAACCAAATTTAGAATTTTCTAAAAACAAAACAAGCTCATCATCAATAATCTTCATAAAATCAAAACTATTCTTACTAAGCTCATTTTTGTTTTTATCTACCAAAGTATATTTAGTCCCTACCCTGACTTTGATCATATCTTTGGCTATAAATTTCACATCCTTATACATAGGTTCAAAAATGCAATTTAAATTTACATCAAACAAACCATACAAAAACCCATCAAACACTAGCAAATACTCATCATTTATCAAGTTAATATCATCAAATTTAGCCTCTAAAACAAGCTTTGCAAATTCATTTAAAACTCCGCATTTAACCTTGCCATTGATCTTTTGCTTGCATAAAAATAATCTTTCATTTAGTCTTTTTATACTTAAAAACTCAAAATCACTTAAAAAATTTCCATTCTGATCGATCAATGCAAACACATCGCCTTTTTTGATCTTAAAAAGCTTATCACTAAGTCTTATAATGCCATCATATTCAGTCTTTAAAATGATATTTGCTTGAGTATCTATGATGATATTTTCATTTCCTTGTCGTAAAAGTGCATAATCATTTACAAAACTACAAACATCATCATATATAAGATCCACCACCACTTTAGCTTTAGTATCTATAAAACCCCATTTGTCATTTATCATAACACCTGCTAAATTTTGACTAAAATTTAAAACCTCATCATATAAAAAATCACAAATTAATTCTCCACTGCTATTTATAAAACTATACTTACCAGCTTTTTTTACCGCTGCAAAGCCATTTTGAAAATCTCTTACATGATCAAATTCATCATCGATAACAATCCTAACTTCTTTCATCACTTTCCTTTGTAAAATAAAATTATATTAGAATTTTATAGACCAATAATGTCTATATTTTATGCTAGAATATCATTTTAAAAATATGGAGGAAAAAATGAAAAAGGAAAAAATACCAAGTCAGGTTCCATTTAGTTTTGAAGATTCTCCCTTTGAAAGCAAAGAAGAGTATCTAGAATTTATCAAAAACATGCCTAAGATAGCTACTTTAGATAAGGCTTTGATAAAAAAATCAAGAGAGAAAAATTTAGCAAATAAAGCCATTTCTTACATACAAAGAAAAACTAATCTAAGCTACAACAATGCTAAAATTTTAAAAGATATCTCATCAAAAGAGTATTTTCGTAAGATAAGAAGCAAAAATAAAGTCTTTGCTAAATTTATGAAAAGATAAAGCCTTAGGCTTTATCTTAATTGCTTTAAAACGATTTTTTTAATATTTCTAACATTTGTTCTTTGTGTGTTTGTGCATTACCAAAAGTCCATTTTTTTGATTGTTTTTTTTCACTTAAAGCATAAATTAACCAAAGTTTTAAAGATATAACACTATCTTTATTTATATATTTTTGCAAATCTAAATATTTATCTTGTGTATCTTGATTATTTAAAGATGAATTAAAACTAGAGCTAATAAGAGCTAAATTTCCAAAATTATCTATCTTGTCTGCATTATCTCCCCATTCTTGTGCTTTACTCTGTGCTTGCACATGTTCTATGGAATTTAAGCTTCTAAAATAGAAATTGCTAGCAATATCGCTAAAATTTTTATCATTTAATTTATAGTTATCTAAACTAACGTCTTTCCTATTTTTCCATAAATAATACTCCAAACGATAAAACCAATAATGCGGAGTCGCTGTTCCTTGATCTAATATGCATTTTTGCGTTTCTTTCTCATTTATATAAAATTTATTTAAGACAAAATCATCAGTTGTTGTCAAATTATTTTTCGAATTTAGAATTTCATTAACTTTATCAATTAAAACTTTATCTTGCAATTGCTCTTTAGCTAAAGCTGTGTCTAAAATTTCTAGAAAATGTATTAAATCTGATTGTGTGTTTTTATAAAATTCTTTTAGATTATCATTATTTATTAGTAATTTTATATAATATTCTACATTATTCTCAAATTTTTCGCTAGTAATATTAAAATCACTAGAAAAAAATTTTACAATTTCAGATATTATATTATTACTTTTAAAATTACTAAAATAATTATCTAATTTTTTCAAAAATGGAGTAAGCCAGTGATGATGATTATTAGACATACCACTTCTTGCTACGCGTAGATAATTTTGCACCATAGCAAGATTAGGCATAACATTAGACTTTTCACTAATTGTATATGCTTTATCTTCCTTAGATAATCTTCTAATCTTATAAGAATTTTCCATATCATCTTGACTTTTAATAACAAAATAATCAAATAAAATTCTATATTTTAAAAGATTTTCTATGAATTTTTTAGTGTTTTCTTCTATTTTTATAATCTCTAAAAGCTTATTTTTATCTATAGTAATTTTACTAATTTCATTTTTATGTTCTTCTAAATAAGTAAGCTTATAAACATGCAATAAAAAAGTAGGAAAATCTACTATGGATTTAAATTTACCTTGATTTTCTTTATTTTGATTTGGTTTGTCAAATGAATTTTTAGGTTTTATGATATTATTTATAGAATCTCCACTACTTTCATTTGACTTAGAAATCACTCTATCGCTAGCTTTTTGAAAGATATAATTATCCATTTGAGAGCAAATATCCCATATATGAGCATAAAGAGTTCTTTTGCTTTCATCTTCATCATTAAATTTAGAAAGCAATCTTGCTTTTAAAATTTCATGTTTTTCTAGTTGTTTGCCGCGGTTATTCATACGGATAAAAAAGCGGTTTAAGTCAGTATTTTCGGCTAATTCTACAAAAACAAATTTTACTTTTTCATAAATAAAATTAGAAAACCCTTCAATATCATTATTTTCAATATTTTCTTCAAACCAATTTACTATAATTTCTAAAGCTTGTGGTATGTTTTGGCATATATCCTGTGGAAATTCTTTTAATTTTTGTAAAAAAATATCATTTTTTCTTCTCTCATTATCTTTATTATCTTTATTGCAAAATTTAGCAAATTCTTTTAGAACTTCTTCTTCTTTTTCTCTTATAGGCATAGAAATTCTAAGTTTATCACTTTGCATTATAAATTCTTTCCATTTTGGCTGATCGCTTGGATTTTTATAAGAAAGAAAAAATCCTATCAAAAACAAAGTTGTTAAGCGTTGTTGGCCATCTATGAGTAAATGTTTAACATCATTATTCTGATCTTTTTTGACAGATTTTTTACTTACCACTACATTACCGATAAAGTATTCTTTATTCTTATTTTCATCTTTCTTATTTTCATCAAATTTAGTTTTTATATCATTAAGCAAGATTTGTATTTGCTCTTTATTCCACTCATATAGTCTTTGATAAGGTGGAATTTCAAAAAAGATACTTTGTTTTTTATCATTAACATTTACTATATTCTCAATATTTATAACACTTGCTTGATTTTGATTATTTGTTGAATTATTTGCCATTTTCATTCTCCTTAACTATATGCTTTTGTATGTGTTGTTTTTTATAAATTTCTTTAGTTATTTTTAAATACCATTTATTCCCACCATCATGTTCTTGTACTGATTTTCTTTCTTCTTCATTTTTTATAGCTATAAAATCAAGTAAATTTTGCTCTAATTCCTCTTCAAAAGATACAAAATACACTTTTTCTAAAAACTCTAAAGCATAATCTCTTTGAGTAGCCCTATAAATACTTGGTCTATAAACTCTTAAGCTAAAAGCAGCTCTTGCAAGCAAGACTAAGAAATAATCACTATTACCATTTGGAAATTTAGAAAAATAAATCATCACAGCAATGGCATAAATGTATTTGTTATAAATAAATCCTGTGTAATATATTTTATCTAGCTCTTGGTATAAAGTATTATTTGATAATTTATCAAAAAGCTCATTGTATTTAAACAAATACTCGAAAAAATCCACCCCATTAGCAAAACTACTTAAAATTCCTAAATCTTCCTTGCTATAAAGGAATTTATCGCTAAAAAATTCTTTACAAAACTCTTCATATGCTTTAATATCATTAGCATTAATGCTTTTGTGCTTTAACCATGCTCTAGCAGGTGCTAAAAGCTCATCAAATAAAATAGTGATTTTCCTTTCATCTTTTGCAAGATTTTCAAATTTCCTTGCATAATAACCTAGCATACTACCTTGTTTTTTCTCTAAAGAATGCAAATGAAAAGCCTTTATAAGATCATATGATTTTAAGCCTTTTCCTTTTGAATTTGCACTATCAAAAAACAAAAACGCATCATCTTCGCTTGGAGCTAAAACGCAGATAAATTCTATATTCTCTAAAAGAAAATCTAAAAACTTGTCTTTTTTATCATTTTCATAACTTTCAAAATAAGCTTTTATATACTCGTAATTTTCTTTGATATGGTATTTTGACTCATTATGAGAGTAATTAACTTCGCCTAAAAAATTACCTATTTTACATTCTGTGCATTTTCCTTGATTGTTTTCGCATAAAACTCTTAAAATCAAAGCCAAGGTGCTAAGGCGTTGTTGGCCATCTACTATATTAAATTCATTATCTTTCTGTTGTTGACCATCTACTATTTCTGTATTTCCCTTATGCAATATCAAACTTCCTAAAAGATATTTTTGGTTTTCAACATTTTGTTTATTTTGGTTTTTATCTATTTGTTCGCTTATATCTTTTAAAAGAATTTTAACTTGCTCTATACCCCAAGCATAAGGGCGTTGATAATCAGGTATGTTTAATAAAAACTTATCTTTTGAAAATAGATCTGATTTTTGATCATTTTTACTATCTACTTTACCACACACCAACTCATTCAAACTCACAACACAAGATTTTACTTCTGTATTTTCACCACTCATTTATAGCCTTTCTAAATTTTAAGCTTATTATATCAAACTATCTATCATTTCCAAAGCTTCCAAAGCTTTCATCTTAAGTCCTATGCCATTTCTAAAAAACTTTGGAAAATCACACTCATTTGGATTGATCCTTAAAAGTGTTCTAGTTTTGCTTTTTTTACAAAAATTCTCGCCAAATATACGCATACTAGGCACAGCCTTACCAGCTCCAAGCTCTATAAGCAAGATGTTTTTATCCTCTAAGGGTTTAAGCCAGTTTTTATAACTTTGCTTTTGTAAAAAATAACGGCTATCATTAAAACTACCATCATTAAACATCAAGATATTTGGCCTTGCTAAACCTTGACATCTAGGGCATTTTGGCAAAGATAAGGCTTTGAAATTTTCCATATCTATATCTAATTCCTCTTGCATTTGCCAGATCAAATCACCGCATGCATAATTAAAACATTGCAAGTAATTTATATTTCCATGAAATTCATAAATTTTATTCTCATCAAAACCAGCCTTTTTAAAATGTCCATCTACATTAGTCGTAACGACATAATAATCTTGTTTGCTTTTTGCAAGTTTTAAAAGTATTTCATAACCTTTATGTGGCTTAGTATCTTTGTATAATTTAAATCTATGTCCATAAAAAGCCCAGGCAAACTGTGCGTTTGTATAAAAATTTGTAGGATTAGCCATGCGTTCAAAGTCTATGCCTAGTTTTTGCAAATGCGGATAAGCTCTCCAAAAACCTTCTTTTCCTCTAAAATCAGGCAAACCACTATCTACTCCCATGCCAGCTCCAGCTGTGATGATGATTACCTCTGCTTTGTCTAAAGCTTCTTTTATATAAGTTTGTATTTGCATTTTTTACCTTTAAAAATTTTCATAATCAAATTTCCTAGCCTCATGTAGCTCTTTAGCTACCTCAAGGCTCATTTCCCAAAAAACTGCATTCATGAATTTTGGCATGCAATTTTCATCTTCGTATTTTTTGCTTATAGCCTTATAAACCTCATCATTTTCCTCACAATCAACAGCAAGACTACCCAAATAAGGATACAACAAATACCCCACCGGAGCTGTATCAAATACCATAGTTAGTTTTGTTTTTGGAAAATTTTCTTTCATAAAAGCTAAAAATTCATCTCTAGCTTTGTAATCTGTCTTGTCTTTATCAAACAAATCGCTATATTTTGTTTTATTGACATGAAAATCATTATTTGGAGTGTTAAAGCACATCCAAAAAGATTTTTTACCTTTTTGGATGGTATAATCTTGAATAGTCTCAACCGCTAAAGCCATTTTTTATCCTTTTTATATTGTATTGATATAATTATACTATATAAAATGGACTTTTAGTGTCTATATTTTAACCTTTACATTTTTGAGCTATCACATCCATAGCTTCTTGCGAGAGAACAAAATTTGTATGATAAAGCAAGCAGCTACCCATATCAAGTACTTTTAACACAAGCTTTTTATTATTAGCATCTTTTGGATTATGTCTTGTATTAGCTAGATCATAAATTTCATACACCATATCTTTACTAAGCTTATTAATGTCAAGTTCTATGATATTTTCTTCAAATTTCATAGGATCTTGTGTAAAATCTTCTTTGTTTTCTTTTTTTACAAAGCTTTTTTTCTTACTAAAAGATTTTAGCTCATTTTCTTTTGCTTCTTCTAGTGTATAAATTTCATTTAAACTAAAGCTTAAGTCATTGTCATTGTTTTTATATCTTAGTAAAAAGGCAAAGGCTTCATCTTTGCTTTCTTTAAAAAGTGTTTCAACTTTTTCTACTTGAGTTTCAAAAATAATCATATCAAAAGAAGAATAAAAGTCTAAAACCACAGCCTTAGCATATCTTTTACCACTTTTACTCATCATTGATTTAAAATCTTCAATCTTTCCTACAACCAAAAGCTCACCCTCGCCTTTGAGTGTTTCAAAATCCATACTTTTAAAATAATCTATACCTTCTATTTGACTTGCAAATTTATCCAAAGGATGGCCTGATACATAAATTCCTAAGATTTCTTTTTCATAGCCTAGTTTTTCCATTAACTCAAATTCTACTTTGCTATCATGAAGCCCTACTTTGATATCTGCGGCTATTTCTTCTTCTCCAAAAAGAGAAGCAGTAGAATTTCTTTTAACTTCAGCTATTTTTCTACTTGTTTCTGAAATAAGCTCAAGATTATCCACCAAACATTTTCTAGTATAACCAAACTCATCAAAAGCACCTGATTTAGCTAAATTTTCTATAGTTTTTTTATTAATCTTAGTAGGATCAATAGAGCTTATAAAATCATCAAAATCACTAAAGCCCTCTTCCTTGCGAATAGTCATGATATTTTCTATCGCAGGAATTCCCACACTCTTAATCGCTCCAAGCCCATAAATAATAGCTTCAGAACCATCTTCAAGCTTAGTTGCACTAAATTCTCTTTGAGCTTTATTGATATTTGGCGGCAAAAGCTTGATATTCATTCTTTTCATCTCTTCAATGTATTTTGCGACCTTATCCACATTGCTTTCTTCGCTTGTTAAAAGCGCAGCCATAAATTCACTTGGATAATAAGTTTTTAAATACGCTGTTTGAAAGGTTATAAGTGCATAGGCAGCCGAGTGAGATTTATTAAAACCATATTCAGCAAATTTCAAAATAAGCTCAAACAAATCATCAGCCTTTTTCTCATCATAGCCTTGTTTTTTAGCTCCTTCTAAATACTCTGCTTTAAGATTGTCCAAAATTTCTCTTTTTTTCTTACCCATAGCACGACGCACATTATCGGCTCCACCCAAAGAAAAACCACCAATTTTTTGCACTATTTGCATAACCTGCTCTTGATAAACTATAACCCCATAAGTGTTTTCAAGTATAGGTTTTAAATCTTCAAATGCATAAGTAGCAGCCTTTCTACCATGTTTAATATCGATAAAATCATCCACCATCCCACTATCAAGTGGCCCTGGTCTATATAAAGCCAAAACCGCGATTAAATCTTCAAATCTTTCAGGCTTTAACCTAGCATTCAAACTTTGCATACCGCCTGATTCTATTTGGAAAATACCCAAGGTATTACCACTTTGTATGGTTTTATAAACCTTAGGATCATTCATATCAATCTTTTCCCAAATTACATCTTTACCATAACGCTTTTTCACTAGCTTAATCGCATTATCAATTACGGTAAGGGTTTTTAAACCCAAAAAGTCAAATTTAATTAAATCCACATCTTCAAGATATTCTTTAGAATACTGGGTTACCAAATGGCGCTCATCGTTTTTGCTTTGTCTAAAAAGCGGAGCTTTATTCCACAAAGCTTCATTAGATATCACAACTCCGGCCGCGTGCATACCTGCATTTCTATTTAAACCCTCTAGTGCCTTAGCAAAATCCCAAACTTGGCGCCCCTTTGGATGAGAATTTACAAATTCAGCTATTTTTGGTTCTTGCTCATAGGCTTTTTCTAAAGTAATTTTTAGCTCTTCAGGAACTAATTTTGCCAAAGCATCTGCATCAGGTATGCTCATATCACAAACCCTAGCTACATCACGGATTACCCCCTTTGCTAAAAGCTTACCAAAGGTAATGACTTGTGCAACCTTTTCAGCTCCATATTTATCGATCACATAATCAATCACTTCCCCTCTTCTATCTTGACAAAAATCCACATCAATATCGGGCATTGATACACGCTCAGGATTTAAAAATCTCTCAAAAAGAAGATTATAAGGTATAGGATCTAAATCTGTAATTTTCAAACAATACGAAACTAAACTCCCCGCTGCACTCCCACGCCCTGGGCCAACTGGTATATCTTTTTCCTTAGCTGCGGCGATAAAATCATGAACGATTAACATATAACCTGAAAATTTCATATTTTTAATAATACTAATTTCTAAATCAAGCCTATCTTTATACTCTTGGTGTTTACTCTCATCGATAAATTGAAGTCTTTCTTCTAAGCCTTTTTTACAAAGATACTCAAAAACTATATCATCATTATCAAAGCTAAATTCTTGATCTTCTTGTGCTAGATTTAAACTATATTTTTTTGCATATTCACGGGTAAATTTAAAATTTGGCGGAGTAGGATCGCCTAGTTTTAATTCTAAATTGCATTTATTAGCTATTTCTTGAGTATTTTCAATGGCTTCAGGAATATCAGCAAAAAGCTCGCTCATTTGCTCTGGCGTTTTTACATAAAACTCATGCACCTCATGTCTTAAACGCCCTGGATCATCAAGCTTAACCCCCATAGCAATACACATAAATACTTCATGAGCAGCCGCTCTTTCTTTAAAAGTGTAATGCGTATCATTAGTTGCAATAATTTTTATATCAAGCTCTTTAGCAAGTTTGATGATAGAATCATCAATAAATTTTTGATCATCAATACCATGACGCATAATTTCAAGGTAAAAATCATCTCCAAAAACATTTTTATACCATAAAGCTGCTTCTTTTGCACCCTCATAACCCTTTGCGCCAAATTTTATATTTCTTTCATTCTTGGTATTTAAATGCCAATTAACCTCACCTTGCAAACATGCAGAAGAGCAAATCAAACCCTCACTATGAGCCTCTAAAAGCTTTTTATTAATCCTTGGGTAATAATACAAGCCATGTATATAACTTTGCGAGCTCAAATACATCAAATTTTTATAACCAATTTCATTTTTAGCAAATAAACAAAGATGAAAACGCTGTCTTGAGCTTTTATCACTTAAATCATCGTGATTATGTAAATATGCTTCAAGCCCTATAATAGGCTTAATTCCTTCAGCTCTCATTGTTTTATAAAAATCAATAGCACCAAACATATTTCCATGATCAGTCATAGCAACACTTGTTGCACCTTGTACTTTTAGCGTTTTAGCTAGCTCTTTGAGTTTATTTGCTCCATCAAGTAAAGAATATTCTGTATGTAAATGCAAATGTGTAAATTGGCTCATATTTTTCCTTGTATTTTTTTATTATTATAAAAAAAAACCTTAAATTTAAAACTTACAAGCATAAAAAATGTATAATAGCTTACTTTCAAAAAAGGAGTAAAAAATGGAAGTAAAAATTTATTATTGTAATCTTTGAAATTACAAACCACAAGCTGCAAGGGTTGCAGAAGAAATACAAAATGAATTCAAAGATGCGCAAATTTCTACCATAGAAAAAGGTGGTGGTCATTTTATAGTAGAAGTAGATGGTAAAATCATTTACTCTAAAAAAGACTTGTTTAATTGTGAAGTAGATAGATTTCCTCATGAGGGTGAAATTACCAAGCTTATGAAACAAATGTAAGCTAAACCCTCATTAGCGAGGGTTTATTTTGTTAAAGGAACAAGCATACCTTCATAAAGTTTTTGATAAATTTCTTCTGAGCATAAATGTTTAGCAAGCTCTAAACCAAATAAAATAGCCGTAGCAGGCCCAGCTGCTGTGATGACATTTTCATTTACCACAACTGCTTTATTTACTCTTATACCTTCAATACCCGCTTCACAACCAGGATAGCAAGAAAACTCCCCGTTAATCACCCCTGCTTTTGCCAATACCATAGGTGAAGCACAAATAGCAGCTACGATTTTTTTCTTAGCATGTAAATCTTGTATGATTTTTATGATAAGTGAATTGTTTTTTAAATTCATCATACCTTCAAATCCACCTGCCAAAGCGATTGCATCTAAATTTTCTTGATCAACACTAGCCAAACTCACATCAGCCCTTATGCTAATTCCATTAGCTCCTTGCACTAAAAGCTCATCATCTAGCGAAGCAATAATTACTTCTAAATTCCCACTAGCTTCCCCTGCTCTTTTTAAAACATCAGCTATACCTATAAATTCAGCCTCTTCAAAACCTTTTGCCAAAGGCACTAAAACTTTTTTCATTTTTCCTCCTTTTAGTCAATAAATCTTTTATTTAATTCATGAAAATATTCTATGCGTCTATCGCGTAGAAATGGCCACCATCTACGCACATTTTCACATCTTTGCATATCAATTTCAACGATTTTACAAAGCTCTTGTTTATCATCAGCCCTAAAAAGCTCTTCACCTTGAGCCCCAAAAACAAAAGAATTCCCCCAAAATCTTATACCTTCTTCCACACCGCTTTCATCTTTTTCAAAACCCACTCTATTAATAGCTACTACAGGTAAGCCATTAGCTATAGCATGACCTCTTTGCACACCTATCCAAGCTTCAAGCTGTCTTTGTTTTTCTTCTTTTTCATCCTTATCAAACCAACCTATAGCGGTAGGATAAATTAAAATTTGAGCTCCCTTTAAAGCCATTAACCTAGCAGCTTCAGGATACCATTGATCCCAGCATATTAAAACTCCAAGCTTTCCAACACTTGTTTGTATAGGCTCAAAACCCAAATCACCTGGAGTAAAATAAAATTTTTCATAAAAACAAGGATCGTCAGGAATATGCATTTTGCGGTATTTGCCTGCTATGGAGCCATCTTTTTCAAATACCACGCTAGTATTATGATAAAGCCCTGCACTTCTTTTTTCAAATAAAGAAGTTACCAAAACAACTTTATTTTCCCTAACTACATTAGACCAAAATTTAACATCCTCTTCATAGTCATTTGCCAAATCAAAAAAGTTTGTATTTTCACTTTGACAAAAATACTGCGTTTGATGAAGCTCTTGCAAACACACAAGCTCAGCCTTTTCTTTTGCTGCTTGTTTAATAAGTTCGCATGTTTTTTCTATAGTTTTTTCTTTATTTTGTTTAAATTCTTGCTGAATGAGCGCTAATTTCATTTTTACTCCTTTCTTCTTCTGAATCATCATAAGGATCTAAATGTATATGGATATTCCAAAAATCATCTTTAAAATGTTCTCTTATGCTATCTTCAATCTCATCACCAATCTCATGAGCTTTTAAAAGTGATATTGTAGGTTCAAAAACTAAATGCACACTAACATAAAGCATATCAGGACTTTTTCTAGTTTTTAAATGATGAAAACTTTTGACTTCTTTATTTGCACTTATGATTTGTTTAATCACTTCAACTTGTTCTTTATCAATAGCTACATCTAATAAAATTTTAGAACTTTCCTTAATGATTTTAAAAGCTGAAAAAATCGTATATAAACTTATAGCTATGCCAAATAATCCATCAATAAAATGATAATTTGTAAAAGCTATAATCACAAGTGCTAAAAGCGTTAAAGCATTAGTCAAAAAGTCTATTTTATAGTGTAAGCTATCAGCTTTTATAATCAAGCTTTTTGTTTTCTTAGCAACATAATTTAAAAAAACCACCAAACACAAAGTCACAGCCATAGCAAAAGCCATGACAAAAATTCCAAGATCAAGTTTTTCTACACTTTCTTGATTGTGAATTTTTAAAACACTCTCATAAAAAATATAAACCCCAATCCCACTAATAACAAGACCTTCAAAAAGCCCCATTAAAGCTTCAATTTTACTAAGGCCAAAATTATATTCCTTGCTAGAGCCTTGAGAACTTTTTTTCAAAGCTAAAAAATTTAAACCCGAAATCACACAATCAAGCAAAGAATCAATCGCACTAGAAAGTACTGCAACAGAACCCGAAGCTAATCCTACTGCAAATTTTATAATAGCTAAAAAAATAGCACATACACTTGCGATGATGGTTGCGCTTTTTTGCAAATTCATCTTTGACCTTCATAGCGGTTTTGACAAGAACAATGCAAAGAACCATTTTGTCTTAAAAACACTCTTGCATCAACCCCTACTACTTTTCTATCTTTGCATGCTTTTTGTAAATTTTCTAATACCAAAGCATCGTTTTCATCATTATAAGTTGGCACTATCAAGCCACCATTAACAAAAACAAAATTTGCATAAGTAGCACCAAGTCTTTTACCTTCAAAATACAAAGGCTTAGGTAAAGGAAGTTCTAATAAATCAAATCCTGTTTTTTTCAGCTCATCTTCCATAGCCTTTAAAGGTTTATAATGCTCATCATTTTCATCTTTACACACACAGTAAGCGATGGTTTTTTCATTGATAAATCTTGCTAGAGTATCTATATGATGATCAGTATCATCGCCTTTTATATAACCATGATTTAACCATATAATTTGTTTTAAGCCAAAAATTTCTTTTAACTTGGCTTCAATTTGCTCTTTATTTAAATGTGAATTTCTATTTTTATTTAACAAACAAGCACTCGTTGTAAGCATTACTCCTTGCCCATTAAAATCAATACTCCCACCTTCTAAAATAAAATCTATTTTTTTTAATTTTCCTTGTAGTTTATTGTTAAAAAGTTTAGAATTTACAGCATTATCTAAAGAACTTTGAAATTTATCGCCCCAAGCATTAAAAGTAAAATCAAGCCCTATAATTTTATCATCTTCACGCGCATCAATTGCACCAAAATCTCTAATCCAAGTATCATTAGTATCACACTTAAAAAAATCTACATTTTTTATATGTTTAAATCTTTGAAAATCTTTTTCACTTGGAGCAATAAGTAAAACTTTTTGAAAATTTGCCACAGCTCTAATAAATTCCTCATAGCTTTGCATAATTTCTTCTAAATAAGGACTCCAATCGCTATTTTTATGGGGTAATGAAAGTAAAAGTAGTTCCTGTTTTTCCCATTCTGCTATGCTTTTTCTCATTGATAATTTCCTTTGATAAAATGTATAAAAAGGTAACATTAATTACATATTCTAAAAAATATTAATAATATCATTTTTATCTTTAAAAACGGCATAGTAGTATTTAAAGATACTTTTACATTAAAAACATTTAATATTTTTTTAAATTTCAAGTTATAAGATGAAAATAAGACAAGTTCAAGGAGGTAAAATGAAAAAAATTGTATATTCTGTCTTATCTTTATCTTTTTTAATGAGTTCTGCTTTTGCCATTGATCAAGCAAAACTTCAAGCAAAAAAGCAAACAGGTATCCATTTGCAAAGTGCACAATGGAAAGTCCCAAATACTATAGAAAATGGTATTATCATTGAAGATAAGCTTCCAAATTCACCTTATACTCAAGCAGTCATTTTGGGTAATAAAATTTTAAATTACACCACAAACTATATAGGACCTCAAGCAAAAAATCCTAAAAATCGTTATGCAGGTAATAATCTTTCTTGCTCAAGCTGTCATGCTAATGCTGGAACTATAAAAAATCAATCAGGTTTTGTAGGAATTTATGCACGCTTTCCACAATATAATGCAAGAGCGGATAAAATAATCACTCTAGAAGATAGGATTAATGGCTGTATGGAAAGATCCATGAATGGTAAAAGGATTCCAAACAACTCTCCTCAAATGAAAGCCATACTTGCTTATATGCATTATATTTCTCAAGGTATAGAAGTAGGAGCAAAAACACAAGGACAAGGATTACCTAAAATATCCTTTTTAAAAAGAGCAGCAGATCCTAAAAAAGGTAAAGAAATTTATCAAAATAAGTGCGTAGCCTGCCATGGAGAAAATGGAGAGGGGATAAAAAGTAATGATCCTAGTATGAGTTATTACATATATCCTGCTTTATGGGGAAATGATAGTTACAACACAGGTGCTGGCATGTATAGACTTATCAAAGCTGCAAGTTATATCAAAGCAAATATGCCAAAAGATGATGCAACCTTAACTCTAGAACAAGCTTATGATGTGGCAGCTTATATTAATTCTCAACCAAGACCTATTAAAAAGAATAGAAATAAAGACTTTCCGGATCGTGATGTAAAACCTGCAGATATGGATGTAAAACCTTATGCTAAACATGATAAATTTAGTATAGAGCAACATCGTTATGGTCCTTTTGAACCTTTATATATTAATACAAAATAATTTTTAAGAATAGCTAATTCTAGCTATTCTTTTTTTAAAACCCAAGCAAAATACCATATCGCAAAAGATAAAAGCAAAATCATAAAAAGCTTTTTATCATACACTCCAAAACCAATATAAAGCACAGAATACATAAAACCAAAACTTCCTGCATAAATGCAAATTCTACTCATTAAACCATTTTCTACTGCTCTAAAACATGGACATTTGTGAAAAAATTTCTTTTTTGTTTCTTTGGGTTTAAAAAAACTCAAAATCGCACTTAAAATCAGTAAAAAACTTAAAAAATATAAAACCTTATCCATTAATGAAAATACCTTAACCAAGCAGGAATTGCACTTTGCTCTTCTCTTAAAGAACTTTCTTCTCCATGCCCTGGAAAAAGTTTAAAATCTTTTTCATAAGCTAAAACTTTAAGCAAACTCTCTTTCATCTTAGTTGCATCTGAGTAAGGAAAATCCCACCTACCAATACTACGATAAAATAAAAAATCCCCACTAAAAAGCACATCTTTGCCCACAAGTTCTATCATACAACACCCTGGAGTATGCCCTGGGAAATGATGAAATTTAAACTTAAACTCATCTATACTAAATTCATTTTCATCTTCTATCAATACATCAGCACTTGAATGCTCAAAACCATAATTAAAAGGATCTTTTAGCATAAAAGCATCATCTTTATGGATAAAAATTGGAATTTCATAAGCCATTTTAACTTTAGCATTATCATAAACATGATCATAATGACCATGGGTATTTAAAATAGCTAAAGGTTTGCTTGTATTTTCTTTGATAAACTTATAAGCATTTTCTCCTGGATCGATGATAATTTGCTTGTTATTATGATCTATAATATAACAATTTGTTTCATACATTCCACATGGTTGTTTTAAAATACGCATATAAACTTCCTTTTAACTAAATCAAATATAATTTTAAAAAATTAATATTTAAAGATTTTTTATGAATTATACAAAATTACAAGAATTATTGATCAATTTTATAAAAGAACAAGCAAGAGATAAAAATCTCATCTTAGGTTTAAGCGGTGGGATAGATTCAGCTTTAGTAGCTCATCTTTGCAAAAAAGCAGTAGGTGAAAAACTTTTTGTGCTTTTAATGCCTACAAAATATTCTAAAAAAGAAAATTTAGATGATGCGTTAATGCTATGTGATCATTTGCAAATTCATCATAAGATCATTTATATTGATGAAGTACTTTGTGCTTATGAAAAAATTTGTCAAGATTTAAGCCATTTACGCTTTGGGAATTTAGCTGCAAGAGTGCGTATGAGCTTGCTTTATGATTATTCAGCCTTGCATAATGCTTTAGTGGTAGGCACTTCTAATAAAAGCGAACTTATGCTTGGTTATGGAACTATTTATGGGGATTTAGCTTGCGCTTTTAATCCTTTAGCTACACTTTATAAAAGTGAAGTTTTTGAGCTTGCTAAATTTATAGGTGTACATGAAAATTTCATACAAAAAGCCCCTAGTGCTGATCTTTGGCCAAATCAAAGCGATGAAAAAGATCTTGGCTATAAATATGAAGTTTTAGATGAAGTTTTAAAAGCTTTAGAAAATAATCAAAGTTTGGAAAATTTTGATGAAAATTTAAAAAATTTAGTCTTAGAGCGTATGCAAAATAATGCCTTTAAAAGAAAACTTCCAACAACATTAAAGAATACATATGACTTGGCTTGATCGGTATTTTTTTAAACCTAATTTTTTACAAAAAATTCTAGCCTTTTTACTTTTACCTTTTAGCTTTTTATATATGATTATAGCTATTTTAAATACTAAATTTAAAAAAGAACTTGATTTTAATTTACCCATTATAAGCATAGGTAATCTAACCCTAGGAGGCAATGGAAAAACTCCCATTTGTAAAGCCATAGCTGCTGAATTTGAAAATTGTTTTATCATCTTAAGAGGCTATAAAAGACAAAGTGAAGGCTTAATCATCGTTAAACACAAAGATAAAATTTTATGCAGCATTAAAGAAAGTGGCGATGAAGCTATGGAGTATGCACTTACAAAGCACATTAGTGGAGTGATAGTAAGTGAAGATAGAGTTAAAGGCATACAAAAAGCTATCGAACTTGGAGCAAAGATCATACTTTTAGACGATGCTTTTTCTAAATTTCATATTAAAAAACTTAGTATTTTATTACAAAGCAAAGATGAGCCTTTTTTTGATTTTACCCTACCTAGCGGGGCTTATCGTTTGCCAAAATCTTTTGCTAAAAGGGCTGATTTTATAGCTAAAGAAAATGAAGATTTTGTGCGTTATTCTCATGTAAAAGAAAACCAAAAAGCTATTTTAATAAGCTCTATTGCAAAGCCTTTTAGATTATATGAGCATTTTATCAAAGCTAGGGCTTGTTATTTTTTTGCTGATCATTACACTTTTCAAAAAGAAGAATTAGAAAAACTTTTAAAAAAACACAATTGTGATACCTTAATGCTGACCTTTAAAGACTATGTGAAAGTAAAAGATTTTGGCTTTAAAACAGAATTAATTCATCTTGATATTATTTTAAAAGACAGCTTTAAGCAAATTTTGCAAGATTATATTGATAAATTTAACAATAAGGAAAAAAATGTTACTACACTCAACCCAAGATAAAAATCACCAAGTAAGCTTTTCAAAGGCCTTACTTAGCCCTAGTGCACCTAATAATGCTTTATATGCACCACTTAATCTACCAAAGCTTGATAATGAAGCTTTAAAAAATTTAAACTACAAAGAATTAGCCTTAAAAATTATCGCAGCTTTTGATTTTGATTTAGAGCCTGAAGTTTTTGAAAAAGCTTTGAAAACTTATGAGAGTTTTGATGATAAAACCTGCCCTATTAATTTAAGAAAAATTAATGATAAGCTTTATATTAATGAATTATTTCATGGGCCAACAAGAGCTTTTAAAGACATGGCATTGCAACCTTTTGGCGTGCTTTTGGAATACTTAAAAAAAGATGATGATTTTTTAATCATGTGTGCTACAAGTGGCGATACAGGGCCTGCTACGCTAAAAAGCTTTGAAAATAAAAAAGGCATAAAAGTAGTTTGCATTTATCCAAATGAAGGCACAAGTAAAACTCAAGCTTTACAAATGACACACTCAAATGCAAGCAATTTAAAATCCATAGCCATTGAAGGTAATTTTGATGATGCACAAAATGCCCTAAAAACACTTTTAAATGATGAAGATTTTAAAAACACCTTAAAAGAAGAAAAGTTAAGTCTAAGTGCTGCAAATTCAGTTAATTTCGGAAGAATACTTTTTCAAATCATCTATCATTATTATGCTAGCTTAAAAATTGATAAAACAATAGATATCATCATTCCAAGTGGAAATTTTGGCGATGCTTTGGGAGCTTATTATGCTAAAAAAATGGGAGCAAATATAGGTAAAATAAAAATTGCTTCCAATTTAAACAATATCTTAAGTGAGTTTTTTAATACAGGTAAATACGATTTAAGAAATAAAAACCTACAAAAGACTATTTCTCCTGCTATGGATATACTTATATCATCAAATATAGAACGCTTGCTTTTTGATAAATTTAAAGATGAACGCACCAAAGAGTTAATGCAGGCTTTAAAGAATGAAAAATATTATGAGCTTAGCCAAAAAGAACTAGAGCTTTTACAAGAAGACTTTGAAGCTGATTTTTGTAATGATGATGAGTGTATGCAATATATCAAACAATACAGCCACTTAGGACTTTTAGACCCTCACACTTGCACTTGCTTTAAAATGCTTGATTCCAACACTACTACGCTTATCACTTCCACGGCACAATGGAGTAAATTTACTCCAAGCATGTATCAAGCAATTTATAATAAAGAATGCCAAGATGAACAATCTTGCATGCAAGAACTTGCAAAAGAATTTAAACAAGAAATTCATCCAAATATCGCAAGCTTATTTACAAGCACACAAAAGCAAAATCAAGTTTGCAAACTTAAAAATCTAAAACAAACTATTATAGAATGGATAAAACAATGATTATCATACCAGCAAGATTAAAATCAAGTCGTTTTGAAAATAAAATTTTATGTGAGATTGATAATTTACCTATGTTTATTTATACAGCTAAAAAAATGCAAGAAGTTGATGAAGTGTGTGTGGCACTTGATGATGAAGAGGTTTTAAAAATAGCGCAAAAACACAATATAAAAGCAGTTTTAACAAGTAAAAATCACGAAAGTGGCACTGATAGAATCAACGAAGCTTGTCAAATTTTAAAACTAAATGAAAATGAGCTAATCATCAATGTCCAAGCCGATGAGCCTTTTATAGAAACACAAAATATTAAAGATTTTAAAGAATTTAGCCAAAAAGCTTTTGAAGATGAGCTTTGTTTTATGAGTAGTTGCTACAAAGAAGTAGATGCAAAAGCTTGCGATGATCCAAATTTGGTTAAAGTAGTTACTGATAGTAATGATTATGCTTTATATTTTTCAAGATCTAAAATTCCTTATGAAAGGGCAAATTATAAACAAAATTTTAAAGCCCACCTTGGAATTTATGCATATAGGGTTAAAAATTTACAAGAATTTTGTACTTTGAAAAACTCAGCTTTGGAAGAATGTGAAAAATTAGAACAATTAAGAGCCTTAGAAAATGGCAAAAAAATCAAAATGTTAAAAATACAAAGTCAAAGCATAGGTATAGATACAAAAGAAGATTATGAGAGGGCTTTGGCTAAATTTGGAGTTAAAAAATGAAAAAAATACTTTTTTTACTAAGCTTGTTTTTTACACTTCATGCAAAAGAATTAATCGTAGGTATGGAGTTAGCCTACCCTCCTTTTGAAATGAGTGATACTAAAGGTAATCCAAGTGGTATTAGTGTAGAGTTTTTACAAGCCTTTGCTAAGGAAAAAAACTATGATTTAAAAATTCAAAACATAGCTTGGGATGGACTTATACCTGCTTTAAGGACTCAAAAAATAGATCTCATCATGTCTTCTATGAGTATAAGCGAGCAAAGAAAAAAAGTAATAGATTTTACCTTGCCTTATGCTAAGGCAAATTTAGCGATATTAAGCGCTAAAAAATCAAATATTAATTCCATAGAAGATTTAAATCAAAAAGGAAAAATCCTTGCTTTAAAAAGAGGTTCAAGTGCGCATTTATATGCTCAAAAAAATCTTAAAAATGCAAAAATCCTAGTATTTGATAAAGAAAATGCAGCTATTTTAGAAGTCATTCAAGCAAAAGCTGATGCTTTTATTTATGATCAAATGAGTATTTATAAAGCATGGAAAAAACATCCTGAGCAAACAAAAGCTATTTTTACCCCTTTTGAAAAAACACCTGAGCAATGGGCCATAGCTTTAAATAAAAACAATACCAAATTAAAAGAAGAGCTCAATGAGTTTATTTTAAAATCTAAAAAAAATGGTCTTTTTGGTAAACTAAGTCAAAAATATCTCAAAGATATGCAAGAAGTTTTCAAAGAACAAAAGCTTGAGTTTTTCTTTTAAGAAAAACTCTTTTCAAGCTTTCTTGAAAACATAGAAATAGGTAAAGTTAAAACCAAATAACAAAGCGCTAAGGGAATATAAATTTCTAAAGTAGAAAAGGTAAAAGCATTAATTTCTTGAGCATTTTGAGTTAATTCTGAAATAGCTATAACGCTTAAAAGAGAGCTATCTTTGATCAAATTACTAAGTTGTCCACTTAGTGGTGCTAAGATATTTTTTAAAGCTTGAGGAAAAATCACACTTTTATAAATTTCAAACTCACTCAAACCTAAAGCCTTAGCACTTTCATATTGCATTTTATCAACACTTAAAATCCCTGCTCTAAATATTTCACAAATATAAGCACTAGCAAATAAAGCTAAAATCAAAACTCCACAAACATAGCGATTATCAAGCCCCAAGTTATCTGCAAAAATATAATAAATCAATAAAATTTGCACTAGCAAAGGTGTGCCTCTAATAAGCTCTATAAAAACTCTTGCAAACATATTAAAAAGCACGATTTTACAAAGACTCATATAACACAAAATCAAAGCAAAAATCACACCTACAATCAAAGACAAAACACTAATAAAAAAACTCGTAAAAAAACCTTGTATCATTTTGTCTTTATACCCATAAATTGCCATAAAATCAAAATTATAACTAGCACTTAAAAAAGATAAATAAAAAAATAAAAACAATAAAAATGCTAGCAAAAAGGCATTAATAGCAAACACCTTTGGACTGATTTTTTTATGCTCATTAAATTTATTACGCACTATAAAAAGATGATTCAATTCTAGCCTTTATTTTTTATCAAATTTTTTAAGTTTTTCATCATTTAAACTAAGTTCCATCTTACGAATTTCTTCCTCACCGCTACGGACTAATTTTTTATCATATTTAAAATACTTATTTTTAATTTTATTTGGATACTCTAAAGAATTAAGTAGATATTTAAATAAATTTATCCTTGCATTCTTTTTACTATCTGAATTAATGATCACCCAAGGACATTTTGGTGTATTAGAAGCTAAAAGCATAGAATATTTTGCTAGAGTGTATTTATCCCATAATTCTTGTGATTTTTCATCAACAACAGAAAGTTTGTATTGTTTTAGCGGATCTGTTCTCCTTTGCTCAAAACGCCTTTTTTGCTCTTGTTTGGAAACTGAAAAATAAAATTTAAAAAATAAAATTCCACTATCAAGTAGCATTTCTTCAAAAGAAGACACCTCACGCAAGAATTTTTTATGCTCATTTGGAGTACAAAAGCCCATCACAGGTTCCACCCCTGCTCTATTATACCAAGATCTATCAAAAATCACTATCTCTCCTGCTGCAGGCAAATGTGTCACATAACGCTGAAAATACCACTGAGTTCTTTCCACATCACTTGGTTTTTCAAGTGCTACCACACGACAACCTCTAGGATTTAAATGTTCAATTAATCTTTTAATAGCACCACCTTTTCCTGCTGCATCACGCCCTTCAATTAAAATCAAAACTTTTAATCCTTTATCTTTGACATGATTTTGAAATTTTAAAAGCTCGATTTGTAATCTTCTAAGCTCGCTTTCATACTCAAGTGTTGATTTTTTCACTTTAATAAGAGTAAATTTATCCTTATTCATAACAAACTCCTTAATTTAGGATAATTATTAACTTAAATTTACCACAAATAAGTAAAATAAAACAAATTTAATTTTCAATTTCAAGGAGAAAAATGCGTTTTTTAGCGGTATTTTTTATTTTTTTAAATTTAGCTTTTGCTAACAATGGAGTATTATCACTTAATGAAGCCTTTAAACTTAATACTCACAGCAATAATCAAGGAATTTTTTTAAAAATCAATCTTGCAGATAGAATTTATCTTTATAAAGATCAAATCAAAGTAGAATTAGACTCTAATGATATTACTTCTTTATTAAATTTCCCACAAACTCAAACTAGAGAAAACAAAGAAGTAATTTTTAGCCAACTTGAACTTTTCATACCTCAATTATTATTAGATGATTTTATTAAAAATAACAAAGCAAAACTTTCCCTAGCTTATCAAGGTTGTTCAGAAGAAGGTTTATGCTATCGTCCTGTATATGTAAATTATGAGCTTAATAAACAAAATGGAATTTATGCTATAAAATCAACTAAAGATCAATTTAAAAAGCAAAATGAAGATGAGCAAATTGCTAATGATTTAAGTACGCAAAATATATTTATCACACTTTTGACTTTCTTTGGTTATGGCTTATTACTAGCATTTACTCCTTGCATTTTACCAATGATACCTATTCTTTCTTCATTAATTGCAATGAAGCTCAAAGACAAACCATCTAAAAAACATAGCTTTTATTTATCTTTTATCTATGTCTTTTTTATGTCTTTAGCTTATGCTATAGCAGGTGCTTTAGTAGGCCTTGCAGGGGCTAATGTACAAGGTTTATTACAACAACCTTGGATTATCATTACTTTTGCAGGCATTTTTGTATTACTTTCACTTTCTATGTTTGGACTTTATGAATTACAACTGCCACTTAAATTTCAAAATTTTATCAATAAAAAAATAGAAGGCAAAAATGGAGTTTTTGGTATAGCTATCATGGGCTTTTTATCAGCTCTTATTGTAGGTCCTTGCGTGGCTGCACCTTTAGCAGGAGCTTTGCTTTATATTACTAATAGTGGTGATGTATTTTTGGGAGGACTTTCTTTATTTGTGATGAGTTTTGGTATGGGCATGCCTTTACTTTTAATAGGACTTGGAGGAAGTTTTTTAAAAAGCGGAGCTTGGATGCTTAAGATAAAGATTTTCTTTGGTTTTATCATGCTTATTATGGCAGTTTGGATGCTAGAAAGAATACTTAGTGCAAATATCATTTTAATACTTTATGGGGTTATAGGGGTATTTTTTGCTAGTTTTATGGGTTTATTTGATGAAGCTAAAACTAATTTTGACAAATTTAAAAAAGCGAGTATGATTTTAGTTTTAACTTACAGTTTAAGCCTAATTTTAGGTGGCTCAATGGGTTCAAAAAGCTTACTAAAACCTCTTGAGTTCAACCTTGCTTCAAAAGAAAATAGCCCTAGTTTAAGTTTTAAAACCATTAAAAATTTAAAAGAACTTAAGCAAGAATTACAAAATTCTACCAAACCTGTTATGCTTGAATTTACAGCCGCTTGGTGTGAAAACTGCAAGCTCTTAGAAGAATATACTTTTACAGATGCTAAAGTACAAAATTTACTTGCTAATTACACACTTTTGAAAGCAGATGTAACACATAATAGCCAAGAAGATTTAGCTCTTATGAAAGAATTTGGAGTTTTTGGGCCTCCTGTGATGATATTTTTTAACAAAAGCGAGGAAAAAGGACGCATTATAGGCTATGTAGATGCAAATGAATTTTTAAATAGAGTTCCTTGATGAGCTCTATTAAATCTTTACAAATTGGCAAAATCAAAAACTATAATAAATTTCATTCAGCATTTATCAAGGATATTTATTTAGATTCTTTGCAAATTTATACAGATTGTATTCTTAATAATGAAATAGCCGATAAAATTCATCATGGAAATTTAGAAAAAGTTGTTTTTGTAAATAGTGTACAAAACTATACTTTATGGAATAATTATTTAAATAAATACTTAAATTTTGGAGAAATGGGAGAGAATTTAAGTATTGATGGTTTAAATGAAAATAATGTTTGTTGTGGAGATATACATGAGATAGGTACTTGTATTTTACAAGTAAGTCAACCGCGCAAGCCTTGTTTTAAAATTTCTAGCATACACAATCACTTAAATTTCACTCAAGAAATTTTCAAAAGTGGAAGAACTGGATGGTATTATAGAGTCTTAAAAGAAGGCATAATAAACAAAAACGACAAAATCAAAATCTTACAAAAAGATGAAACTAATTTAAGTATTATGGAGTTAAATCAATTATTTTTTAATCCTTTTAAAAATTCAAATTCTTTAGAAAAATTAGAAAAAATTTCCACCCTAGCAAAAGGATGGAAAGAGAGTATTCAAGCTAGATTAAACCATACTTATGATAATTCTTATATGTTTATTTAAAAAATCCTTTTATCCCCATAAGCTGATATTGCCATAGTTTTTCTATAAAAATTTTAAGTTTTATTGCCAAAAGACCACTAATTGGTTTATGTAAAACCGTGCCAACTGCATAATCTTTTCCTATTGAACAAACGGTATTTCCACTCACAAAAGAAAATTCTTGTTTAAAATCTTTCTCATCAATCATAGCCATTAAAGCTTTAGCCACATAAGCTCCTTCTCTTAATGCAAGCTGGGCTGTTGGAGGATATGGAGTGTTAGTTTTAGGGTTTTTAAATAAACTATTATCGCCTATAAAAAAGTATTTTGATGAATTTTCAACATTTAATGGATGCATAAAAGCATCTACTTCTATACGCGATCTTGTGCTTGGAAAATCTGAGCTATTTTCTATAACGCTATTACCTCTAACTCCTGCAGTCCAAATGATAGTATTAGCTTTAATAAATTCTCCCCCATCAAGCCTTATACCATTTTTTTCACATTCTATAATTTTAGATTTTTCATATACTTTCACACCAAGTGCTTCTAGTCTTTGCTTTGCTTTTAGAGCCAAACTTTTATCAAACATAGGTAAAATTTGATCCATAGCTTCAATAATAGAAAGTTCTAATTTCTCATAAGAAATTTGCTCTTTTTGACAAAATATTTTAAGCTCTTTAGCTAAAGAAGCTACAAATTCAACCCCGCTTAAGCCCCCGCCACAAACTGCGATTTTTAAATCATCTTCATTTTGGGTGGTTTTATAATTTTTTATTTTCTCATATATTATTTCATTAATTTTTAAAGCATTTTCATAATTATCTATACTCAAAGCATATTCTTGCATGCCTTTAATACCAAAAGTTTCTTTGGCAAAACCAAGCCCACATACTAAAATATCAAAGTCAAATTCATTATTTTTAGTAAAAACTTTGTCTTTAGAAATTTTTAAAACTTCATCTTGGATAAAGTTGATTTTTGGATTTAATAAAGGCAAAAGATCATATTTTGAACTATAAATATCTTCATTGGAAGCTACTTTGTGTAGTAAAATAGTATGATAATGATAAGAATTATTATTAATCAAACTCACTTGTGCTTTTTCAAAAAACTCATCAGGTAAGGCTTTTATAGCTGATAAAGTAGCATATCCTGCACCTAAAAACAAAATTTTCTTTTTTTGCATGGATTTTCCTTTAATTTGATAAAAAAATAAATAAAAATTTGGCATAATGGTATTATTTTTTATCTTAAAATATTTTTTATTTAAATTTAGCAAGGAAAAAGCATGCAAAGACAAACTTGGAGTAATACGCTAACTTATATCCTTACAGTAGCAGGAGCGACTATTGGTTTTGGAGCCACTTGGCGTTTTCCATATTTAGTGGGTGAAAATGGAGGCGGTGCTTATGTTTTGGCCTTTTGTATAGCTATGATTTTTATAGGAATTCCTGTGATTTTGGTCGAAAATGTCATAGGAAGACGCAGAATGCTAAATTCAGTCGATGCTTTTGGCGGAAAAACAAGTGATGGAGTTAAAATATCTAATTCTTGGCAAGGTGTTGGCTATATGGGACTTTTAGGTAGTTTTGGAATCATGGCTTATTATATGGTAATAGGCGGATGGGTTTTAGCTTATATTTTTAAAATTATCATAGGCGATTTTAATCTTTCAAGTCCCATTAACGCTCAATATACAAGCGAATTTTATAGCTCTACTATAGAAAATAATCCTTTATTAATAGGAATTTTTACTACTATATTTGTGATAATTAATTGGATTATCTTAAAAAAAGGTGTGATTGATGGCATAGAAAAGTCAGTAAAATACCTTATGCCATTTTTGTTTATCTGCCTTTTGGTTGTTGTTGCACGCAATTTAACTCTTGAAGGAGCAAGCGAGGGTGTGAAATTTTACCTTACTCCTGATCTTTCTAAAATCACTCCCAAATTGTTTATAGATGTTTTAGGGCAAGTATTTTTTGCCTTATCTTTGGGTTTTGGTGTAATGATAACCTTATCATCTCACCTTAAGAAAAATGAGAATTTAATCAAAACTTCTGTTTATACAGGAATTTTAAACACTCTCATAGCAGTGCTTGCTGGATTTATGATTTTCCCAGCTTTATTTAGCGTAGGTTTAACCCCTGATAGTGGGCCATCTTTGGTTTTTAAAACTTTACCTGTTGCATTTTCACATATACCTTTTGGAAGTATAATTTGTGTGTTTTTCTTTTTGCTTTTAATCATCGCTGCACTTACTACAAGCTTGCCAATTTATCAAGTAATCATTAGTGTTTTGGAGGAAAAATTTAAACTAGCTAAAAATACTGCTATCAATCTAACACTTGGAAGTATTTTTGTTTTGGGAAATTTACCATGTATACTTACCTATGGTCCTTTAAGAGATATTACTATCATCAAGGGAAAAAATATTTTTGATAGCTTTGATTTTATTAGTGGAAATATATTCTTTGTTTTAACCGCATTTTTTTGTTGTATTTATGTAGGTTGGGTGCTTAAAAAAGATGCTATTTATGAACTTTCCAATCAAAATACCCTAAAAGGAAGTATTTTTAAATTATGGTATTATTATGTTAAATTTATTATACCTTTGATTATCTTAGTGATTTTTTATTTTGGAATTTTTTAATTTATACTCATAACGCTTTAACATGCTTATATTTCCTTCAAGGCCTCCTTGATGGATATATAAGATTTTTCCACCAAATTGCTCTTTATGAGCTAATAAAGTTTTAAAACCCACCATATCATAAAGCAAATCAAACTCCACTCCACATTCTTTTTTTAAATCCTTATAAAGCTCATAAAATTCTAAATAAGGCTTAGCAAAATGATATTTTTTAGGTGAATTTAATATGGTTAAATTACCAAAATCATAATTTGGCTCTAAGCTTAAAATTTGCTCTTTTAAATATGCACTATCGCCCACACAAGCACATGTAAAAACTTTAAATTTACTATGTTTAGCCAAAAAAGCCGCAGAAGTTCCTATACCTGAAGGTAAAAAAATACTTACAGTTTCACTTAACTGCTCACTAAGCTCTAAGGCTAGTTGCTGGTATCCAAATTCAGCTTCTTTTATAGCCACACCCTCTTCTATAAAAATATCATCATCTTTTTTCAAGGCTAAAGCTTGCAGTCTTCTTGTGGGATAATTTATATTTTCTATCAACTTCACATTGTGTTTTAATGCAAATTCTAAATTTCCATGGGGATTTTCTTTTAAAAAAGAACTCATTTTTTCACAAACAAAAATGAGCAAAAAATCATTTTCGTAACAAAACTTAGCTAAAGCAACTAAAGCATTACTTTGAGAGGAGCCAAAAGAAATAAATCTTTGTCCTTTTTTAAATAAATGTTTATTTTTTTCAAAAAAGGCTAGTTTTCTAGCCTTATTTCCATTAATATAACCTAGTAAATCATCTCTTTTGAGTAAAAATTCAAAATCTTTGTATTTTAAAACATCAATTCTACTTGCTATCAAGGTATTTTTCAACCTTTTCTAAAGCATTATTTGTATTGATATTAAACTTAATCTCTATTCTACGACTTGCCTCTTTGTCTTCTTTGCCATCTTTCATAATCACATCAGAATAAGATCTACCACTTGCCATTAAAAGTTTTTGCAATCTTGGATCTTTGTAAAATGAGTGTATAAAACTCATCACAGCATAAGCTCTTTTTTGTGATAAATCAAGATTATATATATAAGAGCCTGCACTATCTGTGTGACCTTCTATGACTATATTTTCTATACTATTTAAGATATTTTCATCTTTTAAGATATTGTCAAAATACTGTGTTAAAATTGCCTTTAAATTCTCTTTTGCTTGAGCTTTTAGAGTAAAAGAATTTGTATCAAAAAGCACTTCAGAAGGTAAAACTATCGCGCCTGTATTAGAATCTAAGGTAATATTAGTATCAAATTTTGCTTGAAGATTTTTGATGGTATTTTCTTTGATTAATCCTAGTTCTTTGATTTTGCTTTTCGCCTCATCAAAATTACGCTCTAATTCTTTGATTTCCTCATCTTTTTTATTTAATCTTTCAAGTAAAGCAAAAATTTGCTGATCTTTTTCATCTAAACTTGAATTTAAATCTTGATTAAGTTTAGTAATATTAGCTTCTAAAGCTTGTTTTTGTTTGTTGATATTATCAAGCGTACTTGAGGTATTACTTAATTTTTGGCTAAGACTTTTTAAAATATCTTCTTTTTGATTTAATTCTTCTTTATTCTCTCTTAAGCGTTCTTCTTGTTTTTGCAAATTTTCTTTTATGATTTGTAAATCACTTTGAGTTAAAACATACTTAACAACTATAGCTCCAATAAGCAAAATAAATATAAAAAGCAAGCCCGCCATTAAATCTGCATAAGCTATCCAAAAATTATTTTCTTCATTGTTAGAATTATTTTTTATCATCTATTTTTTCATCTTCTTTTTGATTTTCAAGCTTTGCAATAACTTGTGTGGTTTGCTCATCTAATTCTTTGCTTTCTTCTTTAAATTCTTGCATTAGTGAAATTTTTTCGTCAATATTTTTTTCATCTTCATAAGCTTCTTTAAAAGTATGCATACCCTCTATAATACTTGCCCTAAAGCCTTCAAAAAGCTTAGTTTGATTATCAAGCATAAGATTTTGATATTTTTCAATATTATTTGAAAAATTATTTACCTTTTCATCTAAAGCACTCACACTTTTATCTAAATGCACAATCTTATCTGAACTCACATCTAAAAGTCTATTATATTGCTCTGAAATTCTTAAAGTTAGATCTTTTATGTTTGAATTTAACATATTTACCGCATTTGCAATCTCGCTATAAGTTTTAACTATATCTTTTTGCTCTCTTTGGGTTTTAGATAAATCACTCATAGTTTGTTTTACATGCTCACTGCTTAATCTTACAGCTTTTTCTTCAGCATTTACAAGCTCTTGAAAAACTTTGAATTTTCTATCTATTGTATTATCTAGTTCTTTAAAAAATTCCTCATTGCTTACATGTTCAAAAATCGTGCCTATTTTTTCAAAATGTTGCAAACTTTCTTGAAGGTATTTTCTATCAATTTCTTCTTTAGACCAAAAAAAATCGCTTGTTGCGTTTTTTTGACGATTTAGAAGTTTTTGGAATTTACTACTACCGTATTTTTCAAAAAATATCCACCAAAGTGCTAAGAAAATTCCATAAATTGATACATAAAAGGCTGTTCCTACTCCATTTAATAAAACTGAAATCTCTTGTTCTAAGCCTGCTGTGTCGCTTGAATTAAAATTTGGCATAGACATGGCTATACTTATAAAAGTTCCTAAAATACCAAGCATAGGAAAAATAGCTGCACCCACAGAAGCAAAATTTTCATTTCTCAAATCTTTCACATAAGCATATGCAAAATCATCAAAGCTAGCATTTGACTTTGTTTCTTTACCTATAACTAAAAAATGCTTCATAATATAGCGTTTTAATATCAGCTTAAACTCATCTTTTTGTTGCTCAAAAATACTTGAAGCATAATCAGCACTATGTCTAGCAAAGATCAAAGCCACCAAAAAGATAATCCCTATCATTACAACACTATGTAATTCTACTTTAAAATCAATCTTTCCAAAATACCCTAAAAGCACTAAAATATACAATATAGCAGGGATAAAAACAATCTTTAAATAAGCAACAATTCCTGTGCTACCTTTTCCTTCAGGTAATACAAGATCAGAAAAATCATCAGTTGTTTTAACTTCCATTTTATAAACCTTTGTTAATTTTACTCTAAAAATTTGAAATCTTCACAGGAAAATCAACTAAGAGTTATAAAACTCTTAGTTTCTATCGATACAATTTAAATCACTAAAAGCACATTCTAAGCGTTTGATCATACTCTCTTCGCCCGCTCTAAGCCATACTCTTGGATCATAATATTTTTTATTTGGCTTATCTTCTCCATCTGGATTACCAATTTGGCCTTGCAAATAAGCTTTATTTTTAAGCTCATATTCTCTAACACCATCCCAAAAAGCCCATTGTGTATCTGTATCAATATTCATTTTAATTACACCGTAGCTAAGTGCTGCTTTGATATCCTCTATATCGCTACCACTACCACCATGGAAAACAAAATTGATTGGTTTATCTTCACCAAGATTGAATTTTTCTTTTACATAATTTTGAGAGTTTTTAAGAATTTCAGGTCTTAAAATCACATTTCCTGGTTTATATACTCCATGTACATTACCAAAACTAGCTGCAATTGAAAATCTATCACTAATTTTAGAAAGTCTCTCATAAGCTAATGCTACATCTTCAGGCTGAGTGTATAATTTTGCATTATCAATATTAGTATTATCCACTCCATCTTCTTCACCACCCGTACATCCTAGCTCAAGCTCTAAAGAAATTCCAAGCTCAGACATTTGTTTTAAATAATTCTCACAAGTGCCTAGATTATTTTCTAAATCCTCTTCACTTAAATCAATCATATGAGAGCTAAACAAAGGCTTACCTGCTTCTTTTTTAAACTCAATATTTGCTTCAATCAAAGCATCAATCCAAGGAAGTAATTTTCTAGCAGCATGATCTGTGTGTAAAATTACTGGAACTCCATAAGCTTTTGCCATTAAATGTACATGTCTTGCACCACTTATAGCACCAAGCACATCAGCTTTTGGACAAGCTTTTCCTGCTACAAATTTAGCTCCACCATTTGAAAATTGAATAATCACAGGTGAATTAACTTTTTTAGCACTTTCTAAAACCGCATTAATAGAATTTGTCCCCACGACATTTACCGCAGGGATAGCAAATCCTTCTTTTTTTGCATAATTATATACGGTATTTAGATCATCGCCACTTAAAACACCTGGTTTGACAAGATCTAATACACCCATTATTTATATTCCACTTTTGCTTTTTGACGAAGCTCTTGAGCTTTTTTATTCATAAGTTCTTTAAATTCTTCCATTTTGATATTGCTTTCAATACCTGCTTTTACTTCATTATAACTCATAGTACTTTTCGCTCTAGCATCTTCTTTTAAAATAATATGATATCCAAAATCACTTTTTACTGGTGTTTTAGAAATAGTACCTTTTTTCATAGAAAAAGCTGCATCAGCAAATGGTTTTACCATAGTTGATTCAGCAAACCATCCAAGATCACCACCTTGAGCCGAAGAACCTTTGTCGATTGATTTTTCTTTTGCAAGTTGAGCAAATTTATCATTTAAAGCTTTTCCACTTAACTTACTAAGCTCGGCAATAATATCTTTAGCTTCTTTTTCACTAGTTACCAAAATATGCTTAGCTTTTACTTGAGCTGGTTTAGTAAATTTATCTTTATTTGCTTCATAGTATTTTTTAGCCTTAGCATCATCATTTTTGATAGAATCAAAAATTTTCTTTTGATAGATATTTACCATGATAGCTTCTTTAGCACGCTCTAATTCTTCTTTATATGAAGGATCATTTTCTATTTTTTGAGCTTTAGCGTCTTTTAATACAAGTTGTTGGATGATATATTGATCAATGATTGCTTTTTTTTGTTCAGCTGGTAAGTCAGTGATTTTAGCACCTCTTAACATAGGAGCAAAAAACTCATTTACTTCTGTATCGCTAATATTGTTTCCATCAAGGGTTGCAACCACCGCAGCATTTAAACTCAAACCTGTTAATAAAGCCGCAGCAACTAAAGAAATTTTTTTCATTGTTTTTCCTTTGAAATAGTTTTGTTGATTTTATTATATCTAAACTTTATTTAAAGCCGATTAACATACAATAAGTTTATGAAAAGAAATTTAGAAATTAAAGAATTATTTTTAAAACATTTTGGACAAGCAAAAACAGAATTAGTTTTTAGCAATGCTTATGAACTTATAGTTTGTGTTATGCTTTCAGCTCAATGTACTGATAAAAGGGTTAATCTCATCACACCTGCTTTATTTAAAGCTTACCCTAGTGTGCAAGATTTAGCTAAGGCAAATTTATCTTCTTTAAAACTTTTGATTAATTCTTGCTCATTTTATAATAATAAAGCACAAAATTTAATCAAAATGGCTCAAGCAGTTTGCGAGCAATTTAATGGTGAAATTCCAATGGACGAGCAAGATTTGAAAACTCTAGCAGGTGTAGGACAAAAAACTGCACATGTAGTGATGATAGAATGGTGCGGGGCTAATTGCATGGCTGTAGATACCCATGTATTTAGAGTTTCGCATAGACTTAATCTTAGCAAAGCCAAAACTCCTGAAGAAACCGAAAAAGACTTAACTAAAATTTTTAAAGATAATCTAAACTATCTTCATCAAGCTATGGTGCTTTTTGGGCGTTATACATGTAAAGCTAAAAATCCTTTATGCAAAGAGTGCTTTTTAAATCATTTATGTAAAAGTAAAGATAAGAAAATTTAATCTAGCACCAATTTAGTGCTAGATGATTTTAATGAAAGAATGGTAGATACAAGAAAGCATTGATGACTAAAGCATTTACTATATCTATAAAAAACGCACCCACTAAAGGTACAATAATAAATGCCATATGGCTCATACCATAGTGATTTGTTACAGTTTGCATATTTACCATAGCTGTTGGAGTAGCGCCCAAACCAAAACCACAATGCCCTGCTGCTAAAACTGCTGCGTCATAATCTTTTCCACATACCCTAAAAGTGATAAATATAGCATAAGCAGCCATCATAGCAACCTGAACAGCTAAAATTACCAACATCGGTAATGCAAGAGTTACTAAATCCCAAAGATTAATAGTCATTAGAGCTAAAGCTAAAAATAAAGATAAGCTTACATTACCTAAAACTGATACTTCTCTATCAAATACATGATGAATTTTTGTAGCTGATAAAACATTTCTTAAAACCACACCTACAAAAAGACAATACACAAAAGTTGGTAAAGTAAAACCTGTATTTGTTTTAATATAAGTAGACAAAGCACTACCTATTAATAAACATAAAGCAATTAATGCCAAAGATTCTATAAAAGAAGAAGGTGTGATTAGTCTTTCTTTTTCTGGAGACTGGAAATTTAAAATCGCATCTTTATCATCATTTTGCTTTGGAACTACTAACTTATATTTATTGACTAAATATCTTGCAACAGGCCCACCTATGATACCACCTGAAATAAGCCCAAAAGTAGCACAAGCAATAGCAACAGTAGTTGCACTAGAGTAAAAATAAGGTTCTTTAATAAATTCAGCTGCCCATGCTGCACCTGTTCCATGACCGCCACTCATTGTAACAGAACCTGCTATAAGTCCCATTAGTGGATTTTGCCCCATAGCACTTGCCACACCTATGCCAACTATATTTTGCGCAAAAAGCAAGCCAACAACAACAACTAAAAAAATTGCTAATTTTCTTCCACCCTTTTTTAAAGAAGCAAAATCAGCTAACAAACCAATACTTGAAAAAAATGCAAGCATTAAAGGATCTTTCATAGATTCATCAAATTTAATATCCAATGAGAAGAAACTATGTAAGATCAAAAGAATAATCGCAGCAATCCCACCACCAACAACTGGCTCAGGGATATTATAATCACGAAGAAATTTTACCCTTTTAATGACAAATACGCCTAAAAGCAATACTATAACCATAGTAACTAGCGTTGCATAAAAATCAAATTTCATAATTCTCCTTTGTTTGATTTATTTATCAATTGTATTCTAAATGACTTTAAAACAACGCAAATAAACAACACTCTTTTCTTATAATATTACAAAATGAAACACTTTTAGTCTTTTTTACTCTGAAATTAAAACAATATTATGATATAAATTAATATTTTTAAGCAAAGATAGCTTTGCTCTGCTAAGCTCTTGGAGTGAATTTATAAACAAAGCGTCCGCATCAAGATAATCTTTTAATTCACTGCGACCTAATTCATATTTTTCTAAATATAGCTGTGTAATTTTTTCTTGATTAACATTAATGTCTTTTACTAATTTTAACAAATCATTATAATACTTGTCATTTTCATAACAAAAATTAAATTCATGGATAGTTCTTTGTAATACATCTTTATATTCAACCAAACGAGCTTGATATGCTAATTCAGAAATTTTTACATTTTGTTTTACTCTATAAAAGTCCAAAAATGGTAAGTCAATGGCGACATTGCCTCCTAAAATTAAAAATTTAAAACTCTCATCAATATTCTTATCATTCCCATCTAAATTTCCCAATATTTTTATGCTAGGTAAAATACTTTTTTGCACACTTGTATAATCCTTGTAAGAAGCCATAAGTTGATTTAGTTTTGCTTGAACTTGTGGTCTATAAGCAAGCATTTTTAATTCTATATCAAAATTAATTTTTTGCAAAGAAAAATCTTCAAGAGTATAATTTAGCATTTTATTAATCAAATGCTCATCATCTTTACCCAGTAAGTCTTTTATATTTTTAAGAGTTAAGTCTTTATTTTGCAAATTTGTAATGATATTTTGTTTAGTGTTTAATAAAGATTTTTTAATATTTAAAAGATCTATATATTCAACTTTTCCATAATTAAGTTTAGTAGTATAAATTTCTAGCATTTGCTCTAGATTTTTTAAATGTTTGTTTAATAAATGATCTACATCATTGAAATAAATAAATTCAAAAATACTATTTATCGCTAAATTAATCGTATCAAGCTCTAAAGAGCGTAACTCATACTCACTTGCCTTTGCTAAAAATTCAGAACTAGCAACTTGATCTGAAATTTTGCCATATATATCAAGCTCATAATTTAACATAATGCCATTTGAAAAACTATGCGTTTTTGTGCCATTGTTTAAATTTTTTCTTATATTTGCACCAAAATTTCCACTCAAAGTAGGATAAAGATCTAAATTTAAAAGCTTATATCTAGCCAAAGTACTTAAAAAATTAACCCTTGCTATATTTAAGTCTTTATTATTATCAATAATAGCTTTTAAGATATTATTTAAGTCTTGATTATTATATTTTTCCCACCAAGCCTTGCTTGCGTTAAAATCTTCAAAATATTCTTTTTTTATTTGCTCTTGAGATACTTGCTCTAATTTTACTCCTACGCAGGCATTTAAAAAAAAGGCTATAAAAAATAATAAAAATATTCTCATCTCATTCCTTTGATAAAGCACTAATAGGATTTAAATTTGCTGCATTTTTTGCTGGGAAAAATCCAAAAACCACTCCGATTAAAACCGAACTTAAAAGCCCTAAAAATACCGAATTTAATGAAAGTATCATCGTAAAACCAAAATTTAAAGAATTAAATACTTCAATGATGATAAAAGAAAGCATTACTCCAAAAATAGCCCCTAAAGAACAAATCAACACAGCTTCGATTAAAAACTGCATTAAAATATCTTCTTTTCTAGCTCCAATAGCCATTCTAACTCCAATTTCTCTTGTGCGCTCACTTACTGAAACAAGCATGATATTCATCACACCAATACCACCTACTATCAAAGATACCACTGCAATAGAAGAAATAAGTAAAGTCAAAGTAGCAGTATTCTCCTCAATGGCATTTTTAATCGCGTCAGAATTTATAGTGAAAAAATCTTTTTTTCCGCGTTTAATCTCTAAAATTTTTACCATAGCCTCTTCAGCTAAAGCAGGATTTACCTCATCTTTTACCTTAGTTACTATGGCTCTTATTTGTTTATCTCCTGTGATTTTATTCATCAAAGTAGAATAAGGAGTATAAATTTTAATGGTATTTTCATCAGCTCTAAAGCCTTTATTATCTCTTTCTTTTTTTAAAACACCAACTATAGTTAAAGGTTGCTTGTTAAAAATCACGCTTTTACCTAAAACATCTTTAACGCTGATATTATCAAATAAAATTCTCAAAGCATTTTCATCTATAATGCAAATATTAGTATTATCTTTTATATCTTCATTATTAATAAACCTACCATCTACCATCACAAAACCCCTAAGTCTTAGATGATTTGGTCCTACTCCATAAATTCTAGCTTGTAAAGAATTATTCTTATAAGTTACCACCCCTATTTTACCCACATCTGCTTCTACTGCTTCTAAATAAGGCAAAGAGCTTAAGGTTTTTAAATCACTTAAATTAAGCCTTGTTCTACCTGATCGAATATCTCCCAAGCCACGCCCTGAAACAACTTCTATGGTATTAGTCCCAATAGAGCTAATAGAAGCAAGTATGTTTTGTTGGGCTCCAAGTCCTAAAGCAACCACGCAAACTACTGAAGCTATGCCTATGATAATACCAAGCATAGTAAGCAAAGAGCGTAGTTTGTGTGCTACAATGGAAGTTATAGACATTTTTAAATTTTCAAAAAGCTGATTTTTAAGCAAATTAAAGCTTTTTTTCTCTTTTGGCATTAACTTAGTTTTTATTTCATCTGTTTTTTTTGCACCATTATCACTTATAATCTTACCATCTTTAATTTCTATAACTCTTTTTGCTCTAGCAGCTATTTCTCTATCATGAGTTACTAAAACTACGGTGTGTCCTTGCTCATTTAGTTTATTTAAAATTTCTAAAACTATCTTACCGCTTTTAGAATCAAGCGCACCCGTTGGCTCATCTGCTAAAATAAGCTCACCGCCATTCATCAAAGCTCTTGCTATAGAAACTCTTTGCTGTTGCCCACCACTTAGTTCATTTGGCTTAGAAAGTTCTTTATGATCAAGCTCTAAAAAAGAAAGTAATTCTTTAGCCTTTTGCGATCTTTCTTGTTTATTTTTTCCTGCATAAACAGCAGGTAAGGCTACATTATCTTTAGCATTTAAAAGACTAAGCAAATTATATCTTTGGAAAATAAAACCAATTTTTTCGCGTCTAATTCTTGCTTTTTCATCTTTGCTTAAATTTGTAACTTCATATTGATCTAAAAAATATTTTCCACTACTTGGCTCATCAAGTGTGCCTATAATATTTAAAAGAGAGGTTTTACCACTTCCTGATTGTCCTATAATGGCTACAAATTCTCCCTTTTGAATATAAAGATTAATATTTTCTAAAATAGTTGTATTATTAATCTTTTTTTGTATATTTTCTAAGCGTATCATTTTTTATTTTTACCTATGATAACTAAATCACCCTCATTAATACCATCTAAAATTTGAGTATTTAAACTATCTTTGATGCCTAATTTAACAGGTGTTTTTACACTTATATTATTGGCTTTTAAAATTTCTACATAATAACCTTTTGTATCGCTTTTTATAGCTAAAGTTGGTATAACTAAAGTATTATTTTCTGTTTTAATGGCTATTTCATTTTCTGTACTCATACCTATGCGTAAAAAATTATTATCATTTTTTACAAAAACCCTTGCATAATAATACACAGCGCTAGTGCTAGTACTTGAGTTTGAGTTTAAATTTGTATTGCTTGTTGCATCACTTATGGTAGTATTTGCTGGATCTATACTTGAAATAGTTGCTTCATATTTTTTATCAGGCTCATTTAAAATGCTAAATTTTACCTTTTTTCCAACACTGATTTTATTAATATCAGCTTCAGCTATTTGCATACGAATTTCCATTTCACTTAAATCAGCCAAGCGCACTATACTTGGTGTATTTTGGTTTGCATTTACAGTTTGCCCCTCTTCAACTGCTACATTGATAATCTCACCCTTACTAGGTGCAGTTATAGTAGTATAAGCTAAATCTTTTTGAGCATTTTTTAAAGAAATTTCAAGTTGAGTAGTTTGAGCTTTTAAATCAGCCACATTTGCTCTTAAGGCATAAAAAGTATTTTTAAGATTTTCAAGATTTTCTAAAGAGGTAGCCTTTTTAGCATAAAGCTTTTGCTCTCTTTGGTATTGTTTAGTAGCTATATCAAGAGCAATTTTTTTACTTTCTAAATTTGCCTTTGCACTTTCAAGTCTAGCTTTGGTAATATCTAAATCATTTTGTTGTTTATCTTTATCAATTTGCGCGATTAAATCACCCTCATTAACACGATCGCCCAATTTTACATATAGTTTAGTAATTTGCCCACTAACTTGTGCACCAACATCAACTTGGGTTTTTGCATAAACTTCACCTATTGCTTCTATGCTTTGAGTAATGTCTTGTTTTTTAACCTCATAAGTTAGATAATTATATTCTTCCTTATTTGCAAAAAAGTAAAAATACACCCCTATAATAAGTATAATCAAAAATATGCTCAAATAAATTATTTTTTTCATTTTAATCCTTTAAAAACCGCATAATAAAACATTTGTGTGAAGTAAAAATAAAATTGTAGCAATAAAATATAATTTTAACAATTTTAAAGCTTATAAGATATAAGATAAATTAAACTAAAAATAAGGAAATTATATGCAAGATTATTTAAATTTAATGCAAAATCGCTCTTCCATTAGAGCATATACTCAAGAAAAAATTTCTAGAGAGAACTTAGAATATATCTTAGAATGTGCTAGATTATCTCCTAGTTCTTTGGGGCTTGAACCTTGGAAATTCTTAGTTTTTCAAAAAGATGAACATAAAAAAGAAATTGCAAAAATAGCTAACAATCAAAATCATGTAGCAAATTGTGCTGCTATTATTGTTGTGATCTCAAGAGCTGATTTTAAAGATTATTTTGAAGAAAAACTAAAAAAGAGAGGTTTAAGCCAAGAAGAATTAAACAAACGCTTACAAACCTATAAGCCATTTTTAGACGCAATGGATTTAGAACAAAGTTTTATTTATGCAAAAGAGCAAAGTCATCTTGCCATTGCAAATATTATCAATGCTGCTTATAGTTTAAATTTAGGTTCGTGTATTATCGGTGGCTTTGATAAAGATAAAATCAATCAATATTTAAATTTAGACACCGCTAAACAAAGAGTATCTATGCTCATTGCTCTAGGACATGCCCAAAAAAATTCTAGTACAGAAAAAGCTCGTTTTGCATTTAATGAAGTGGTAGAATTTAAAGATTAATCAAATATCAAAACTCCATTTAAATTTTATATAATAAAATAATATTTTTAAAATAAAATGGAGTTTTAAATGCAAGGAAATTTTTTAAAGATTTTTGGCGTATTGCCATTTTTAGCAGTAGCTTTTATTAACGCTTTTGTGGATTTAGGACACAAAATCATCATACAAAATACCATTTATAAATTTTATGAAGATAGCACCCAACTTTTTCTAACTGCTATTGTCAATGCTTTAATGCTTTTGCCTTTTATTCTTATGCTTTCACCATCTGGATTTTTAGCGGATAAATTTCCTAAAAATAAAATCATGAAAATATCTGCATTATTTTCAGTAATATTAACTTGTATTATTTGTTTGTGTTATTATCTTGGAGCATTTTGGCTTGCATTTACAATGACTTTTATCATGGGAGTGCAATCTGCCTTATACTCTCCTGCAAAATATGGCTTTATAAAAGAATTAGTAGGAAAAGAACTTTTAGCTATGGGAAATGGAGCTGTCAATGCAGTAAGTATTGTGGCTATTTTAGCCGGTATGGCAGTATTTTCTCTAAGCTTTGAAATGCTTTTTGAGTCAAATTTTAACACTCCTTCGGATATTTTAACACAAATTGCACCTTTGGGTTTTGTATTAATAGCTTTTGCTTTATTAGAACTTTTTTTAGCTTATAAACTTCCTAGCTTAAAAGAAGAAGATAAAAATTTAAGTTTTGATAAAAAACAATATTTACAAGGAAAGCTTTTAACCTCTAATTTAAAAACAATATTTTCTCATAAAATTATTTGGCTTTGCATTATAGGAATTTCACTTTTTTGGGCCATATCACAACTTTATTTAGTGAGTTTTCCTGTATATGCAAAAAATGATCTTTTTATAGAAAATACCTTTTATGTACAATGCTCTTTAGCTTTTTCTGGCATAGGAGTGATTATAGGATCGCTTATTAGTGGTAAATTTTCTAAAAATTACATCGAATTAGGTCTTATACCACTAGGTGCTTTAGGGATTTTTCTAATGAGCATTTTAATGCCATTTTTAGAAAACTTATTAAGTTATAGTGTAGTGTTTTTTATTTTTGGTTTAAGCGGAGCATTTTTTATCATACCTTTAAACTCTCTAATACAATTTCATGCAAAAGAAAATGAATTAGGAAAAGTCTTAGCAGGAAATAATTTCATACAAAATTTTTTTATGTTAGGCTTTTTAACACTAGCTACTTTTGCTGCTTATGCTAAAATTGAAGTGATAAATTTGTTTTATTTTATCATCGCTGTGGCATTTTTTGGAAGCATTTATGTGCTAAGTAAATTGCCTTTTTCTTTAGTGCGTTTATTAATGAGTATAGCGTTTTTTCAACGCTACCGTTTATTGGTAGAAGGTTTTGAGAATATTCCTGAAAAAGGTGGAGCGTTATTACTTGGCAATCATATATCTTTTATAGATTGGGCTATTGTGCAAATGGCTATACCAAGAAAAATTTATTTTGTTATGGAAAAAAGCATTTATTCTAAGTGGTATATTAGAATTTTTCTTGATAAATTTGGAGTTATTCCTGTTTCAAGTGCTTCTAGCAAATCAAGCTTAGAGCTTATTGCTATGCATATTAAAAATGGAAATTTAGTTTGCCTTTTCCCAGAAGGAGTGCTTTCACGCCATGGACAGCTTAATGAATTTAAAGGTGGGTTTGAGTTAGTTTGCTCAAAATTAGAAGAACAAGATGGAGTGATTTTACCTTTTTATATTAGAGGACTTTGGGGAAGTGCTTTTTCAAGAAGTGATGAAGAATTTTCAGCAAGAAACCGCAAAATAAGCAAAAGAAAAATCGCTATTGCTTTTGGAAAAAGCTTGCCAATACACACTAAAAAAGAAGTGGTTAAAACAAAGGTTTTTGAACTTTCATTTATTGCTTGGAAATCTCAATGTGAAAGTATGCATACTATAGCTAGAGCTTGGATAGATAGTGCTAAAAGAAATTTAAGTCAAATAGCTATTGTTGATCCTTTAATAGGTGGTATTACTTATAGAAAAATGCTTGCTTTAAGTCTAGTTTTTAGCTCTTTTATAAAAAATAGATCACATGAGTTAAATATACAACCTACCCAAGGAAGCTATACTCCAAAAGAAGAATGTATAGGAATTTTACTCCCTGCTTCCATGGCTAGTTCTCTTTGTAATTTAGCTGTATTACTTGCAAATAAAATCGTGGTAAATTTAAATTTCACAGCAGGTGTAAAAGCAATAAATCAAGCCATTCAAAGCTCTCAAATTCAACAAATTTATACTTCTAGAAAATTTATGGAAAAATTAGAAAATAAAGGCATAAAACTAGAATTTGAAGAGCATGTTAGAATTATTTTTATGGAAGATATTATCGCAAACTTTAAAAGACAAAAACTCAAAATCTTTTCTATGCTTGCTTTAGTAAGTATCTTACCTACTTGTTTAATAAAAGCATTATTTGCATCTAATAAACAAAACCTTGCCATAGCTGCTATATTATTTAGTAGTGGTAGCGAGGGAACACCTAAAGGAGTAATGCTAAATAATCGCAATATTTTAAGCAATATAGCCCAAATTTCAGATGTATTATGCGCAAAAAATGAAGATGTTGTTCTATCTTCTTTGCCACCTTTTCATGCTTTTGGATTAACTGTAACTACTTTTATGCCTTTATTAGAAGGGATTAAAAGCATAACACATGCTGATCCAACAGATGCACTAGGTGTAGCAAAAGCTATAGTAAAAAACAATGTTAGCATTATGTGTGCTACTTCAACTTTTTTGGGTATTTATGCAAGAAATAAAAAACTTGATGCGATTATGTTTGAAAGCCTAAGGATTATCGTTTCAGGTGCTGAAAAACTCAAAAGTGAAGTAAGAACTGCCTTTGAAATTAAATTTAAAAAACCTATTTTTGAAGGCTATGGAGCCACTGAAACCACTCCAGTTGCAAGTGTGAATTTACCGAATAAATTTGATCCTGACTATTGGATTTTACATCGTGCAAATAAAGAAGGTAGTGTAGGTATGCCTTTACCAGGAAGCGCTATACGCATAGTAGATCCATCTACTTATGAAAGTTTAAATCATGGAGAAGATGGATTAATACTCATTGGTGGCCATCAGGTTATGGTGGGTTATTTAAACAATAAAGAAAAAACCGATGAAGTTATCAAAGAAATCGATGGCATACGCTGGTATAATACCGGCGATAAAGGTCATGTAGATGAGGATGGCTTTTTATATATAGTAGATCGTTATTCTCGTTTTGCAAAAATTGGTGGTGAGATGATATCTTTAGGAGCTTTAGAAGAAGAAATTGCTAAATTTATCAATACAGATATAGTAAAATTTTGCGCAGTTGCACTAGATGATGATAAAAAAGGTGAAATGGTATGCTTATTAGTAGAATGCCAAGAGCAAGATTTTGAAGGAATTTGCGAAGCGATTAAAAACTCTACTATGCCTGCTATTTTTAAACCAAGTAAATATTTTAAAGTAGAACAAATCCCACTTTTAGGCTCTGGCAAAGTGGATCTAAAAGGTGCTAAAGATTTAGCTAAAATCTTGCAAGAAAATTAATTCCCAAAGTAAATTTTACTTTGGGAAATTTTATAAACTATTTCTTTTAGTTTTACAATCATATTTTTTATCAAAAACAAGCTTATTATTTTCCTTAACTACTAATTTTCCCTTAATATAAAAATACTCTAAATCGCTAGTTTGTGTTAAGATTATATCCGCCTCCATCATACAACCCTCGCGTCCTATTTGCATTGTTTGAGTAATGGTATATTCTGCACTTAATGGGTTTTCATTTTGAAGTTTTAATTCTCTTTTTAAATTATGCTTTACTAAAACATCAACCTCATCAAATCTATAAACACCTTCTCCAAAAACCCCGCCAACACCATCTGTAATACAAGTCCAAGTATCGTTTAAAATATCATAAGAAATGCTTCTATCTACCCTACCTTCTTCTAAAAGTGTTATTGGAGTTAAAGGAGCACTTTGTGCTTGCATATTGATTTTATCGCTATTTTGTCCATTAAAACATGGCAAATTAAATTCACACTCATTTAAATCTAAAGTTAAGGTTGAAATTTTTGGCATAGGCCAAAACATAGGCCAAAAAGAATTTGCTAATGATAATCTTATCTTAGAACCCTTGGCAAATCTATATCCACAAGCATCAAGTTTGATTTGCTTTTGGATAAATTCATCTTTTTTTAAAGGTATAAATTGTTCTTTATTATCACTTAATGCAAGATTGATCACTCCATAGCTTACTCTTTTTACAAAACCATCAGCTCTAACTTCACTAAGTTGAGCAAAAAGCATAGCTTTTTCTTGATCGCTTGCAATTTTTACATTTAACATAGGAAAGCCTAAGACATCCAAATCTTGTTCTAAAAAATCACTTTCAAAAACAACTGCCATCCCATCATCCAACCTTTGATCGCTAGGACTTTCTCCTAAAACACCAGCTCCCATCCACTCTCCTGATAAAAGCCCATGATTTAATGGAGTGTTAATTTTGATAAATTCACTTGATTTTTTACATGTTAATTTATGCGGATTTAAATAGTATTTTTTATAGCTAATATCATTTTTAAAATCATTTAAAGCAACAAAACGACCTTCTACTTTCTCTGTTTTTGAATTTGGCTTAGAGCTATTTTCAATATATGCTTGTATCATAGGAGCTTCAAGCACATCGTTTTCTTCATTTTTAAGCCATTTATCCCACCATTTAAGTGCTTCTTGTAAAAAACCCATTGCAGGCAAAGGTAAGCCATCATGAGGATAAACATGAGCCCAAGGACCAACGATAGCTTTTTTTGGAACTTTCAAACCATTCATTAGAGTAAAAACAGGATTAGTATAAGAATCAGCCCATCCATCTAATGCAAAAACAGGGACTTGTATATCATCATAATTTTCCCCAACAGATCCATGCTTCCAATAATCATCTTTTAAAGTATGCTCAAGCCATAATGTGGGCCATAAAGGCATATTCTCAAGCCTATTGAGCCATTTTTTTCTACCATTTGGATCAATTTTTGGATCAACAAAGCGTGATTGATATGCAAGCATGATATTACCCCACCAAAAATTATCATTAAGCAAACATCCGCCTTTATAATGAATATCCTCATTAAACCTATCATCAGTAAAACCTACTACTATAATTGCTTTTAAATTTTTAGGTCTTCTTGCTGCAACTTGTAAAGAATTAAAGCCACCCCAAGATTTACCCATCATACCAATATTCCCATCACACCATTCTTGCTTTGCAATCCACTCAATGACTTCTAAGGCATCATCTTGTTCTTGTTTTAAATATTCATCCTCTAATAAACCATCAGATTCCCCACTTCCTCTAATATCAACCCTAACAACCGCATAGCCATTACCACTAAAATATCCGTGCATAGGCTCATCTCTACCCCTTGTTCCATCATTTTTTCTATAAGGAATGTATTCTAATATAGCAGGAACTTTTTCTTTTACTTGAGGAAGCCAAATTCGTGATGAAAGCTTAGTGCCATCTTTTAAAACTATCCATTCATTTTCTATTACTCTAACCTTATTTTTAAAGTTAAAAACAATTTCCTTCATTTTATCCCCTTTTTATTGTATTTTTTAATCCAAATCAAACAAAACATTACGCCCAAAATAGCCATAACTATCATGATGGTAAAATATATATGAAAACCTTTTACACCTGGGTATCTATCTAATAAATCTCCAGCAAGTAATGGTGCAAAAACTTCAGGCAAATACCCAAAAGTAGATACAATACCTATAGCCATACCCGCTAAATGTATAGGAATTTTTCCCTCACTAAGTAAAGAATAATAAATTCCAAAATTAGAATACATAGCTATATAAATTATGACACAAGCAGAAGTTAAAACACTCATTTGTAAAAATCCATTTAATTTTGAACTAAGCATTAAAAAAATAACACCAATTCCCATTAAAATAAAGCCTATCATCATTATTTTAGCTTTTCCATATCCATCTGCTATAAATCCACCCACTACAGAAGAAACCGGACGAATATATTGAGCCAATACCGTTAAAATAGCTGCAAAAACAGCAGAAGTTCCTATAACATTGCTTGCATAAGGAGTAAAATAATAAAAACTCATGTTAAAAAAATATGTACAAAAAGTAATAGCAACCACAAGCCAAAGAGCAGAATTTTTCAAAAGAAAAATCAAGTCTTTGATTTTAATCTTCTCACTTTGCTCATTAATATCATCTTTCAAAAGAAAAAACAATAAAATAGCACTTGCAATAGGAGCTATAGAATAAAACACAATAACCATTTCTATACCTTGTGCGGCCAAGGCTTTTGTTTGAAAATATCCAAAAATACTCGTAGCTATAGCCAAATGTGCAGCACCAACAACTCCTCTACCGCCTTCAAAAATTCCATAAGCCCTTGCTTGTTCTTTAGAATTTGCTAAGCTCCTTACTATTTTCATCAAAGAAGGCCAAAAAGTTAATAATGAGGTAATCCCCCAAATTCCATAAATAATCAAAAGTGCATTTAAAGAAGTAAAATATAAATGCAATAAACCACCAAGTCCTGTAGTAATTAAAGAAAAAATCAATAACTTTTTTGGTGCAAAACGATCTGCTAAATAACCTCCTAAAGCATAAGAAAACAAACCAAGCAATCCATAAGCACTACCTAAAAGCCCCATTTCAAAATTATTTAAATGATAAAGACTCATATAATCATCATAATAATACTTTCTAAAATAAGGCAAACCATAAATAATAGATCCGCAAAAGGATAATAACAATAATGTTAAAAAATTATTTTTTAAACTTTGTCCTGTATTTTGTCCCATCAAAAACTCCTTTTGCATACTATATATAATTTTTATGTTTTTTTGCTTTTATATAAGTGATTTTATGCAAAAAATATTATAATAATATATTTTTTACACATTTTAATCTACTTTATTATAAAATTTTATTAATTTAATAATTTATAAGCATAAAAAATTTATTTACAAAATAAAAATAATTTCTGTTTTTTATTTTTTATTATTGTTTTTTTGATACATTTACATAAACTAAAAATTAAAAAAGGGAAATAATGAAAATTTTTGATATGGTAGTTATTGGTGCTGGCCCTGCAGGTATTGCAGCTGGAGTAGAAGCTAAAATAAAAAATAAAGAAGTTATTGTTTTAGAAAAAGCTGATGCGATTTGTCAAACCTTAGTAAAATTTTACAAAGAAGGCAAAAGAGTAGACAAAGCTTATAAAGGTTGTGATAGCACAAATCATGGACATATAAATTTTGAAGATGGAACTAGAGAAAGCACAATAGAAACTTTCCAAAATGCCATTAAAGAGCACAATCTTGAAGTAAAGCTTTCTAGTGAAGTTGAAAGTGTTAAAAAAGATGGAGAAAATTTCATAGTTAGCACTGCAAATGAAAATTATATTTGTAAAAATGCAGTTATTGCCATAGGTAGAATGGGTAAGCCAAATAAACCAAGCTATACTTTACCTATAACTTTAACAAAAATCATCAATTTTAATGCAAATTCAGCAAGCCAAGGTGAAAAAATCTTAGTTGTAGGCGGTGGAAATTCAGCAGCAGAATACGCTATAGATTTAGCTAAAAATAACGATGTTACACTTTGCTATAGAAGAGAAACTTTCTCAAGATTAAATGATATTAATCTTGAAGATATTCAAAAAGCTTTTGAGCAAGGCAGTGTAAAAGCAAAACTCGGCATAGATATAACTGGTATTGAAGATGAAAATGGTAAAGCTAAAGTAAATTTCACTAACAATACAAGTGAAATTTATGATCGCATTATTTATGCTATTGGTGGTTCAACCCCGCTTGATTTCTTACAAAAATGCTCTATAGAAGTTGATGAAAAAGGTGTGCCAAGCTTTGATGAAAATAAAGAAAGCAATGTAAAAGGATTATTTATCGCAGGTGATATAGCGAGTAAAAACGGAGCTTCTATTGTAGTGGGTTTAAATGATTCATTTAAAATCTGCGATCATCTTTATAAATGCTAAAACTCTTTCAATATTCAAAAGGCTATCGTTATAATAATGATAGCCTTTTACTTTTTGACTTTTTATCTAAAAATAACTTAAAAGGAAATATCCTTGATATAGGATGTGGATGTGGAATTTTAGGACTTTTAGTAAAGCAAAAATTTCCAAATTCAAAAGTTTATCTACTAGATATTCAAGAGCAAAATATCGAACTAAGTTATAAAAATGCTAAAGAAAATAAACTTGAAATTCAAAGCATTTGCGAAGACTTTTTAAACTATAAAAGTGATATAAAATTTGATTTTTTGATCTCTAATCCTCCATTTTATAAAAAAAATACACAAAAAAGCCAAGATTTGCATTTATGTATATCAAGATATCAAGAATTTATGCCACTTGAGAAGATGTTTGCTAAAATAAATACTTTAATCAAGCCAAATGGTAGTTTTTTTATGTGCTATGAGGCAAGTTTTTTAGATGAAATTTGTGCTTCTTTAAAGCAATTTAAATTAAAGCTAGTTTCTCTTCAATGCATTCACACCAATACACAAACTAATGCAAGGCTTGTTTTAATGCATATTAAAAAAAATAGTAAAAGCCCTTGTGTGATAATGCCTACGCTTTTTATGTATGAAAATAATGTTTTAAATCCAAAAATTAGTGAAATTTATGAAAATACAGGAACTATAAGCTATGATATGTGAAAAAGACTTTGATTATTCTTTTGATGAAAATGCTTGTAAAATATGCGGTGGAAAATGCTGCACTGGAGAAAGTGGATATATCTATGCAAGCAAAGAAGAGCTAGAAGCTATTGCTGTTTTTTTTAATTTAAACTTTGAAGCCTTTAAAGAACAATACCTTATCAAAGTTGGATTTAAATATAGTTTTAAAGAAGTAAAGCATGAAAATGGCTATCGTTGTATTTTTTTTGATACAATGTATAAAAAATGTTTAATTTACAAGCATAGACCAAAACAATGTAAAACTTTTCCATTTTGGGAGTATTTTAAAACACACAAAGAGGAGTTGAAAGAAGAATGTATAGGGGTTTGCTTTCACTAATTATCGTTTTTATCCTAACAAACCTTGCTTTGGCTAAAAGCGAAGATAAAATCTTACAAGCACTCATTTATGAAGAACATGGACAGTTTCAAAAAGCATGTGATATTTATACAAATTTATTTCATGAAAATAATGAAAGTATCTATTTACAAAAAGCATTGCTTTTAGCTTTGGGTGCTAACTTAAAACAAAAAGATGAACTTTTAAAAGCCTCTAAAGAATTTTTAAATCATACAGCTATTGCAAGATTAAATGCTTTGCATTTTTTTGAAATAGGAGATTATAAACAAGCCGAAACTATACTTTATAAACTCATTAAAGAAGAGCAAGATTATAGAAACTATGAAATACTAGGTGATATTTTTGCTAAAAAAGCTTTATGCACCAAAGCTTTAGAGCAATACAATCTTGCTTATAAGCTTTTTGAACATGAAAATTTATTACTTAAAATAGTTGAAATTAATATTAAAAATAAAAATATTGATCAAGCTAAAAAAGCTTTAGAAGAATTTGTAAAAAATTCACAATGCACTCTTAAAACATGCACCCTACTTTTAAAAATTTATCAAGAGCAAAAAAACAATAAGGCAAGCATTCAAACCCTTGAAAAACTATATAAACTCAACAATGATATTAAATATATATATGCTATGATAGAATTACTAGTGCAAGAAAAAAATTATAAACAAGCTCTAAATTTAGTCCAACAATACAACATAGATCCTGATACTAAAATTTTCTTATATACACAAACAAAAAATTATAAAAAAGCTTACGAAATAGCTTTAAAACATTATGAACTTAGCAAAGATAAAAAATACCTTTCTATGGCAGGGGTTTTAGAATTTGAAATTTATATGGATTCTAAAAGTAAAAAAATCACGGATCCAAAAATTCTAGCTTCTATTATGAAAAAATTTGAACAAAGTGTAGATGTGCGTAGCGATGCTTTATATCAAAACTACTATGGCTATGCCTTAATCGAATATGATATTGATATTGCAAAAGGTATAGAATTAGTAGGCTGGGCGCTTGAACAAGAACCACAAAATCTTTACTACCTAGACTCTTTAGCTTGGGGCTATTATAAACTTAAAAATTGCAAAAAAGCTTATGAAATTTTACAAAAAACATTCCACGATAAAGAATTTGCAAATTCCCAAGAAAGCAAAGATCACTTAAAGGCCATTGAAAAATGTTTAAAACAATAGATTTAAAAAATCATTTTTCAAAAACACAAAAAATTCTAGAAAATAAAAAAGAAATTTTTCCTTATGATATGCTAGGCAGAAGCCTAGCTTCTAATGCTTTTTATCCTAAAGATATTTACACACTTTTGCTTGAAAGAAAACTTTCGCATTTTTTATATTCTAAAGATTTAAATTTTAATCATGAAAATTTTGATGCTATCGTTTTACCAACAAGTCCTTTGCTTAATCAAGACATACAAAATTTAAGTCTTTTTAGACGCTATCATGAAAAACCCATTGTGCAATTTGACTTTATTTTTGATGAATATCAAATTTTAGAAAGCTTGGTATATGGAGCTGATGCGTTTATTGTATTTCCTAAAATGCTAAAAACTATGCAACTAAAAAAACTTTATAATTTTGCAATACATCTTGGCTTAGAGGCCATTTTTTATATTGAAAGCAAAAGCGATCTTAATAATGCTATTTTAGCAGGAGCTAGAATTTTTTTATTAGAAGATGAAAAGCTATTACCTTTGATACCAAAAAATAAAGCTCTTATAAGTAAAAATATCAAAAATCTGCATTCTTGCATAAAGGAGAGTTGATGGAGTATTTATACGCACCTTGGAGGGATGTTTATTTTAATAATAAAGATAAAAATTTTTGCCCTTTCTGTCATTGTAAGTATGAACTCAATGAAGATGAAAAACTTGGGGTAATTTTTAGAGCTAAAGAATGTTTTGGCATTATGAATAAATACCCTTATAGTCCGGGTCATTTCATGATTATCCCTTATGATCATTTAGAAAATATAGAAGATTTAAATAATGATACATGGCTAGAAATTAGCCATTTTGTGCGTATTGGAGTTAAAATTTTAAAAGAAAACTTTCATGCTAAGGGTGTTAATATAGGTATGAATTTAGGTAGTGCAGCAGGAGCTGGCATAGCGCCGCATTGTCATTATCATTTAATCCCAAGATGGCAAGGGGATACAAATTTTATCACTACCATAGGACAAACTAGAGTTTGTGGGAGTGATTTGGAAAAAGTTTATACCACCTTATGCAAAGCTTTTAAAGATTATGTATAAAGAAGTTGATTTTGAAAATTTTTTAAAATTTAATTTTGATCTTTTAATTGATGTAAGAAGTCCCAAAGAATACAAACTTGCTCATATAAAATCTGCGCAAAATTACTACGCACTAAATGATAATGAATTTGAAGAAATAGGCACACTTTATAAGAAAAATAAAGGCTTAGCTAAAGCAAAAGGTGCAAGTTATATTTGTAAAAATATGAGTGAGCATATTAATAAACTTTATCAAAATTATAAAATAGGTTCTTTGGTGGGAATTTATTGCGCAAGAGGCGGTAAAAGATCAAAAGCTATTGCTTTAATCTTGGCTGAACTTGGTTATAGAGTTGTAAGATTAGAAGGTGGATACAAGGCCTATAGAAGTTATGTGAGTGAGTTTTTTAGGAAAGATTTAAATATTGAGTTTTTATGTCTTTGTGGCAATACAGCAAGTGGTAAAAGTGATTTAATCCAAACTTTAAACAATGCTTTAAATTTAGAAAAACTAGCTAATCACCAAGGATCAAGTTTTGGTAAAATTTATGGAGAACAACCAAGCCAAAAAGCCTTTGAAGATAAGTTGTTTTATTTTTTAAAAGATTATACTCACAAAACTTGTTTTATAGAAGCTGAAAGCAGACAAATTGGAAATTTAACTATCCCACTAAATTTATACAATAGTATGCAAAAAGCTAAGAAAATTTGGTGCGAGTGTGATATAAATTTACGCATTCAAAGAGTTTTAAAAAACTATACTCCAATGGATAAAAAAGTATTTTATCAATGCGTTGAAAAAATATCACCTTATATCAGCAAGGATTTTAAATTAAGACTTTGTAAAAATTATGAAGAAAATAATTTAGAACTTTGTGTAAAAATGCTTTTTGAATATTATGATAAAGTATATAAAAAACCTGCAAAAATTGATTATTTTATAAATAGCTCTAATTTAAATGAAGCTAAAAAATATCTTATGAGTTTAAACTCATAAGATTATATTTACAAAAATTACAAAAATAATACTTGAAAGAATTCCAGCAACTGGTAAAGTAATAACCCAAGCTAAACCAATAGGTTTCATCATACCCCATTTAGCATCTTTATTAAACACCCCTATACCCAAAATAGCGCCGATTAAAATATGGGTTGAGCTAACTGGAATTCCAAGTTGAGTTGCTAAAAGTATAACAATACTTGCACCAAGTTCAGCACTAAAGCCTGTTGTTGGCTTAATTTCTGCTAGTTTTGAACCAACAGTTTGAATAACTTCTTTACCTAAAAACCAAAGTCCAATAACCAAAGCTATACCAAACATAAGCATTACAGCAAATGGCACTGGCGAACTTGGATTAATGGTATTATTTTTAAGCACATCTAAAATCGCAGCAAATGGCCCAAGAGCATTAGCTATATCATTAGCTCCATGCGAAAAAGCAAAACTAGAAGCAGTAAAAATTTGAAACCACGAAAAAATCTTTTCTATAGTTTTATTTACTTCAGTTTTTTTCATCAATCTTACAACAGCCAAAGTAACTATATAAGCAAAAATAGAAATAATAGAAACTATCCATAAATTCTGCACCATATCTAAAGTAGAAACTTTATTTAAACCTTTAAATAAAAACATTGACGCTATTATTAAAGCAGCTATCCCTGCAACCAAAGGAACATGAAATTTCATTTTAGAAAAAACATCTATATTTTTTTCTTTTTCTTTTAATTCTTTAATTTTTAACTTATATTCACTTCTTTTTTCATCATCATCTAAAACAATGGCACTTAATTCTTTAATTTGCTCTTCTTGACTTTTGTTTTTTAAATTGATAAAAAAATTTTCTTTAAACTCTTTTTTTTCTTTTTTAATTTCTTTTATTTGCATATTAATCAAAGCCGAAGGTTGAAGTATTTTTTTATAAATATAAGCATAAATTAAATACGCCACAAGTCCACCAAGTAAAGGAGAAATAACCCAACTCATAGCTATTTTATAAATACCATTCCAATTTACCATAGAAAAAGCTTGGTCTTGATCAAAAAATACAAACCCCATAGCTATACTTGAACCTACAATACCACCTATAATGCTATGAGTAGTAGAAACTGGAAGTCCTTTTTTTGTTGCTATAAATAACCAAATACCTGAACTTAGCAAAGCTGAAAGCATAACACATACAAACACCATAGGATCAACACTATCTGGTAAAACCACTATACCACTTCTTATAGTATTAGTTACTTCCCCACCTGCAAACACAGCCCCACTTAATTCAAATACTGCTGCAATAATTAAAGCTTGCTTAATAGTAACTGTCTTAGCTCCCACGCTAGTGCCAAATGAATTTGCAACATCATTACCGCCAACATTAAAGGCCATAAAAATTCCAAATACACTAGCAAGAATAAATAATATCATGGAATTATTAGGAATGTAATTATAACCCCAAACAAAAAAATACAAAACGCTTACAATAAAAATAAAAAATGCAATGGTATTGTCTTTACTCAAGCATTCTCCTTAAGAAATTATTTTAAGAATATTTTAGTAACTTTTACTTATTTTTTTCTTTGATTTGTAAAAATTGTAAAGCAGATTTTACTGCTTGCATATAACTTTGTAAGTTTATTTTTTCATTTTTATAAGCCCTATCATAAGCTGTTCCATGATCAACACTAGTTCGAATTATGGGTAAATTTAAACTCGCATTAATGCTTTTATCAAAATACAAAGCTTTTAAAGGTGCTAAAGCTAAATCATGATACATACTGACTAAATACTTGCATTTACTTAATGCAAAAGGAGTAAAAGCACTATCGGCCACTAAAGGCTCACTTAAAAAAATATTTTCCTTATAAGAAAACTCTTTTTCTTTTTGACTTAAAAAATATTCATTTTCTAAATTTTGTAAATTTAATGCATGATCTTTTAAAAATACATTTGCCATTCTTATAGCTTTTTTTATTTCCTGCTCTTCTTCTCCGCCTATTACGCCATTATCGCTTGCATGAGGATTAAAACCCAAAACTCCAATTTTTTCAAATAAAGTGCATTGATAAAAATTAATTAAAAATTTCGCAAGTTCAAAAGCCTTAATTTCTTTATAAACATCTCTTAAAGGCATATGTTCAGTATATAAAGCCACAAAAAGCTCATCACACCCTAACATCATAATAGCATCTTGTTTGAAAAAATCTCTTAGTGCTTCAGTATGACCTTTATAGCTCACTCCTGCCATTTGCCAAGTTTTTTTATTAATCGGTAAAGTTGCTAAAGCATCTAAAAATAAATGCGTGCAATAACTAGCTCCTTCAAAACTTAAAAAAGAATAAGCTCCACTTTTAGCGTCTAAATTTGCAGGATTTAACTCAAAATCAAAATCAATAATTTTACTAGCTTGATATGAAAACTCATAAATTAAAAAATTTTCTTTTTCTTCTTTAAAGGCAAAATGTGGTTTTGAAGCATTAGAAATTTCAACTAAATTGATTTTAGATTTAGGATTTATTTTCAAAAGCTTACTTGCTTTTTGAAATAATTCATAATGCACAAAATAATATGGCTCACAAATTTTTACTAGCTCATCATGACAAGATAATAAAATTTGCATACCTATACCATTTAAATCTCCTATACTAATAGCAATTTTTTTCATCTTTTAATCAAAGCTTTCATTTGCAATATAGCTTTTTCTAAGCCTACAAAAACCGATCTTGCTACTATGCTTTGACCTATATTTAACTCTTCTATTTCTAAAATATCCACAATATTTTTTACATTTTTATAATTAAGCCCATGACCAGCTGCCACTCTTAAATTTAAACCCTTAGCCAAACTCGCACTTTGTTTTAATCTTTGGAGTTCATTTTCTAAAAGCTTTTTGAGTTCATTTTTACTTAAAATTAATTCAGGCAATGCATAAGAAGTTTGATTGATATTGGTATATAATGCATTATAAATATTAGCATACAAGCCTGTATGAAACTCTATAAAATCAGCATTTAAAGAAGATGATTTTTTAATATCTTCTAAATTTGGATCAATAAATAAAGAAACTTCGATTTGCTCTTGTTTTAAAGCATTAATGGCTTCTTGTAATTTTTCATTGTCTAAATTTAAACCACCTTCTGTTGTAAGCTCTTGTCTTTTTTCAGGTACTAAAGTAACGCGCGAGGGTTTGTATTTTAAAGCATATTCTATCATATCAATAGAGCATTCTAAATTCACTACACACTTACAATATTTTAAGATATTTTCTAAATCAAACTCATTAGCATGACGACGATCTTCTCTTACATGGATAGTGATTTGATCAGCTAAATTTGCACTCAAAAACGCAGCTTCAAGTAAATCAGGATCATTTACTTTTCTAGCTTCTCTTAAAACTGCTATATGATCGATATTAACCCCTAAAAGCATAAGTTTTCCTTATAAGTTTTTTGCTATTATACTTTAAATTTTTTAAGGAGAGCTAGTGCTAGGTATTGATATGGGTTCAAATACATTAAGAGCTGTTTTGATGGATGAGAATTTTAATAAATTAAAAAGCGAAGAATTTATCATAGGAGCAGCTAAAAATATGCAAAATGACACCATTAGTGATGAAGCTATAGAAAGAATTTTTAGCGCTTTGAAAATCTTAAAAGAAAAAAATTATAACTTAAGTCAAGCTAAAGCAGTCGCCACAGCTGCTTTTAGAAAAGCAAAAAATACTAAGCTTATTTTTGAAAAAATTCAAAAAGAATTTAAACTTGATATAAAATTAATCGATGCAAAAACAGAAGCAAAACTAAGCGTTTTAGGTATGCAAGAGCGTCTTAAAGCTCTTAAACTTTTTAGAAAAGACTTAAATTATTGTGATTTGGGCGGTGCTTCTTGTGAAATTTCAAATGATAAATTTAGCAAAAGTTATGATTTTGGAATCATTAGTTTTTATGAAAGAATGCATTTTAAAGCCATAAAACCAAGTGTTTATGTAAGATTTTTTAAAAAATATCCACAAAATCTTGTGCGTATTAAAGATGAAAAATTAAAAATTCATCTAAGCCCCTACCCTGCGCATTTAAAGCAACTTGCCTTAAAAGCTTTTAATCTTAGTAAAGATATAAAATTAAAAGGAAATTTTTTCATACTAAATTCAGGAGTACCTACCACACTTTGTGCTTATAAACAAAACATAAAATACAAAGACTACCTAGAAGAAAGTGTAAATGGTAAAATACTCAAACGCAAAGATTTTTTTGATTTTGCATTAAAAATTTGGAATTTAGAACAAGAAAAAGCTAAAATTTATCTTGGAGAAAATAGAAAAAAATACCTCATAGCAGGCTCAATGATACTTTTTGCTTTATTTAATAAGCAAAAGCTCATTGTGATTGATGATGGTGTTAGAGAAGGTGTGTGTATAGCACATTTTAAAAATATCAAATTTTAAAGGAGAAAAAATGAGTTTAAAAGATCAAATTTTAGAAGATATCAAAGAAGCTATGCGTAATAAAGATGATTTTAAAAGAAACACTTTAAGAACGCTTAATGCTAGCTTTAAACAAATAGAAGTTAATGAGAGAATCACACTTAATAATGAAAGAATATATAAAATCATTGCGAGTGAGATTAAAAAACGAAATGAAGCCGCACTTGCTTTTAGCAAAGGTTCTAGAGAAGATTTAGCACAAAAGGAACTCCAAGAAGTAGCTATTTTAAGTGCTTATTTACCAAAACAACTTAGCGATAAGGAATTAGAAAGTGAGCTAAAAAAACTTATAGAAAAACTACAAATTAGCTCTTTAAAAGAACAAGGTATTTTGATGAAAGAAGCTAAAGCAGCTTTTGGTGCAAGCGTTGATGGTAAAAGACTTAATGAAATGGTAAGAAAGCTTTTAGCATGAAAAAAGTTTTAACACTTTGTGCCTTAACTTTAAGCTCTTTTGCTTATACTCAATATGAATTACATCCTAGCTTTAAAGCTTATTTTAAAGACTGCTCTTTATTAATGGATAAATATTATTATATTAATTGTTATGATTATAATTATAAAGGCACTAAGGCAATTGCTTATAAACTAGAAGCTAAAATTTTAAATCAAGGGCACATCAAAAAACGCCCAAAATTTAAAGATGATACCAATATTCCTAAAAAGTATAGAACTTATTGGGAGGATTATCTAAGAAGTGGTTATACAAGAGGGCATGTCGTACCAAATCAATCCATGAATGCAACCCCACAAGCCCAACTTAGTACTTTTTTAATGAGCAATATCACTCCGCAAAAAAAAGATATTAATGCAGAAATTTGGAATGAAATCGAACAAAGAGAAAGATATTTAGCAAAGAAAAATAAAGAATTGGAAGTCTTAAATTTAGTACTTTATGATGATAAGCCAAAACGCATTAAAAACAACATAGCCATTCCTAGTTTTTATATCAAAATTCTTAAGGCTAAAAATTTCACTGAATGTTATAAAGTGCCAAATAATGATAATTTTGCAAGATTTGATAGAAATTATTTTAAGGAAGATTGTAAAAAATATATTGATTAAACTAGAAGCAACAAGGCTTCTAGTTTAATTTTTACTCAACTTCAGCATCAATTACATCATCATCTTTTTTCTTTTGAGCGTTTAGTTCTTCTTTTTTATACATATTTTCTGCTAATTTATGAGAAACTTCACTTAAAGCTTTCATTTTGCCTTCGATTTCTTCTTTAGAAGCATTAGCATTTTTCAATGTCTCTTTTAACTCATCTAAAGCTTTTTGAATATTTGCTTTATCATCATCGCCTACTTTATCTCCAAGCTCACTTAAAGATTTTTCTACTTGATGTACCAAGCTATCAGCAGCATTTCTAGCTTCTACTGCTTCTTTGCGTTTTCTATCTTCTTCTTTGTGAAGCTCTGCATCTTTTACCATATTGTTGATTTCTTCTTCACTTAGTCCGCTTGAACCTGTGATTTTAATCTCTTGAGCCTTACCTGTAGCTTTATCTTTTGCACTAACTGTTAAAATACCATTTGCATCAATATCAAAAGTTACTTCAATTTGTGGCATACCGCGAGGTGCTGGTGGAATTCCTTCAAGATTGAAATTTCCTAAAGATTTATTATCACGGCTAAATTCTCTCTCACCTTGTAAAACATTGATAGTAACTGCGCTTTGATTATCTTCAGCAGTTGAGAAAACTTGCTCTTTTTTAGTTGGTATAGTTGTACCTTTTTCGATGATTTTAGTCATCACACCACCTAAAGTTTCAATACCTAAAGAAAGCGGAGTAACATCAAGCAATAATACATCTTTAACATCACCTTTAATAACCGCACCTTGAATCGCCGCTCCAATTGCAACAACTTCATCAGGATTTACTGATTTATTAAGCTCTTTTCCAAAGGCTTTTTTAACTTCTTCTTGTACTAGTGGAACACGAGTAGAACCACCCACCATAACGATTTCTTTTACTTCACTTTTATCAAGCCCTGCATCTTTTACTACTTCGTTAATCTTACTAATAGTTTCAGCAACTAAACCATCAATCATACTTTCAAATTTAGCTCTTGTTAGAGTTTTAGTTAAGTGTTTTGGACCACTTGCATCAGCTGTGATAAATGGTAAATTAATATTAGTTTCATTAGCTGAACTTAATTCTTTTTTAGCATTTTCAGCTGCTTCTTTTAATCTTTGTAAAGCCATTACATCGTTTTTAAGATCAATACCTGTTTCATCTTTAAACTCATTTGCTAAAAAGTCAATTAATTTATTATCAAAATCATCACCGCCTAAAAATGCATTACCGCCTGTTGCTAAAACTTCTACAACATTATCACCTGTTTCAAGCACAGTAACATCAAATGTACCACCACCTAAATCATAAACTACAATTTTTTCACTTTCTTTTTTATCAAGTCCATAAGCCAAAGCCGCTGCAGTTGGTTCGTTAATAATTCTTAATACATTCAATCCTGCAATTTGTCCTGCTTCTTTTGTAGCTTTTCTTTGTGCATCATTAAAATACGCAGGAACAGTAATAACCGCATCTTCTACTTTCTCGCCCAAGAAAGCTTCTGCATCTTCTTTTAATTTCATTAAAACTTTTGCTGAAATTTCTTGTGGAGTATAAATTTTACCTGCTATTTCAATCGCACAAGCCCCATTTCTCTCTGTGATATGATAAGGTAAGCGATTTTTAGCTTCTTTTGCTGCTTCTTCATTGATCATCAAACCCATAATTCTTTTTATAGAATAAATAGTTTTTTCAGGATTAGTCACAGCTTGACGCTTAGCGCTATCTCCAACTAAAACTTCTCCCTTATCTGTAAAAGCAACTACTGAAGGAGTAGTGTTTTTACCTTCTTTATTTGGGATAACTTTACTCTCGCCTCTTTCATATACACTCACACAAGAATTTGTTGTACCTAAATCTATACCTATAACTTTTGCCATTTTTTATCCTTTTTATTAAATTTTATTTTGCAACACTAACTTTTGCTGATCTAATTACTCTATCATTCATCATATAGCCCTTTTGTAAAAGTTGGACAATATGATTACTTTCATGATCGGCGCTTTCAACATGAAACATCGCTTCATGTAAATTTGGATCAAACTCACCATTTGCTTCTATTGCTTTAACCATATGTTTTTCAAGTTTTTTCAAAAGCAAGTCTAAAGTGTTTTGAACCCCTTCTTTTATTTTCAAACTTAATTCATCATTAGCTTCTACATTAATAGCCGCCTCTAATGCATCAACTACATCAAGCAAATCTTTAGCAAAACTTTCATTTGCATAAATTGTTGCTGAAATTTTTTCTTTTTCCATTCTTTTTTTGATATTTTCAAATTCAGCATTTGCTCTTAAATAAGTATCTTTTAACTCATTATACTCTGCTTGAAGTTTTTCTAATTCATTGTTTTGATTTTCTGAATTTTCCACTGCTTCTTCTTGCATTTGCTCATTTTGCTTTTCTTCGCTCACGCAGCCTCCTTTATAATATTTAACATTGTTTTAAAATCAGAATACACACTACCAGCAAAAACCACATTAGATTCTTTGCCTAAAAATGTACTCTTAAGCTTTAATCCCATAAAACCCTCTTCAAATAAAGGATCAAATTGCAATTTATCGTTAAAATAAAATCCAATTTGAGGAGATAAAAGCTTAGCAAATTCATCATTTTGATAAATTTGATAAGCTTTACTCTCATTATATCTATAATAAACCATAGCTTCTTTTAGCATAGTTATTTTTTCCAATAACTCTTTAAACTCAACTCTAAAAGCTAAATTTTCAATACTTTTTAGATCAAGTCCTATAAGTCTTTGTAAGAAAACCAGACTATCTTGGCTAAATCTTAAAACCAACTCATTTTGTCCAAAATCAAGTATGATAAATTTATCATTAACCTTGGTAATATCTTGTAAAATAAGCTCATCGCCACCATAAACTAAGGTATAAATTTCAAACTTATCAAGCAAAAACTCTAATAATGCAAGATCGTTAATCACAATCTCATCTTCGCAAAGTTGCTCATACCAATAAGCCTTCATAGCACTAAAAGTTGGTATGCGACCACTGCTAATATGAAGTTGCGTTAATACACCCTCATCGCTTAATTTTTTAAAATAAACTCTTATAGTAGAAGCAGGTATGCTAACTTTATGATTTAACTCATTAGAACCCACAGGGTTATTACCCTCTAGATAGGTTTCAATGATAGTTTTTAAAATTAAATCTTTTTTACTATAAGACTTCACTATAAAACCTTAAATTTTTTATTTTAGCACTCAATGTTTTTAAGTGACAAAATAATTATACAACTTTAGTATAATAATGTCAAGTTATTTTTAAATAAAAATATTTAAAATTATTTAGTCTATATAACTAAAGTTTATTTAGCCATTTATATATAATATATAAAAACTTATTTTTCAGTTTTTTTAAAAGAAAAGATAATATAATTGCGTCTAGCAATATTTTTTAAAAGGTTTATAATAATGAAAAATCTTACTTTAAGAGAAAAGCAAGATCTTGAAGCTTATGTGTTTTCCAATATAGAAAGAAAAAAAATGGCTTTAAGTAGAATTTTAAAGTTATATTATTTAAGATTTTTTAGACTAGTTTTTTAATTTATATTTTCTCATACCCTCTTTTGTGAAAGATAAGTCTTTAAAATCAGGGGATGAGATTAACTCCATACAAGTTTTATCCAAATTTTCCATTCCACTTACTTGCATACTAGCTTGCAAATTTTCATCTAAATATAAATCAAAAATTACACAAGCTTGATTATTGACCTTGTAGAGAATTTTTCCACCTTTTTTCTCATCTAGTTCATACGCTTGTAATTTATCATTTTTACTCATTCTCTTAATTTCATTTGCAAAAGATTGATGCAAGGTATAATAAATCATAAAATCGCGCATAATATTTTTAATATCAGCAATTTCTTTTTTTAGTTTTGATAAATCTTTAGTGTATAAACTTATAAATTGCGTATTTAAGTATTCATTTAGACTTTTTTCGTTTAAATTTTCACACAATGGATAAATTTTAACCACAAAAGCCTTATCTTTAGCAAGTACTATATCTACACAAGCTTGTTTGTTTTGTTTGTATTCTAAAAATAAAGCTTGACTAGAGCTTAAATTTAGCGTGTTTTGTTTATTGTAAGCAAAATCACTTAAATCTTCATAGATATTTGCATAAGAAAAAATTCCTATAAAAAGCAATAATAAATTTTTCATTCAAATAAATCTTTATGATGAATTTTTAAGTACTCCACTACTTCTAAGATCTCATCAACTCCTTCTTTTTGGGTATTATGACAAACTTCATCAATACAATCAATATAAACTCCAATTGCTTTTTCTAATTTTACTCTTTTTACCCCAGCAAACAAGAGCATTGCTTCTAAAACTATACTTAATTCATATTGTAAATTTTCTATTTCTTCTTTAAAATCATGATTTGTTTTCATTATTTTCCTTTAATTCTTTACTTTTAATTAAATCTACAAATTGTGCTTTTATGAAATCATAGTTAGAGCTATCTTTATACGCAGCAAATAATCCTCCGCTAGCATTTTTATGCCCTCCCCCATTGACCAAACTTTTAGCCATCAAACTCACATCGATTTTATTATTTGCTCTAAAACTTAAGGTTTTTCTCGAACTAAGATCAACAAAAAAATCAAAATCAGGATTTTGCATTAAAAAATCATTTCCAATTACGGAAGTATTGCCTATATTTGAAGTTAATAAACCTTTACTTCCTTTATAAAATACACTAAATTTTTCTTTATTTACACTTAGTCTTTCTACTATAAATTTAGAAATTAAATTGCTTAAAGTATCATCATTTTCTTTTTTAAAAAAAGATTTTTTTAAGCCATGTAAATCATCATCTAAATTAATATGAGCATTTTTTTGATGAATGTATTTTCTACAAACATCAAAAAGATAAAAAAGATATTTGATATTTTCTTGTGCAAACATTACTCTATTGATTTCTTTTGCTCCAGAAACCATACCAAGTAGTACTTTTCCAAGTTCAAAATTCTCATCTTCACTCAACCAAATATCTACTGCATTTACCACATCCACAAATTCTGACAAAGCCTTATTTTCGCCATAACATTTACTAAAAAAATCATAAACAATCTTAGTAGCACATCTTTTATCATCTAAAAAATACCAAGGATATTTTTGCATACATTCTAAGCCACTTTGATGATGATCTAAAAGTAAAAGCTTGATTTTTTTACCTTCTATGGCTTTTTGAAAATCTTCACATTGACTTAATGTTAAATTTAAATCCGTGATTAAAATCACAAATTCTTCATTAGGATTTTGCTTTAAATCTTCCTCTATATTTTTAAAAATCACATTAAAATTTTCATTAATCTCTTTACCATAATTAGAATTATAAAAATAACAATTCTTAAAATAAAAATCTAGCACATACTGACAAGCATAGCCATCTAAATCCGTATGTGAAAGATGATAAATTTTCATATTTTTCCTTTATAAATTATCAACTTTTATGATACCTTCTGTTTCAAACTTGGTATTTTCTGCAATCTCAGCAAAACTTAAGACCGTAATATTAATACCAAAATTAGAACAAATATCAGCAATGAATTTTCTAAGTTGCGGCTCAACACAAAGCAAGAAAGGCTTAATTCTTGTATTTGCCACACTTGCAAGTTCAGCTTTTAAAGCTTCTACTAAAGCACCAGTTTGAGCTACATTTATCATTAAATGATACGAACCATCTTTAAACTGCACATGCTCCATTAATTTTGCAGCTGCAGCAGCATCAAAAATATAAAAGCTAATTTGCCCTTTTTCATCCACATATAAATTTGTAATTGCTCTTGCTAAAGAAGCCCTTACATGCTCAATAATCATATCCAAACTCTTGCTTACTTCAGCTATATCACTAATTGATTCTAAAATTGTAAGCATATCTTTAATAGGAATATGTTCTTTAAGTAAAGCTTTTAAAACTTTTTGAATTAAACCTATGCTAGCAACCCTTAAACAATCATCTACCACGATAGGATAATCATTTTTGATTTTATCCAATAAATTTTGAACCTCTTGTTTAGTTAAAAGCTCTGAAGCATTAGCTTTTATAAGCTCACTCATATGGGTTGAAATCACACTTGCTGGATCAATTACAATATAACCATTTAGCGTTGCCTCATCTTTTAAAGATGATTCTATCCATAAAGCATCAGAATTAAAAGCAGGTTCTTTAGTAGCTATACCTTCGATAGGTTCAGTGATAAAACCACTATCCATAGCTAGATATTTATCGGGATAAATTTCAGCACTAGCTATACCTACACCTTTGAGTTTAAAAGTATATTCATTTGGTTTTAATTGCAAATTATCTCTAATTCTAATTTTTGGCATTAAAAAACCTAAACTTTGAGCTATATTGCGTCTTGTTGATCTAATACGTTCTGTTAATTCACTTTCTGCTAGTTTGATAAGTCCATAACCTAATTCTAATTCTAAAATTTCTAATTTTAAAATATCTGTGATTTTATTTTCTTCTTCTTTTAAGATTTCTTCTTCGCTGCGTTTTTGAGGTTTAGCTTGCTCTTGCTCATCAGCTTCTTGAGATTTTTTAGCTGAAATTGCGTTAATTTGAATTTTACCCTCTTGCACTTGCTTTATCATATAACCAAGACCCAAAAATACCAAAGCCATAAAGCCCAAAGAAAAATGCGGTAAACCAGGTACTAAAGCAAAAATAAATAAAACAAAACCTACAATTAGTAGTGTTTTATATTCTCCCAAAAGCTGATTAATAGAACCTTCAGCAAAATTATCCTCATCTTTACTAGCACGCGTGATAATGATAGCAGTTGCTGTTGAAGTTATAAGTCCAGGAATTTGAGAAACAAGTCCATCACCTATTGTTAATATAGTATAAGTTGAAGCACATTCTCCAAGCTCCATATCATGCTGAAAATAACCTATCATAAAACCACCAATTAAATTTACAATAGTAATGATAATCCCAGCAACAGCATCCCCTTTTATAAATTTAGAAGAACCATCCATTGCTCCATAAAAATTTGCTTCAGCTATGATTTCTTGGCGTCTTGCGCGTGCAGTTTTTTCATCAATCAAACCTGCATTTAAATCCGCATCAATAGCCATTTGCTTACCTGGCATTGCATCAAGGGTAAATCTTGCTTGAACTTCAGAAACCCTTGTACTACCTTTGGTTACAACCATAAAATTGATTAAAACTAAAATACAAAAAACAACCATACCTATAACATAATTTCCACCAACAACAAATTCACCAAAACTTGCCACTATATCACTAACAGCAGCTGGACCTTGATGACCCTCACTTAAAATCATACGCGTTGTAGCTATGTTAAGTGAAAGTCTAAAAAGCGTAATAATTAAAATCATAGTTGGAAAAGTTGTTAAATCTGTAGGTTTTGGTATATATAAAGAAATTAAAATAATTAAAACCGAAATTGCTATACTTAAAGCAAGAAAAAAATCTAAAACTATACTTGGTAAAGGTACTATAATAATAGCTAAAATTGCAATAATTACAGCTACTATAGTTAGACTCTTTGCCTTTAAAATAGGTGCAACAAGTGGAGCAATCCAAGGCAATACTAAGCTAAAAATATCCCTTTTAGCCATTATTTTGAATAATATCCTCTAGAGTAATAGAAACTAAAAAATCATCTATCTTATTTTGAAGCTTCACCAACACAGGCATAATTTTACAATTTTCTTCTTTTTGCGAAGGACAAATTCCATTACTGCACTCAAATACATTGATAGATTTTTTCTCTACACTATTAATAATTTCTTTTAAAGTGTATTCACTTGGCTTTTTAACAAGCATAAATCCACCTTTAGCACCCTTATAAGATTTCAAAAGTGCGTCTTTGGCAAGTGCTTGTAAAATTTTTGCTAAAAAACTTTTTGGTATATCTAAAACACTTGACATAGTATCTACATCTTGTGGTTCTTGGGATTTTGCTATATGAATTAAAGACAATAAAGCATATTCGCTAGCTTTGGTAAATAACACTTTTTTCCTTTCATTGAAATATTAATAAACAATATCTATTTTTAACTTTAAATAAAAATTTTAATTATATCAAAAATATGTGTTGTTAAATATTAAATTTCTTATTTTTCAAATTTCAGCATTTTTTTTGTTTTTTTAGTTATAATTGCACTTTTTATTTTAAATACCGCTCAGGAGGTCTATTATGGCTTTAGATTCGGCTAAAAAAGCAGAAATAGTTGCAAAATTTGCTAGAAAAGAAGGAGATACTGGTTCTCCAGAAGTTCAAATCGCACTTTTAAGCGCAAGAATTTCAGATTTAACAGAACATTTAAAAATCTACAAAAAAGATTTTTCTTCTCGTTTAGGTCTTTTAAAGCTTGTTGGTCAAAGAAAAAGACTTTTATCTTATCTAAAAAGAAAAGATTATCAAGCTTATTCTAAATTAATCAGCGAATTAAATTTAAGAGATAAATAAGCCTCGTGCTTATTTATCTTTAATATATTTTATTTTAGTTATTTACCACTTCTTTAATTTAAGTTTTCAAAATTTCAATATTTTATTCACAAGAGTTTCACGATGTGATTTTAGCTTCTAAGTATCTAAAAATAGCACTTTAAGTTTTATGAGTAAAAATATTTTTCGCATTTAATTTTATTGATTTTTAATGTTTTTTCACTTTTGCTATAAAAAACCCATCTGCATAATTATCTGGTAAAACTCTTTTGGCAAATGACAAGTCAAAATCATCACTTTTTGCATTAATGAAGTTAACATTTAATAAATCAAAATCTAGTAATTCTAATTTAAAATTTTCATTTCTTAACGCATTTTCTAAAACAGCTTCATTTTCTTCTCTTAAAAATGTACAAGTACTATAAACCAATTCCCCACCATGTTTTAAGGCTAGTAATGCTGAATGTAAAAGTTTTTTTTGCAAATTTGCTATTTGCTTAATTTCTTTTGTGTTTTTTTGTATTTCAAAACCCATTTTTGCAAAAGTTGAACAAGGCGCATCAAGCAAAATTTTATCAAATTTCAAAGGACAAGCTTTACCTATAGTGCGTGCGTCTTTTAAAAAGCATTTTGCAATTTTAACTTGATAATTTTCCATAGTTGTTTTTAAGGTAAAAAAGCGTGTTTTAGATAATTCACAACTTGCTAAATAACCTTCATTTTGCATAAAATTGGCCAAATTTAAACTTTTTCCACCAGGAGCTGCACACATATCTAATACATTCTCACCAGCTTTAACACCCAAGGTTTTAGCACATAAATACGAAGAATAATTTTGTATATAAAACTTACCCTCATTAAAAGCATTCATTGAGCTTAATTTGCTTTTAAAAATACTAGGTATTTTATAACAATACAAATCAATTTTTTTAAATTTTATATTTTTTTCATTTAGAATTTCTTCTAGTTTTTCATTGTCAATAAGCAAAGAATTTCTAAAAATATTGAGATATTTTTCTTGATTAAAACTTTGAAGAATTTGTTCTTTTTGCTCTTTTGTATAAATTTCATCTAAAGCTGTATTTAAATCAAGCAAGGCCATAAAAATCCTTTAAAAATAAATATGCAGCTAAAGAATCAAGTTTGCCATCTTTTTTCTTTAAATTCACTACACCAAGCTCTTGTGCGTTTTTAGAGCTAAAACTCTCATCAACAAAAAAAACTTCTTTATCAAAATCAAGTAAAGATATGAAATGCTCTATTCTTTTTCGCATTTCATCTTCACTAGATCCGCCCAAAGGAATTCCTACCACCAAAGTATTTACATCATAGTCTTTAATGTATTTTTTTACCTCATTTGCTGCTTGATTGCGGTTTTTTCTAATGATAGCTTCAAGCGGCATGGCCATGCTTTTATTAATACACAAAGCAACACCAATACGCTTTAAACCTATATCTAACGCTAAAGTATTCATATGCAAGCTCTTATTTTCACTCCAGAAATTTCCACCAGACCCTCAAGTTCATATTCATAAACTCTATCACCAAATTTTTTCAAAACTTTTTCTAAATCATTTTCATGCTTTAAAAAGCTTAACAAATCATCCTCACTTTGCTCTTGATAAAGCTCTCCAAACATTTTTGCAAATTCCTCAAAATTATGAATTAAATTTGCTTTTTTTGTGGCTAAAAGTAAATTTGTTCCTTCACTTTCATCTTTCCTATGAGGTAATACATATATAGGTTTATTCATACTCAAAGCAAGCCTTGCACTTTGCATAGAACCACTTTTTAAATCAGCTTGAGCTATTATAACAACCTCACTTAAAGCAATAATAAGCCTATTTCTTAATAAAAAATCATATGGCTTTGCTTTATATTTTGCTTCATTTTCACTTAAAGCTAATGCATTTTCATAAATATTTAAAATTTCATTTGTATTAGCTTTTGGATAAATCTCATCAAGTCCATTAGCAAATATGGCTATAGTTTGAGGATAAGCTATTTTAGCTGCTTGGATATCCACACCCAAAGCCCCACCACTTACTACACAAACCTTAGTTTTTTTTAACAAAGATACTAACTCAATGAGACAATTTTTAGTATAAACGCTCATTTTTCTAGAACCTATAATAGCTACTTTTCTAGCATTTAAAAGCTCTAAATTGCCTTTATAATAAATCTTTGAAGGTGGATTTAAAAGATTTTTAAAATCTTCAATATTCTCAATAAATTTCATTTAAATATACAAGTTCAACTGAATTTAACAAATCTTTACTTTGCACCAAAGCTTTAAAAGTCTTTTCTCTTGGATGACCAATAGCTATAGCAAAACCTTTCTTTCTTGCCTCTTCTACTGCTTGTTTGAGTTGATTTTTAATATATGCTATATCATCTTCATTATCCAAAAAAACATCTCTAGCTATATAAGGCTGATTAAATTGACTTGCTAAATTTTTAGCTTTAGAATTTCCTATGGTTCTTGAATCTACAAAAATAAAATCATTTTGTTTAAAAGCATTAAATAATTTTTCCATAGCCTGCTTATTTGCAGTAAATAAACTTCCTGTATGGTTGTTAATAAATTTTACCTTTGGAAATTGTTCTTTTACAAAAGCTACGCGCTTGCTTATTTTTTCCATATCATCACTAGGGTGTAAAGTGTTTAATTCTGCCTTGTCATATTTTATAGCAGCAAGAGGCAAATGCACCATAAAAAAGTCAAAATCCTTTGCAAACTCAGCTGTATAAGGATGGCGTTTATCAGGTGGAAAAAAAGATGGGATTAATTTTAAATTTGTTTTTTTAAGCATATCTACATGAGTGTGACTTGCCATATCATCTATAATAATTGCTAGACGAGGTTTGGTATTTTTTTGCACTAGGATTTGAGTTTTATTATCCTCATTTTTATCTGATATATTTTGCTCTTTATTGATTAATTCTTTACTTGTATTTTGATCTATTACTTCTAAAATTAAAGTTTGATTATCCTCTTTAGTTTGATTTAACTCTGTATTTACAGGGTTTAAATTTAAAATTTCACTAATGTTTTTATCTAAAAATTCTAATTTTTCATTTTCTAAAGTCAAATTTATATCATTAAAACTAAAATTATTTTCTTGCTCTTTTGTAGGTGGTAATAGTTCTTTTTTAACTATGGTTTGATTATAGTCTAAGGTTTTATTTTCTTCTTTTTTTAAAAACAAAGCTCCAAATGCAAAAAGAAAAATTCCAATTACAACAAGACAAAGTGCTAGAAGCACTTTGTATTTTTTATTTATAGTTTTCAAATTAGTTTTTATCTTTATCAACTAATTTTTTAGCACTAATCCAAGGCATCATAGCACGAAGTTCGCGTCCTGTTTTTTCTATCAAAGAATCATTCATTAATTTACGCTCTGCATGCATTCTTGCAAAATTCGCTCTTCTTTCTAAGATAAAATCTTTAGCAAAACTTCCATTTTGTATATCTTTTAAAACACCTTTCATAGCCTCTTTAGTTTCTTTGGTAATAATCTTAGGCCCTGTGATATAATCTCCATATTCAGCAGTATTAGAAACAGAATATCTCATATCAGCAATACCACCTTGATAAATCAAATCTACAATTAATTTCATTTCATGCAAACACTCAAAATACGCCATTTCAGGTTCATACCCTGCTTCAACTAAGGTTTCAAAACCAGCTTGGATTAAAGCACTAAGTCCTCCACAAAGCACCGCTTGTTCGCCAAATAAATCTGTTTCAGTTTCAGCTTTAAAAGTCGTTTCTATAATACCTGTTCTACCACCACCTATAGCACTAGCATAACTTAAAGCTAAATTTTTAGCATTTTTACTTTCATCTTGGTGGATAGCAATTAAACAAGGAGTGCCCCCGCCTATACTAAATTCATGTCTTACAGTATGACCTGGAGCTTTAGGAGCTATCATAATCACATCTATACCTTTTGGAGCAACAATTTGTCCATAATGGATATTAAATCCATGTGCAAATGCTAGAGTTTTACCTGCTTTTAATTCAGTTTTAATTTCTTCATTAAAAATTTCACTTTGAATTTCATCAGGAGCTAAAATCATAATCAAATCTGCTTCTTTAGTAGCTTCTTTTACACTTTTTACTATAAAATTTGCTTTTTGAGCTTTTGCCCAACTTTGCCCACCCTCTTTTAACCCTATGATCACTTCTACACCACTATCTCTTAAATTCATAGCATGAGCATGACCTTGAGAGCCAAAACCTATAATAGCTACTTTTTTTGATTTTATTAAATTAATATCACAATCTTTATCATAATAAATTGACACAGCCATTATGCACTCCTAAAATTAAAATTAAAGCAAAGATTATAACTAAAAAATATAAATTTAATCCTTTTATGATAAAATTTAAGTTTTGAAAAATTACTATAAAGAGTATTATGAAAGAATTATTTAATCAACTAAGCTATGGTCTAAATGCTGATGAAATTACCAATAAAAGCAAGCAAATCATTAGAGAGTTGCTAACTTGCGATATCATTAAATTTTATAAAAACAAATACTATTTAAAAGATGGCTTTACTTTTGGTAAGATTGATATTTCAGCTAATGGAACGGGATTTTTAGAAAGTTTTGATCTTGTTTTTAAGCGTGATTTGCTCATAGAAAATAAAAATTTAAAAGGAGCGAATTATGCTGACATAGTTGTGGCAAAATTACTTCCTCTTAAAAAAAAGCGTCCAAGTGCTAAAGTTATCTTAATACTTAAAAGAGCCCATGAAACTTCTTTGGTTATAACTAAAAAATACGGCGAAGCAGTCCTTGGAGTAAATATTCAAACAGGACTCACATGTGCCTTAAAAGCCTCTCAAAAATCCTTAAAAACTCTACCTTTGGGAACTATTTTAAAAATAGAAAATCATGATAATAATATCACTGAAGTGATAGGACATATTGATGATGATTTTGTAGATGAAAAAATTTCCTTAGCACTTTTTAATAAAAATGCAGTTTTTGATAATTTATGTGAAAATGAAGCAAGAGCTTATGGAAATGAAGTTGATGCGAGTATGTATCCATCAAGAAAAGATCTTAGAAATTTAAATTTTTGTACCATTGATCCAATTGATGCAAAAGATTTTGATGATGCAATTTATTATGATAAAAATGAGCATGCTATTTATGTAGCCATAGCTGATGTAAGTGCTTATGTGCATGCTTATAGTGCTATTGATAAAGAAGCAAGATCAAGGGGTTTTTCGATTTATTTTCCTCATATTGCTATACCTATGCTACCAAGAGCTTTGAGTGAAAATATTTGCTCACTAAAACCTAATGAAGATAGGTTAGCATTTTGTTTTAAAATAAGCTTAGATCAAAACAATGAAGTGATTAAAGAAGAGCTTTTTGAGGCTATTATCAACTCAAAACGCCGTTTTAATTACGATGAAGTTGATGAGTATTTACAAAAGCAAGAAGATTTAGGCGCAATCAATTGGCTTTATGAGGTTTTCAAAATCACTCAAAATTTACGAAAAAAACGATTAAAAAATGCTTGTGAGTTTAAAACCCAAGAGCTAAGAATGACTTTAGATGAAAATAATAAACTCATAAAAACACGCCTTGAAAATGATACTGCCTCGCATAATTTAATCGAAGATTGCATGCTTTTAGCTAATAAAGCTGCAGCAAAATTCATTGATATAGGAGTTTTTAGAAATCATTTAAGTCCTGATTATAAAAAAATAGATCAATTGCTAGCTGATCTTTCAACACTTAGTATAGATATTGATCCTAAAAATAATGTCATAGAATTATTTAAAGACATTCAAGTCTTAGCAAATGAGCTAAATATAAGAGAAGAAGTAGATAAACTCATCATCAAGGCGCAAAAAAAAGCAGAATATTCTAGTGAAAATGCAGGGCATTTTGGCTTAGGTTTTGATAAATATACCCATTTTACAAGTCCTATTAGAAGATATTCTGATCTTATATTACATAGACTTTTAAAAGCTAAAATTAACAATGATGAAAAAATGTTTAATTATTTGCTTTTAAACATACAAAGCACTTGTGAGGAATTAAGTTTATTAGAAAGAGAAGCAGATAAGGTTGCTTGGCATTTTATGGATAGAAAATTTGCAAGATGGGCAAAAGAAAATATAGGAAAAAGATTTAAGGCTTTAGTGGTAGAAAATCAAAGTTCATTGCAAGTAAAATTAAATGATGAAATTAAGGGAGCTTTGATTACCATCATAGGTTCAAGGGCAAATTTATTAGAAAATGTAGAAGTAGAAATCACTGAAGTAGATATTGTTAGTGCTAAAATTTTTGGCAAAATTACCAAGCATTTTAGTTTAGAAAGAAACCAAAATGTATAAAAATCAACTCCAAAGCTTACTTAATGGTAATAGTTTTCCCAATTATTTCTTGCTTTATGGAGCGGATAATTTCCAAATAGAGCTTTATACTAAATTTATTAAAGACAAATACTCTTTTGATGAGAGTTTAAGATTTTATTTTGAAGAATATGATTTTAAGCAAGCATATGATTATTTATCTAGCGCTTCTTTATTTAGCGAGAGAAAACTGCTAGAAATCAAAACTCAAAAGAAAATCTCAAGTAAAGAACTCAAGCAACTTTTACAGCTTTGTCAAAATTCGCAAGATAATTATTTTTTACTTGAAATTTATGATGAAAGCTCCAAACAAAGTGAAGCGGAGAAAATTTTTGCTAATAATTTTTGTAGATTTTATAAAGTAAATTCAGCTAAGGAAGGCATGGAATTACTAGCTTTAAAAGCTAAAGAATTAAATATTAACATTACTCAAAATGCCCTTTATGCTCTTTTTTATAATTTTAATGAAAATTTATATTTAGCGGCTAATGAGTTAAATAAATTTAGTGGTCTAAATATCAATGAAAAAATCATCCAAGAGCATTGTTATAGTTTAAGTACTATTAGTTTTGAAAGTTTTTTTGATAAATTAATGCAAAAAAAAGATTTAAGGAGTGAACTTGAAAATATTTTAGAAAATTACAATGAAATAGCATTGATTAATGCCTTATATGCAAATTTTTCTAGACTTTTTAAAATAGCTTTACATATTAAAATTTATGGAAATTTAGACTTGAAAGAAATTTTAGGCTATGCTCCACCTATTTCTGTGGCACAAAATCTTCAAAAACAAGCTCTTATGATCAAAATATCACAATATAAAAATATCTTTCTGACACTTTGTAATTGCGAATATGAATTAAAAAAGAATTCTAAAATAGAAAAAAAAGATTTTTTAATCGCAACACTTTTACAACTTAGCTCCATATTAAAAAGTTAAATTAAGAAAACTTATGGTAAAATTAAATTTGCATTTTATGCAAAATCCTTGCCTAAAATTTTAGGCTTTATATCCATAAGGAGAAATTAAATGAGACATTATGAAGTTTTATTCATATTAAAACCAACACTTACAGAAGAAGAAGTAAGTGCTAAGTTGGAATTCGTAAAAGAAGTCCTTACAAAAAATGGCGCAGAAATTGAAAGCGTAGTTCCAATGGGAACAAGAAAACTTGCGTACAAAATTAAAAAATACGAAAGAGGAACTTATTTTGTGATTTATTTCAAAGCTCCTACAAATTTAATAGCAGAGCTTGAAAGGGTATTAAGAATCACTGAAGAAGTAATCAGATTTTTAATCGTAAAATATGAAAATAAAAAAGAAATTGCAGCTTGGGAAAGACTAAGCAAGGGTATCAAACAAAATAAAAAAGAAATTAAAGCTAGCGAAAGCACAGAAGGCTAATTAATGTTTAATAAAGTCGTTTTAGTAGGGAATCTTACAAGGGACATAGAAATGCGTTATGCTCCATCAGGTAGCGCAATAGGCTCTTCTGCTATAGCTGTAACAAGAAGATTTAGTACAAATACAGGAGAAAAAAGAGAGGAAACCTGCTTTATCGACATTAGCTTTTTTGGAAGAACTGCAGAAATTGCTAATCAATACCTTAATAAAGGTAGTAAAATTTTAATCGAAGGTCGTTTGAGATTTGAGCAATGGAGCGATCAAAATGGACAAAACAGATCAAAGCATAGTATTCAAGTTGAAAATTTAGAAATGCTAGGTTCAACTGTACAAAATAATCAACAAAGTAATTTTGAAAATCAAAATTATGGTTATAATCAAAATTTTAATCAACAACAAAGCTTTGATCCTTATGCTCAAGTACAAACTAGAACAAATTCATCTAATAATACCTATCAAAATCCTCAAAAGGAAGCCCCTATGAAGGAAATTGATATTGATAAATATGATGATGATACAGAATTACCATTTTAAAGGAAAAAACATGGCAGAAAAAAGAAAATATTCACGCAAATATTGTAAATATACTGAAGCTAAAGTTGATTTTATAGACTATAAAGATACAGCATTGCTAAAACATGCTTTATCAGAAAGATTTAAAATCATGCCACGCCGTTTAACAGGCACTAGCAAAAAACACCAAGAAATGGTTGAAGTTGCTATTAAGCGTGCAAGACATGTAGCACTTATCCCTTATATCGTAGATAGAAAAGAAGTTGTTACTAATCCTTTTGAAGGACTATAATTATTAAATCAAACCCAAGCTTTTTAAGCTTGGGAAAATAAAAGGTTGTTTTATGTTTTCAGATATAGAATCTGAAATTTATGTTATTTTACTTGCATCCGTTGCTATTATAGCGGTTTTAAATCCTTTTGGAAATCTTCCACAATTTATTGCAATGACTGAAGGTCTAGATGCTGATATAAGAAAAAAACTTTTTAGAAATATCATTTACACTGCATTTTGTATTGTTTTAGTTTTTTTACTTTCTGGACCATTTATCATGAAATATTTATTTAAAATAGATATTAATGATTTACGAGTTGCAGGTGGTTTGATTTTAATCATTATGAGTACAAAAAATCTACTTTTCACCCCATCAAGCACTCAATTTCAACACTATCAAGGATTAAGCCACAAAGAATTATTAAAAAAAAGTATAGTACCAATGGCATTTCCTATGCTTGTAGGACCTGGAACACTTTCTACCATAGTAGTTATTTCAGAAGATCAAAATTTAGCTATAGCCATAGCTTCTGTATTACTTACTTTTGCTTTTATTTTTGCCTTATTTCACTTTTCAGCTACTATTGAAAAAGTTATCGGTAAGCTTGTACTTTATGTTTTTTCACGCATTGCTTTAGTTTTTATTATGGCTATGGGAGTAAAAATGATAGCTATTGGAATTCAAACTTACATTCAATCTACCTGGGATAAATAAAAAAACTTTTTTGTAAAAACTCTTCTTCATTTACTGCTTTATTGGTATTTAACAACACACTAATATTTACCGCTACAATACTTTTTGCATGAACATACTTTGCAATTAATTTATTATTTTTACATTCACCCAAAGGATAAGCATAATCAATTCGTATTTTTATATTATTATATTCAAAATTATATTCACTTAAGCATTCTTTACCCTCCAAATAGGCTTGATATAAAAAATATTTAGCAAACTCTTTAGCATCATGAAGTAAAATATTTCCTTGGGTATAAAGCGTTAAATCTTTCATAATTCTTGGTGGATATGAAGAAATTTTTATTATAAACACCATAATAAAAGAAATAAATAAAATAAAAAATATTGTATATATCATTGCAAATGATTTTTTCACAAAAGCATCCATTTATCTAAACATCTATTTTGAGTATTACTGCAAATTGTAATTTTTAATAACTCACCATCATGCTTGAAAATAAGTTTTGAAATATTTTGAGCTAATAAAAATACTTGTTTGTTATGATTTAAATCATCAATTTGCATATAAATATTTTCATTTTCTAAATATACTCTAACATAAGCATATAAAATAGTATAAAATCCACTAAATTTCTCATTAATAAAATGGATTTTCTCTCTATCATCAACTAATATTTTATAGATTTTTGAATTTTTTATATCATAAATATACATATAATCACTAGTATATATTTTCAACTTCTTCATACTATGCATATCTTTATAATTGCTCAAAATTCCTTCAGAAATTCCATTTTCTATAAAATGCAAATTACTTTTTGGGCTAAAAAAACTTTCATTATTTTCTAAAATAATACCACTGAAGTTTATTTTTTTTAATGACAAATCATAAAAAATATCATCATTTGCACTCATATAACACTCAAAAGAATTACTTGTAAATATTGCATTCAAGCAAGAATTATAAATTTTCTCCATGCTAAGTAAAGCTTGATTTAAATCAAAAAATATTTCACTAGATTTTTTAACATTAAAACTATAATTATAAATATACATAGCTGGATTAATTAAAATAGTAATCAAAATACCCAAAATAACAAGGCTTAACGCAAGTTCCAATAAACTAAAAGCCTTTTTCATCTACAAAAGCTTCTTTATAGGATAAATCTTTTATTTTTAAAGATTTGAGTTTAAATTCATCACTAGTGTATTCTAAAAAGTTGTAATTATTTATATTTATCTCTTTTGCTTTATATAAAGGAATTTTCTTTAGCAATTCTTTTTCTTCATTAAAAAGGGTTTGATTTTGCCATATAACATTTAAAGATTTATTTGCAAATACAAGATAATAAGATCCAAAAATAAAAAATAAAATTACAATACAAAAAGCAAGCTCTAGGAGACTAAAAGCTTGCTTCATTTATTTAAACTTGCATTAAAAGCTTCAAAAAAGGCACCGCGCAAAGCTCTTTTTTCCAAAGCTTCAATTCCTTTTATAGTTACTCCTGCTGGAGAACAAATTTTTTCTTTAATAATAGCAGGATGAGCATGATTAAACAAAGCACTAAAGCTTTCAAAACTTGCACGAGTAAGCTCATAACTAAGCTCATTTTTTAAACCATTTTTCACACCTGCATTAGCTAAACTTTCTGCTACCAAAGCCAAAAATGCAGGAGCACAACCACTCAAAACCATAGCTATATCAAATTCTTTTTCATTTTGCAAACTTATGGCTTTACCAAAAGTATTTAGCAAAGATAAAATTTCATCTTTAAATAAATCTTTTTCCATTAAATAAGCAGTTGTAGAAGCTTTAAATTCGGCTGCTGTATTTGGCATAATTTTCACATAATTTTGTGCATCAATACAATGAAGCCGCTCAAAAGTAGTGTTTGCTAAAACCGAAATAAGCCATCTTGCCTTGCCTTTTAATTTAACAGCTACTTCTTCTAATGCATAAGGTTTAAAAGCCAAAATAATATTTTTATTATCCATATCAAACTCATCATACGATAATACTTTTAAATTTAAACCACTGGCTTTTTTTAAATCCCTAGCAACAATAACTACTTTATAAGTATCCTCTAAACCTTTAGCTATAGCACTTGCCATAGCACCATTTCCTAAAATATAAATTTCAGACATTATTTTGTTTGTTTAATAAAAGCTGAAATCTTTTCAGACTGAAAATAATTAGGATATTTGCTTGTATCTAAAATCACTTGCACTAAAGAGTTATTATCATAATTCATCACAACAGGTGCTAAAAAATTTACCGTAGATTCTTCTAATGGCTCATTAATAGCTACTATAACAAACACACCAAAATTAGTTTGCTCATTTAAAGCTAATAATTCTTGATAATAATCAGGCACTTCAAAATCATAATCAGGACGGATCATATAAGGATCAATCATCACAAAAGAAAAATCTTTACCATCAAGGCTTTTAAGTCTATAAAAAACCTCGTCTATTTTATAAAAATTCATATTTTTGGTATCTTCAAAACCTAAAATAGGACATTTAACTTCTAAGTTCATCTTGCCTCCTAAAATCTATTGACTAAGAAATTACAACTCATTAAGCAATTTTAGTTCCAATTTTAAAAATTACACTAATTAAGAGTTTTTGACTATAATTTTAGTTTTAAAAATTAACAATTTCATAAACATAAAAACATTATAATTACAATTATTAAATTTATAAGGTAACACAATGAAAAAACTTTTTATTTTTTCACTTATTATTGCAGGTTTATTTTTAGGAGCATGTAGCTCGAAAAAAGCTGAAGATTTATATAATCTAAGTTCTATGGAATGGTATCAACAAATTATAAAAGATTTACAAGAAAAAAATCTTGAAGCAGCTGATAAACACTATACTTCAATGGCAGGTGAGCATATTGCTGATCCATTATTAGAACAAACTTTACTTATATTAGCTCAAGCTCATATTAGTGAAGAAGAATATGAAATGGCAAATTTTTATCTTGATGAATATTTAAACAAATTTGGTGATTCTAAAAATGTAGCTTATATAAGATATTTAAAAATCAAAGCTAAATTTGACTCTTTTGCTGTTCCAAATCGTAACCAAGCCTTAATGCTAAAAACAATAGAAGAAATCAAAGAATACAATCAAAACTATCCCAATGTACAATATAATGATTTAATCGATACCATGCTAACTAAATTTAATCTTGCAGTTTTTTACCTTGATACAAGTATAGCAGAGTTATATCAGAAAAAAAACAGAGAGCAAAGCTATGAGATTTATAAGCAAAAAATCGAAAATTCCGATTTTAATAAAATCGATATGATTAAACCAGAACTTCCATGGTATAGAAAAATATTTGAAGAAGGTATAATGTAATGAAATTAGAAAATACTCAAAACTATCCAACAAAACTTCCCATTCTTGTAGAAGATGAGCTTTTTTTATACCCTTTTATGATAACACCTATTTTTTTAAATGATATGCAAAATATTAAAGCCTTAGATACCGCTTTACAAAATGAAAGTATGATTTTTGTGGCACCATCAAAAATTGAAGGTGGGCGTGGCTTTGATGATATATATGATTGTGGTGTCATTGGGAGTATTATGAGAAAAGTTCCACTGCCTGATGGTAGGATAAAAATTTTATTCCAAGGATATGCAAAAGCCAAGATTGTTGAGAGAATTTCGGATGATCCTTTATATGCTTTAGTTGATTTAATTCATCAAGAGCCAATTTGCAATACAAAAAAAGAAGCTATTATAGAAGTAGTTAGAGAAAAAGCAAAAGCTTTATCGACTGTGAGTCATTATTTTCCACCTGATCTTTTAAGAACTATAGAAGAAGATGTCGAGCCTAGCAGAATTTGTGATCTAATATTAAATTCTATTAAAATCAAAAAACAACAAGCTTATGAATTTTTTATCGAAACTAATTTAGAAACCAAGCTTTTAAATTTAATTGATTATTTAGCTAAAGAAATTGAAGCAAATAAAATCCAAAAAGAAATCAAAAATAAAGTTCATTCTAAAATTGACAAGGTTAATAAAGAATACTTTTTAAAAGAACAACTCAAACAAATTCAAAGAGAGCTTGGAAGCGATATACAAAAAGAAAGCGAAGTAGAGGAATATAATAAAAAATTAGAAAAGAAAAAAGCTTTTATGTATGAAGAGGCTTATAAAGAAATCAAAAAGCAAATTCAAAAATATGAAAGAATTCATCAAGATAATTCAGAAGCTTCTATGGTGCAAACTTACATAGAAACGGTTTTAGATATACCTTTTGAGCACTCCTCAAAGAAAAAACTAAATTTAAAAGATGTATCTTTACAACTCAATAGTGATCACTATGCTCTAGAAAAACCAAAAGAGCGTATTGAAGAATACTTTGCAGTTAAAGAACTTTTAGAAAAACGCAAGATTAAAGATAGAGATGGTGCAAAAGTCATCTTGTGCTTAGTTGGCCCTCCTGGTGTTGGCAAGACTTCTTTAGCAAATTCAGTCGCAAAGGCATTAAAAAGAGAGTTAGTGCGCATAGCTTTAGGTGGTTTAGAAGATGTTAATGAACTAAGAGGACATAGAAGAACCTATATAGGAGCTATGCCAGGACGCATTATACAAGGACTTATAGAAGCAAAACAAAGCAACCCAGTAGTTGTGCTTGATGAGATTGATAAACTAAGTCGCAATCATAGAGGAGATCCAAGTGCAGTTTTACTTGAAATCTTAGATCCTGAACAAAATACTAAATTTAGAGATTATTATCTAAATTTCAACATCGATTTAAGCAAAATCATTTTCATAGCTACTGCAAATGATGCAAGTTTAATTTCACCTGCTCTAAAAGATAGAATGGAATTTATAGAACTTAGCTCTTACACCCCTCAAGAGAAATTCCAAATAGCCAAAAACTATCTCATACCTGATGAAATAAAAAAACATGGATTAAAAAAAGAAGAAATAAGCTTTAGTGATGATGCTATAGAATTAATAGTGAATGAATATACTAGAGAATCAGGTGTAAGAAATTTAAGAAGAAAAATTGCTGAAATTTGTAGAAAATGTGTTAAAAAACTTCTTTTAGAAAAAGATATTAAAAATATTGAAATTAATGATAAAAATTTAAAAGATTTTTTAAGTAAAAAAGTCTTTGAAATAGAAAAGCACGAAAAAGAAAATAAAATCGGACAGGTAAATGGACTTGCTTGGACTGCAGTAGGTGGAGATGTATTGAAAATCGAAGCCATTAAAATCAAAGGCAAGGGTGATCTAACTTTAACAGGAAGCTTAGGTGATGTAATGAAAGAATCAGCAAAAATTGCTCAAAGTCTTGTTAAGAATTTAATCGATGATGAACAAATTAAAGTCTCAAAGAAACTTTTCTGCAAAGAAGATGAAAACATATACAATCAATACAATCTTCACATTCATGTACCAGATGGAGCCACTCCAAAAGACGGACCAAGTGCAGGCATAACTATTACCACAGCCATTGCTTCTATTTTTAGCGACAAGAAAGTAAAATCAAATGTTGCAATGACTGGAGAAATTGATCTAATGGGCAATGTTCTACCAATAGGTGGTTTAAAAGAAAAACTTATTGCTGCTTATAAAGCTGATATTAAAACAGCCATTATCCCACATAAAAACTATGAAAGAGATTTGAAAGATATTCCTGAAGAAGTAGTAAAAAATATGAAAATTATTGGGGTGAAAAATTTACAAGAAGTTTTAAAAATAGCTCTTATCTAAATTAGAAGCTTTAAGCTTCTAATTTATTCATAACTACTCTACTTTCATTTTCAAGTTCTCTTATATCATTAATAATAGAGTCATAATCTTCTTTTGATATATTATCCTTTTTAGCTATTTTTATAGCTTTACTTGCCGCGCTTTGTATTTTCTCACTCTTAATCTCCATTTCATTTTGAGAAATTAAAGGACAGAAAATACTTTTTGCATCTTCATCTTTACATAAAGTTGAAATAGGATCTAGATTTTGAAGATTTTCTTGAGAACCATTTAGAGTTAAATAAACATCAGATTTATATAATATATGATCTATTTTCATTGCAGAAAGAGTTAAATCAGAAGCAAAATTAACAAATTCTTTTCCTAAATGAGAGCTTTTATCCTCTAATTCTTTAAATGCCTCACTAAAATCAGCAACTTTACTATCAGAAGAATTTGCAATATCAAACACTTTTTCGCTATTTTCTTGTATAGAAGCAATTTCTTGATTCATTACTTGAATTGCTAAAGTAATTTCACCTGTTGCTTTTTGTGTTTTTTCAGCAAGTTGTCTTACTTCATCTGCAACTACCGCAAAACCTCTACCATGCTCTCCCGCACGAGCTGCTTCAATAGCTGCATTTAATGCAAGTAGGTTAGTTTGATCTGCAATATCCCTAATTACCTCAACAATTGCATTGATACTCTGAGCATTAGATGCAAAAGTATTTACAGCATTTTTACTTTCATCAGCCACTTGCATCATTGATGAAATTGAATCCTGTAAATTACCTACTTCTAAACCATTTTTTTGTGCTGTATTTGAGATTATTCTAATATCACCAAAAACTTCTCTCATAAGTTTGATGATTTTATTTAATGCAGAAGACAAATCGTTTAAATTTTTATTTTGACTATTTAAACTCAAGTCCATAAGTTCTCTTGATAAAGCATTTTTAAAAACAGATTTTCCTGTTTTTTCTATATCATCTAAAGCTTTATTAATAAAGTTAATATTATGAACAAAAATACCTTTTAAACCTTCAGGGATAGCTCTTCTAAAATATTCACCTTTTTGAGAACAAGCAATTGAAGTATTTATCTCTCTTAAATAAGCTTCTAAACCATCTATTGTATTATTAAGATTATCAGCAATTTCTTTTAATTTTTTATTAGCACATTTAATATATACAATTCTTGAATCAAAATTACCATTTTTTAACTCTCTACTAAGATGTAAAATCTTATCGCTAAATTGTTCTTCTTTTTTTAAAATAAACAATCCATATATAAATAAACAAAACAAAACTAAAAAGAAACCTAAGGAAATAAACTCTGCATAAAACAAAGAATTAATACAAGCTACTATGCTTAAAACTATACCAAGAAACAAAATATTTTTCATAAGAAATCCTTTTTTATTTTTGAATTTTCATCATTAGTTCATTATAGGTCACCCCATAAGATTTTACTATTGCTTTTAACTCTTCTATTCCAGATTTAATACCACCATCTTTTTCTTTCAACAAAAGAACTTTATAAATTTCTTCTATTGTTTTGATAGCTTCCATATTTGGTTTTCTTCTAACTGAATAATAATTTAAAATGTTTCCATTTTCATCACATGAAGCAGTTATATTAGCAAAAACCCAATAATAATCATTATATTTTGTTTTATTTTTTACAAAAGCAAAAACTTCTTTTTTAAGCTGAATGTTATCCCATAAATATTTAAAAACCGTTCTTGGCATATCAGGATGACGCATGATACTGTGAGGTTTGTATAAAATTTCCTCAATTTTATAATCAGAATATCTCAAAAAATCCTCATTTGCATAAATAATCTCACCTTTTAAATTAGTTTTTGATGTTATTAAAACATCCGAGGTTAGAATTTTTTCTGAAGACATAACACAATCTCCTTAGTTTAAAATTAAAATGGGAGTAATTATATCTCAATATAAAATAATAATTTATAAACAAAATTTATCAAATTCATCTTTGAAGCTCTAAAATTAATTGATTATAACTCATACCATAAGAATTAACTATCTTAACAAGTTCATCCACTCCGGCTTTTATACCATCTTTTTCTTCTATTTCTAAAAGAATTTTATAAACTTGCTCTATGGTTGATATTGCCTCTCTTTTAGGTTTTCTTCTAACTGAATAATAATTTATAATATTTCCTTGTTCATCAAAAGAAGCTGTAACATTAGTAAAAACCCAATAATAATCATTTTGTTTGGTTTTATTTTTAACAAAAGCAAAAATTTCTTTTCCATCTTGTATATAATCCCATAAACATTTAAAAACAGTTTTTGGCATATCAGGATGACGCACAATATTGTGAGGTTTATATAAAATTTCCTCCATTTTATAACCCGCATATTTTAAAAAATCATCATTAGCATAAATAATATCCCCTTTTAAATCTGTCTTAGAGGTTATTAATGTATCTGGTTCTAAAATTTTTTCTTGCGACATTTTTTTCCTTATAATTTATTTACAAAATATTATATTTCATTTATCATAAAATTTCATTGAAATTAAAACCTTTGTCATAAAGTATCTTTCTGACTAATTCTTGATGTTCTTTTCCTTTTGTTTCTAAAGTAATTGAAATCATCGCATCACCATATTCTAACTTAGTGGAAAATCTATCATAATCAATTTTAACTATATTAGCTTGAGCTTCTTTTATAGCATCACTCAAAGTACTCAAAGCTCCTGGTTTATCAACCAAAGTAACATTGATAAGCATTTTTCTAAAAGCTTTAAACAAACCTTTTTCTATGATAATATTTAACATTTGTACATCAATATTTCCACCGCTTAAAATCACGCCTATTTTTTTATGATTTTTTAAATCTATTTTTTTATGTAAAAGTGCAGCAACTGCTGATGCTCCAGCACCTTCAACTGTGATTTTGTGTTTTTCAAGTAAATACAACACCGCATTAGCTATTTCTTCATCATCAACTTGAATAAAATCATCAACACATTCAAGAATAATATCAAAATTAATTTTATTTACATCACGCACCGCAATACCATCAGCTATGGTTCTCACAGCCTTTGAATTGATTATTTTTTTACTTTTAAAACTCTCATACATAGCAGGAGCTCCTTTAGCACTCACTCCAATAACTTTTATATTAGGATTAATCTGCTTAGCAGCACTCGCCACTCCACTAATCAAACCTCCACCACCAACTGGAGCTAAAATCATATCTAAATCACTTATTTCATCAAGCATTTCAAGCATTAAAGTACCCTGCCCTGCTATAATACTTTCATTTTCAAAAGGATGAATAAAATTTAAATGATGTTCTTTAGCATAATTTAACGCATAAGCATAAGCCTCATCAAAATTATCTCCTTTTAAAATCACTTTTGCACCTAAATTTTTAGTCGCACTTACTTTTAGCAAAGGTGTAGCTTCAGGCATAACAATCACAGCTTCTATCCCAAATTTTTTAGCACTAATCGCAATTCCTTGTGCATGATTTCCAGCGCTTGCAGCTATTACACCTGCTTGCTTTTGTTCTTTACTTAAATTAGCAATAGCATTATAAGCACCTCTGATTTTATAAGCACCTGTTTTTTGTAAATTTTCACATTTTAGAAAAACATCAGTATCTAAAAACTCACTTAAAAAAGAAGAGTGCACCAAAGGGGTTTTTAATACAAAATCTGCAATTTTTTGCTTTGCTTGATAAATTTTATTTAACTCAATCATGATTTACCTTTTTATCTAATTCTATTTTAATACAACGATCTTGAACGCAATTTATACCAAATTTTTTACATTTTTGCATTATTTCATCGTTAATAATACCAAGTTGCATCCAAAAATTTTTAACATTTTTAGCTAAAAGATCTTCAAAAATTTCATTTGCGTAACTTGCTTTTCTAAACATTACAACCGTGTCAATTTCAGAAGGAATTTCCCTTAAATTTCTATAAACTTTCTCGTTTAAAATAAAATCTTCTTTAGGATAGATAGGATAAATTGTATAAGATAAATCTTGTAAATATTTGCTTACAAAATACGAAGGTTTTTCTTGATTAGGACTAAGTCCTATAATGGCGATATTTTTCATAGAACTTAGTATTTTATGAGTATCACACAATGCTTTTTCCTTATTTTTAAAAAAGCATTGTATCTAAAATAAAATTAACAAAAAGTTTTTTTAACTATTAATAAATAATATAAAACAAGAGCAAACAAAACAAGTACAGCACAAAGTGCATAGACATTAGCAAAACCTATACTTGGTTCAACAATACCCAACAAATAAGGACTAACTCCTATGCCAAAATCCAAAGATAGAAAAAAAGTAGAATTAGCTAACCCCATTTTTTCTTTAGGAGCTAGTTTGATAGCCAAAGCTTGTGCACTTGAAGTAGCATTTGCATAACCTAGTGCACAAAATATACCGGCGATAATAATCATATAAAAATTTTTTGCAAACGCAAGTAAAAGTAAACACAATATAAAACTAAATAATGAAAAAATTATTACAATATTAGCTCCATGTTTATCAAATACCTTTCCAGCAAGAGGTCTAAAAACTATAGAAAATCCAGCATATATTACAAAAAACATAGATCCAGCAAAGCTTAAATTTAAACTTTGAGTATAAGCACTCATATAAGCTATAATAGCTCCAAAAGGACATGCGATCAAAAAAGTAATCAAAGCCAAATTTAAAACTGATTTTTCAAAATAATTATAAATACTAAATTTTCTTTTTACATGATAATGTTTTTTAAATCTTCTTACTTTTAAAAAAATTGATAAAACTAATGCAAAGATAATACTCACACTTGCAATTAAAAAGCTTAGTTGAAATAAGTTGATAGAGTCAAGTTTTATGGCCAAAAAAGGCCCTAAAGCTGAAGTTAAAACAACACTCGTAGCATAATACCCTATACCAATTCCTCTTTTATTACTAGGTATTATTCTAGCAATAGCTGCCCCACAAGCACAAGAACAAATTCCATAGCAAACTCCAGCTAGAAAGCGTATCAATACCAAAAAATACACATTATAAAATTTCAAATACATTAAATTAATAAAAAGATAAAATAAAAGTGAAAATATAATCACTTTTTTTATATTAATACCATCAATAATAGAACCAAAATAAAGTCTAGAAAGCAAAGCACCTATAACAAAAGCACCCATTATAAGTCCTGCGGTGCTAGTTTGAAGATTTAAAACACCCAAAACATAATCTGTACTAGAAATAGTACTCATATAAAAAACAAGACAAATAACAAAATTTATCCCAAAAATACAGAAAAAATTTATATTAAATAAATTATATTTCTTACTAAGACCCATGAAAAAACCTTTCTTAAATTTTTTCATTGATATAATCAAGTAATTTTAAAAGCACTTCTTGATCTTGTTCATCTAATATATCTAAGATTTCTTTTTCATATTTTCTTATACAAACATTTGCATCAAAAAAAATTTCTTTACCCTTGGCACTTAAAGTAATGATCTTTTCTCTTTTATCATCAGCTTTTAAAAACTCTATATATTCAAGTTTTGCTAGTTTGGAAACAACTCTAGAAAGTATAGCTTTATCCATTTGATAAAATTCACATATTGGAGCTAAAGTGCTATTTTGATGATGGCTTAAATAAACAAAAACTCTCCAATCACTTGATTTCAATCCAAATGGCTTTAAAATTTCATTGACTTTATAGAGTATTTTTCTATTTGTATAAGTAATTTTTTGAAAAAATATGAGAAATCCTTTGTAAAAATTAATTGATTAAATCAACTATTTTAATAGTAACAAAGATTACATAAATTCTAACTTATATAAGTTTTTTCCTTAAGTACATTCTGCATTTAAGATAAAAAATATCAAAAAATTAAAGCTTGTAACTTTGTTATAATATTTTAAATTTACAAATATTTGTAGTATTGACAAACTCAAATTAGCTTAGATTAAACTATGACTTTAGAGACTTTATTTATATAATAAAACTTGCATTATTATTTTATAATGCTTAACATAATTTAACATAAATCAATAAATTTTACCACTAAGTATTATAAAATATTAAAAATTATCACAATAAAGGTTGTAATCATGATCGATATTTATCCTTATATACTAATAATACATTTATTTTGTGCTATATTTTTTATAGGATTTTTATTTACCGATGTATTCTTATTAAGAAAATTAAATTTGGATATAAAAAATACAATTAAAATAATGCCACCTATTGTATTGATTTTATTTCTTAGCGGTTTATATTTAGCTCATTTTCACTTAAATTCATTAAATTGGATATTTATTTGCAAAATATTCTTTGCTTTTTGTATTTTTATATTAATACTATTTTCTCTTTTTTATAAAATAATCTTAAAAAAACAAAATCCTTTTCATGCATATATTCATCCTATTGTATTTATTTTTACTATAATTATTGTAATATGTGCAAAATTAATGTTTTATATTGTTATTTGATTTTCAAATAAACACCACATTCAAGATGATTTGTGTTTGCAAATTGATCAAAAAATGCAAATTTGGATATTTTATGAGTTTTGCATAATTTCTCAAGGTTTTCTTTTAAAGTGATAGGATTGCACGATATATAAATGATATTTTCATAATTTTTAATAAGTTCAATCACACTTAAATCAAGTCCTGCTCTTGGAGGATCAACTAAGACATGAGATATTTTAAAACCATCTAAATCTATGTCTTTTAAGCGATTAAATTCCCTTTCTTTTTTCAATGCTTGACTTAACTCTTCACTAGAAAGCCTTGTAAAAGTTATATTTTCAATAGAATTTAAAACGCAATTTTTTAAAGCAAACTCAATATTTTTCTTAGAAATTTCAGTTGCTAAAACTTTTTTAAAATTTCTTGCTAAAGCTATGGTAAAATTTCCATAACCACAATAAAGCTCTAATAAATCTTGCTTAAAATCACTCTCTACACAAGATACAACCCATTCGTTCATCTTTTCATTAATAAAAGTATTGGGTTGGATAAAACAATCATTATTAAACTCATATAAAAATTCATTTGTATTGATATTTAAAATTTGTCTTAAATTTTCTCCATTAAATACAAGTTTTTTACCCCTACTTCTTGCTATGAGCTTGAGATTTAATTTTTCTGCTAATTCTTGTAAATCTTGTGTGATTAGCTCTATATTTTTATGGAAAAGTAAAGTTATACTTAAATCTAATTTTGTAGCTAAAAACTCTACTCCAAAAAGCTTTTCTTTTAAATTTTCATTTAGATTATTTAATAAAATAGGCATATATTTTTGAATTTTTTCATCTGCTATATCAAAATTTTCAATAGGAATTTTTTTCTTATTTTCAAACATTGCATAAGAAATTTTCCCATTTTCATGATGATATATAGAAAATTCCGCCCTAGTTCTATAAGCTTTTAAAGGTGATTTAAAGCACTGAATTTCTCCATCATATAAAGAAGAAAACAATGCTTTGTTTAAAGCAATTTTTTCTTCAAAATGCATTTACGCATCTACCTTTTTGCCAACCACAAAAAGTAAAACTATCATAGCTAAGATTCCAAAAACAAGTCCTAGCCACACATTAAGTCCTAATGCTACCGGTAAATAACCACAAAGTATACTAATAGCACAAACACTCAAAGCATAAGGCATTTGTGTACTAACATGAGCTAAAAGATCACACTTACTTCCCATAGACGAAAGTATAGTTGTATCAGAAATTGGCGAGCAATGATCTCCAAAAATAGCTCCTGTTAAAACCCCTGAAATATTAATAATCATATATTGGTGTAACTCTGCTCCGCTTAATTCATTATGAACCCCAACAGCCATAGCTAAAGGAATAGCCAAAGGCATTAAAATACCCATAGTTCCATAACTAGTTCCCGTTGAAAAAGAAATAATAGAAGCAAAAATAAAAATTGCTGTAGGAAGCAAATAAAGAGGTGTTTTATCTGAAAATAAGTCAATTAAATATTTAGAAGTCCCCAAATCTTTAATCACAGAAGCTAATGACCATGCACAAAGTAAAATAATCACAGTCATAATCATAGTTCTCCAGCCATGAGTCCAAACCGCAATAGCTTCTTTTAAAGTAAATATTTTTCTATACATTCCCAAAATAATAGCTACTATGGTAGCTAAAAGTGCTGCTTGAAATAATACAACTGAAGCATCAGCTGCGCCAAAAGTCTCTCTAAAAGCAAATAAACTAAACGGTGCTGCATCAATTTGTGCTTTAACACTCACATCATCTAAGGCATTATAACCACTAAAATAAAAACCTATAAATGAAAACACAATCAAAACAGCCAAAGGTATAATAGCATTAGAAGCTTGCAATTTTACATGCTCTTTTGGCTCTAAGACCTTATCTTCTATATTATCAATTTGCTCATGACCATGAGAAAATTTACCCGCTCTAGCTCTAAGTTCAGCTTTTAACATAGGTCCAAATTCCCTACCTGTATAAATAGTCAAAACAACAAAAATCAACATAAAAAGATTATAAAATCTATAAGGTAAGGTTTGTACAAAAATTTCAAAAGCGTTAATTTCTTCTTTTACTACACCTAAATGTGCAAAAGTTGCATTATCAATTAGATCATATCCGCTACGAATTAAAGAAATTTCAAGTCCTATCCAAGTAGAAATGATAGCAAGACCGGTAATTGGTGCTGCAGTTGCATCCATAATAAAAGCAAGTTTTTCACGGCTTACTCTAAATTTATCTGTTACCGGACGCATGATAGGACCTACGATTAATGAATTGGCATAATCATCAAAGAAAATAAAAATTCCCATACACCAAGTAGCAAATTGTGAGCTTTTTGCTTGTTTAGCTTTAGTAGAAAGCCAAAGAGCTACTGCTTTTGTCCCCCCTGTTTTAGTAATAAGAGCTACAACACCACCTATGGTTAAAACTTGCAATAAAATTCCTGCATTACCAGGACTTGCCATAGCATTTACCACTTTAGAAATAAAGCCTGTAAAAGAAGCTATGATAGCATGGTAAATACTATTTTCAATAAGTCCTAACATAAAAGTACCACTTAATGCACCAATAAATAACGAAAGTACTACATCTTTAGTAACAAAAGCTAAAATAATAGCTATCACCGGTGGTAAAAGCGTCCAAACTCCAAAAAGTTCCGCATTTGCTTGTGCATCAGCAAATAACAACAAAGGAGCTAATAATAAATAAAAAATTTTCATAATTATCCTTAAGTTTTTATATTTTTTCGCTAAAAGTTCCTGCCCATGTTTGAGTCACAGGCATAAGCTCTATTTCATTAATATTAATATGCTCAGGTAAGCTAATGATAAAAGTAATAATTTTTGCTATATCTTCAGCTTTGATATATTTAGTATTTTCATAAACCTCATCAGCTTTTTTAATATCACCTTTAAATCTCACTTCACTAAATTCAGTTTTACAAAGCCCTGGAGCGATATTTGTTACTTTTATATTACTTCCACGCAAATCCGTTCTTAAAGCTTTGGAAAATTGTGCCACAAAAGCCTTAGTTCCACAATAAACATTACCTCCATAATAAGGCACATTAGCTGCAATTGAGCCAAGATTAATTATGTGGGCATTTTTTGCTTTTCTAAGTAAAGGTAAAGCAGCTCTTGCTACATATAAAAAGCCTTTGATATTAGTATCTACCATGGCTTCAATATCTTCAATATCCAAAGAATCAAATTCATTTAAACCTAAAGCAAGACCTGCGTTGTTAATAAGCAAAGAAATATTGCCAAAATCTTGAGGTAAATTTTCAATTGATGCAAAAACTGCTTGTTTATCTCTAACATCAAGTTCTATGGGATAAATTTTATCCCCATAAAGCTCTTGTAGTTTTTCTAATCTATCTTTGCGTCTTGCTATAGCTATAACTTTATAATCAAGTTCTATTAAAGCTTTTAAACTCTCTAGTCCAAAACCTGAACTTACTCCAGTTATTAAAGCAGTTTTCATGGTTGTGTCTCTTCATATAGCATCAAATTCTCATTTTCCTTTAAACCAAGTTTTTTTAGATATTTAATATTTTGTTCTTTTTTTGCAATTATGGCAAAATCAAGAGCGTTAAATCCCAAATCATCAATTTCTTTATAATTTGCTTTGTAATCTATAAGTAACTTAAGCATTTTTACATCTGCATAGTTTGCTCCATGCATAAAAATATTTTTAGAAGTATGCTCAAGTGCACATAAAGTAATGAAATATGGCGTATTACTTCCCATACTAGCAATAGAAAGTTTTTCATTATCGTTAATGTATTTTTGATTTGCATTAGCTCCATTTTCTAATAAAACTTTTGCAACCTTATAATTGTTGTATTCAACTGCATAAAACAAAGGTGTTTTTCCAAAAGAATTTCTATAATCAATAATAGCCCCATTTTCTAATAAAAGCTTGACATTATCTGCACTATCTAATGCAAAAAACAAAGCAGACTCATAACCTTCATTTATTTTTACACCTAATTTTATAAACTCACTTATAATTTGACTTTCTCTATTGTTTAACAAAGCAGATTTAAAACCATTATTTAATTCTAAATTGCTAATTTTTTTAGAATAAATATATTCTTTTATTTGTTCTAAAGAGTTGTTTTTATTAGCCACAAATTTTTCAAAGTCCGAAATATCTTTAAAGATTTTAGTCTCGCCAACTGCCCAATTTAAAAATTCATTCAAAGCATTACTAGCAAAGTAAATAGCACTTGCTTTATCTAAATTAAATTCGTTTTGAAAATATTTTGTTAAAGGATTAATCGCATTATTATATTCTTTCCAAAATTCCTTAAAGAGCTTAAAATTTCCTATACTTTGATAAGCCCAAAATCTAAAATAAGCTTTTAATTTTGCAAATTTTTCTTCAAGTATTATAGGATCTTGTAAAGTTTTTTGATAAACTTGCGGATCAAGCGCAATTTCTAATAATTTAAAATCAAATTTTCTCAAATCGCTAAAATATTCCCCTCCCATACAGGCACTATTGCTTCCTCTAATTTCATTAGCAAGCTCATATAATCTTTTTGTAATTTGACTATTTTTTAAAGAAAAATCGCAATTTAAATCTACTTGAGCAAAATCTTGAGAAAATTGTGGTTTAAACTCTTTAAAAAAATCCATCTTATTTTCTTTGACATACCCACAAGTGTAATCTAAAGCTAATGCATTTAAACTTATAATCAAACTAAATAATAAAATCCTCAAATATTTTCCTTTGATATAAATTAAATCACTATTTTAACTAAATTTTTGCTTTAATAACAATTAATTAATTTAAAATTCATAGAATGATTATTTTAAAATGAGGAAAAAATGTATCAAAGTTTTTACAAAGCTAGTTTTGCTTATATTCTTTTGCAGAGCAATGAAAATAAACTTATCAATGTTGATTTTATAACATATAAGCCCAATTTTAGCAAAGATAAACACATTATTTTAGAACAAGCCTTAGAAGAACTAGACCTTTATTTTAATAAAAAACTTTTTTTCTTTAATACACCCCTAGCTCTTCAGGGGAGCGAATTTGAGCAAAAAGTATATAAAGCTTTAATTAAAATTCCCTATGGACAAACTAAAACATATCAAGAAATTGCTTCTTTTATCAATCATCCAAAAGCTTTTAGAGCGGTAGGTAATGCAAATTCTAAAAACAAACTTGCAATTTTTATACCTTGTCATAGAGTGGTAGCTAAAAATCACTTAGGCGGATACAATGGTGGTTTATTTATCAAAGAAGCTTTACTTAAATTAGAAGGTGTGCTTTAAAATGCCAAGTTTATTACTAGCAAGTTTTATTTGGGCTTTTTCTTTTCCATTAATTGGGCATTTTATAACCTTAGAAATGGATAGTTTTTTTGCTGCATTTGCAAAAGTTTTTTTGTCTTTATTAGTATTTTTACCTTTTTTAAATTTTAAGCTGAATTTGCATTTAAAACTAAAACTCATAAGCATTGGAGCTTTACAACTTGGTGTGATGAATTTATTTTATTATCATTCTTTTTTATATTTAAGTGTAAGCGAAGTGGCACTTTTTACGATTTTTACACCTTTTTATGTTGTACTTTTTTATGGGCTTTTTTCAAAAAATCTTAGATATTTATATTTTATAAGTATTTTTATATGTATTGTAGGTGCTTTTGTAGTTAAATTTGATAATATTAACTCTAATTTTTTATATGGTTTTTTACTTATTCAAGGAGCTAATTTAGTATTTGGCGCTGGACAAAGTTTTTATAAAATTTTATTAGAAAAAAATACAAACTTAAACCAAAAAGAAGCTTTCGCTTATTTTTATTTAGGCGCAACCAGTATAACCTTACCTGCTTTTTTATTTTTTGGAGATTATAATAATTTACCATCCAATTTAAGTTCTTGGATAGCTTTGATTTATCTTGGGACTATTGCTTCAGGATTTGGATATTTTTTATGGAACAAAGGCTCCACTGAAGTAGATAGCGGGGTTTTAGCTTTGATGAATAATGCCATTATACCTATAAGTATTTTTATCAATATGAGTATTTTTGGAGTAGATGTAGAGCTACTACCTTTTTGCATAGGGACCTTGATCATTCTTTTTTCATTTTTTATACATAGAAAAATCATGCATTATTATAATAAGAAATCTTACTCAAATACAAACCACTAGCAGGAGCTAAAAATCTACAATGAGCTTTTTTGGCATTGATTTGATCTAAAAGCTCATTTTTGCTCATTTTTCCTTCTAATACTTTTAAAATACTTGCCATCATCATTCTAATTTGAGATCTTAAAAAACCATTTGCTTCAAAATAAAACACAGTGTAATTTTTATAAGCATAAACTCTAGTTTTATACATTTTTCTTATACTTGTTTTATTATCAGAGCCTTCTTTTTGAAAGAGTTTAAAATCATGCTCTCCTTCAAATAAAAAAGCAATTTCCTTGGCTAATTTAATATTTATTTTTGGATAAAAATGCACATATGAGGCTAAAAAAGGATTATATTTTTCATGACTTATAATATAGCGATATGCTCTTTTTTGCACATCAAAACGCACTTGGAAATTTTCTTGCATTCTTTGGATATGCTTTATATGTATAAATGGGTGTGCAAAATGATTGATTTTATTTTTTAAATATACAAAATCTTTAAAATGTTCTCCTGCTTTTACACAAGCAACTGCATTAAATGCATGCACACCTTTATCAGTTCTTGAAGCAAATAAAGGTTTTTCATAAATACCCAAATGCGACAAGGCCTGCGCTAAGGTATCTTGGACACTAAGCTTATGTGGTTGGGTGGCTGAACCTTGAAATTTAGAACCATCATAAGAAAAAGTTAATTTTAAAAGCATTAATACTTACTTGCAATTTTTGCTTTAAAATAAAACAAAGAAGTAATTAAAAAGCTTGAAAAAATCACAGCGATAGCTACAAAAGGAGGATTATAAAAACTAATCAAAAGCGTAAAATAGGCAAAAATAATCACAAAAATTCCAAAATAAGCAAAACCTTTTTCATAACGATAAGTTACTATACCAAAAGAGAGTGCAAAAAGCACACTAGCTAAAGGAAATAAAGCTATAAGAATATAAATAACAAATTCTTTTGCTTTTTCTTTATTGCTTGTTACATCAGACCAATACCCATAAAAACTTTGAGTATTTAATTCTTTAGAAGAAAGTTTGCTTTTAATTAATAAATTTTTAAAACTAGAAATATGCCAATCTTCTTCTTTAATCTCATAAGCTTTTCCTTCATCTAGCTTAAAAGTAATAACCCCATCATTTGTTTCTAACTTTCCTTCTTTAGCTAAAATCACTTGTTCTTTATCTTGTGGGTTTTTCTTTGGATGATACATTATGATATTTTTATAAGTTTCATCAGAATTTTTGGCATCGATAAAAACAAGCCATTCTCCATATCTTTGTCCAAATTCCCCTGTTTTTATACTTACTTTAGCACTAATTTTTTTATAATCTACAAAATTATCAAAAAGTTCAAAAGATATAGGTATAAAAACCAAGACCACCACAAGCATAAAAGCACTTACTAAAGCTGCAATTTTTGCAAAAAAACTTGCTATCATGCTTGGAGCTATACTCAAAGCAAACAACACTGTGCTTTCATTTTCTCTAGAAAGCCTATAAAAGGCCAAAGTCAAAGCTATGAAAAAAGATATGGGTAGAGTAAAAATTAATATCTTTGGTAAAAGAAAAATATATAATTTGATTAATTCAAAAAAAGTAATTTCAATATAAGCAGTAATTTTAGCAAGTTGTATAAAAAAAATAATCGAAACAATAATAAATAAAGTAAAAAATAAAGATAACATTGTACTTAAAAACTGATTAAGCAAATACTTATAAACTAGTTTCATAATATACTTTCTACACTTAGATTAATCAAAATTCCACAAAATAAAAAAGGAATCATAGGCATTTGATAATCTTTCTTGGCTATTTTTATAAACATCAAAAGACTTAAAAAACTTGCAATAAATAAAATCAAAAAGCCTTTTTCATAGCCAAAAATTCCAAAAATCAAAGCTATTATTATAACATCACCTTCCCCTAAACTTTCTAAAATTTCATCTCTTTTTTTAAAATTTTTAATAAAATTAATCACACTTTTTAGTATAAAAATTAACCCCGCTCCAAAACACACTCTAAATAAAAAGCTATCTTGAAAATCCTCTAAATTTAAACCATTTTGCAAAAAATCAAAACAAAAAGCTAAAATAAATAAAATCCAAAGCCAAAGCTCACTCACTGCTTTTAGATAATAATCCATCCAAGAAAGTGCTAATAATACAGCTAGCATACAAGCAAAAATTAAAATTTGAAAAACATCTTCGATTAAATAAAAAGCAAAGACAAACAAACACGCACAAATAAATTCATTAAAAGGATAAATCAAAGAAATTCTTTCTTTACAAAAAGCACATTTGCCTTTTAAAAATACAAAAGATAACAAAGGAAAAAGATGATAAAATTTCAAAGTTTTAAAACACTTAGGGCATTTTGATCTTGGGCTTATTATGCTTTCTTTATTAATCGTTCTTAAAATCAAAACATTGACAAAAGAACCCACACAAAGCCCTAGTAATAAAAATAAAAATATCATTTACCAAAGGTTCTTTTGCGTTTTTTAAACTCAGTAATGATATTTGTGATTTCTTTTTTAGTAAGTGCAGGAAATAAAGTTTGACTAAAATAAATTTCTGCATAACTTGACTGCCATAATAAAAAATTTGAAATTCTTTTAGCACTCCCTACCCTTAAAAACAAATCCACATCTTCACTTAAGTCAAGATTTGCTTGTATATTTGCTTCATTAATTTCAAGATTTTTTTCAATCACCTTTTTAACCGCTCTAACTATTTCATCCTTGCCTCCGTAAGAAATAGCTAAATTTACGCATAATTTTGTGTAATTTTTAGTTTGTTCTTGAAAATTTTGTATTTTTTTTAAGGTTAATTCATCTAAAAGACTTAAATTTCCTATGGCTTTAAAACGCACTTCATTAGCTATAAATTTATTTAAAGATTCATCAAGATATTTATTTAACAGCTTAAAAAGAAACTCCACTTCTTCTTTTGGTCTTTGCCAATTTTCTGTACTAAAAGCATAAAGGGTTAGATTTTGAATTTTTTCATCTATACATACTTCTATAATTTTTTCAACAACTTTAGCACCTTGACTATAACCAATTTTTTCTAAAAGTCCATTTTTTCTAGCCCATCTTCTATTGCCATCCATTACTACAGCAAGATGCTTTAACTCATTCATTCTATCCCTTTATATCCATCAATCTTTTAAAAACAAACATAGGATTGAGCGTATTAACTACTTCAAATTTAAAATACTCGTTTAAAAAATGTGCTACTTTGGCAAAAGGTGTTTGTATGCGTATGATTTTACCATTATCAATTATAATTTTTAAAGCACCAAAAATTTCAAAATACAAATACACCTCTAAAATATTTCCATTTTTCTTAGCTTCAAATAAAGCTCTATTTCCCTCATAAACAAAAGGTATATGATAAATTCCTTCAAAAAATGCAAAAAACATTTCCTTATAAATTTCAAACTCATATGTGCTTTTGCTTTCCATAAGTCTTTGGATAATGAATTTTTTATACCAAGCTTTTTCATCACCTTCTTGTAAAAGCTTTTCTATGAGTTCAGTCCCTTCTTCAAAAAGTCTAATTTTAGGCTTTTTCAAAAGATTTTTAAAAGAAATCACGCCTTTATCTTCATAAACTTCAGCTAAATATTCCTCCCCTACTTCAAGCTCTATCAAACTTTTTGTTTCAAGCTTTTTAGTGTTTAAAAGCAATACATAGCGATTATATGCGCGTTTTTCTAAAATTTGCATTCTTACAGGTAAGGTTGAGTTGATGATATTCACCAAAGCTTCCTTAATTCTTGTGCTAAAATAAAACCAAGTTTTTCTTTGCTTTGTTTAGAACTTTGAGAGATGCTATCTTTAGTGATAAAACAAATGCTATTTTCATCACTTCCAAAGTTCATTTGCTCATTTAAGACATTTAAACACACCATATCTAAATTTTTACTAACTAAAGATTTTTTAGCATTTTCTAAAGCATTTTGCTCATCAAATTCCATTTTAAAGCCTATTTTTTTGCCTTTAAAATCTAAATTTTTTAAGATATCCTCATTAAGCTTTAATTTTAAATCAAGTCCGTTTAAATGCTCATTTTTCTTAATCTTACCCTTGTAAGCCTCAAGAGTAAAATCACTCACAGCAGCAGCCATAATTAAAGCATCAAAATCTTTGTATTTTTGCAATTTTTCTTTTAGTTCTAAAGAAGATTCAAATTTTTCTAATTTATAAGGTGTTTTAAACTCTACTGAGCTAATTAGCACCACCTTAGCACCTAAAAAATATAAAGCATCAGCAACCGCCTTTGCCATTTTTCCACTTGAAAAATTACTAATACATCTTACATCATCAATTTTTTCTTTAGTGCCACCACCACTTACAATAAAACTTTTATCTTTAAAAAAATCTTCCTGCATTAGACTTCTTTTTAAAGCATTTATAATACTATCAAGCTCAGCCAAAGCTCCTAAGCCTTCATCTTTACAAGCTAGAGTTTTAACTATAGGATCAATGATAATATAGCCTTGCTCTTTTAAATTTTTTAAAGAATTTTGAGTGCTAAAATGTAAATACATGTTTGTATTTGCAGCGGGTGCGATTAAAAATGGTTTATTTTTATCTACTGCTATTAAAGTTTGAATAAATAAATTATCTGCTATACCATAGTTTAATTTATTAATAGAATTTATACTAGCAGGCGCAAAAAGCACACAATCGCAAGTCTTACTAAAAGCTATATGATTATTAGTATTTTGCCAACTTTCATTATCTTCACATAAAACTTCATCCGCTAAAGCTTCAAAGCTAAGCTTAGTGCCAAATTTTAAAACTCCCAAACTTAGTAAAACTTTAATCCTAAAACCTTCTTTTTTTAATAAAGAAATAAGCTCATAAGCTTTATAAAAGGCTATGCTTCCACTTACTGCTAGTAAGATTGTTTTCATTTTTTACCTAGTTTTTTATAGTAAAAATCTTCTATAATTTGCGTCTTTGCTCTATTAATATACAAAGAGCCTTTTTCTACATCCTTACACACAGTGCTTCCTGCTGCGATGATTACCTCATCTTTTATCTCAACCGGAGCGATAAATTGCGTATCTGAACCCACAAAAACATTTTTACCTATTTTGGTCTTATGCTTTTTAACCCCATCATAATTACAAGTGATAGTGCCACAACCTATATTAGTTCCCTCATCTATCTCACAATCCCCTAAATAACTCAAATGCCCTGCTTTAACTCCATTTAATAAAGCATTTTTACATTCTACGAAATTTCCTATATGGGTATTTTTAAGCCGGCATTTTGGACGCAAATGCGCTAAAGGCCCTACATCGCTATTTTCTACTATACTATCTTCAATCACACTTGAACTTTTAATGATAGAATTAATGATTTTTGATTTTCCTTCTATACGCACATTTTCATACACCTCACACTCACCTACAAACTCAACTTCATCTGAAATAAAAGTCGTCGCAGGCATGTGAAAAATCACTCCTTGCTTCATCCATTCTTTTTTAATCGCTTCTTGCATAAGATCTTGAGCTAGGCAAAGCTCAATTTTATCATTTACCCCCATAAAATCTTGCTCATTTACAAACACCGCATCGATTTCATAGCCCTTTTCTTTTGCTAAATAAACCGCATCGGTTAAATAATACTCTTTAGCTTTATTATCATTTTTTATCAAAGGCAATACTTCTTTTAAAATTTGTGCTTTTATAGCATAAACACCACTATTGCAAATGTTTATAGCAAGTTCTTCTTTGCTTGCATCTTTTGTTTCTACTATTTTTTGAATTTTATTTTCTTTTAAAACTATTCTTCCATAACTTTTTGGATCTTTTGCCTCAAAAACTGCCACATTAAAATCACTCTCATTTAAAGCTATTTTTTCTAAATCATCTGCTTTAACCAAAGGCATATCGCCACATAAAATCAACACTTTTTCATGCTTACTCTCATAACCCCTTAAAGCCCCTGCAGTACCTGGAAAATTTTGCAAGTCTTGTTCTAAAAAGCGTGTATTTGGAAAATACTCTAAAACAACTTGTTCAACCTTTTCTTTTTGATGAGAAAGCACCACACATACATCATCACTAATTTTATATGCTTGTTTTAAAATATGTAAAATCATTGCTTTTGAGCAAATTTTTTGAAGCACTTTTGGATTTTGTGATTTCATACGCGTGCCAAGTCCAGCAGCCAAAATAAGCACAGAAATTTTCATAATTTACCTTTGTTTTAAAAATTATTGCTTATTTTAACAAGCTAAAGTAAAAATTCTTACTAGTTGTTATTTGTTTTTTACAGATTTTCATTTACTTTAAACTTAAATTTATGGGGGGGGGTATAATGCTTTTTTCAATTTAAATTTACAAGGAGTAATCAAATGAAACTTTCTTATTACACAAGTAAAGTTTTAATGGGAGTTAGCATTAGTGCTTTATTAAGCAGTGCTGCTTTAGCTCAAGAGATAAATCATGGAAATTTTTCTGATTTTTTTAACTATAAAGATGGAATTTGGAGTTTAGATTCTAAAGAAAATATAGAATTAAAAATAAGTCCTTCAGATATTCAATCATACTACGGTGGAGAAAATCATGATAAGCCTATAAATGAATTTAACATCAAAACAAGTGGCGTTTTAACCATAGGATCTGATTCAGACTGGATAGATGTAGGTAGCACTTCAACTAATGAAGCAAAATATGATTTATATAGTGTTAATTTAGAAGCAAAAGAAATCATTTTAAATTCTGATAGAGCTACCTTAGAAGCAAATAAAGCTTTTAATATAAAAGGAAATGTTACGCTTAATGGTAGCTCACCTATAACAGGTAACAATATAAATGATTGGGAGCTTGATAGACCTAGTTTAGATGTATGGAATGGATATGGCGAAAAAGATGGCTATATGAGCATACAAGGAAATTTAAATGTAAATAATTCTTTTATTGGTATATTTGATGCAAATAAAAAAGGTGGCTTAATCTCTGTAGATGGAGATGTAAATATAAAAGATTCAGCTATAGGCATAAGCACAAATAGTGTTTCAAATTTAGGTATAAACAACTATGTAGCTATAAAAACTACAGGTAGTTTTAACCAAGATATAGATAAAAACTTAGTAACGGCACTATATACTAAAGATATAACAAGCATGCTTGAAACAAGCAATTTACTACCAAAAAATGTATTTTTTGAAGATACTGATTTGGCTCAATTTACAGATTATAAACTTAGTGTTTCTAATGATGGCAAAAGTCTTTTAATTAGCGGTGGTGCTAATGAAAATGTAAGAGATTTATCAAAAATATTAAAATCTGAAATTGATATTAGAAAAGAAGCCTTAGATACTTTTGAGAATATAAAAAAGAATATAGAATATGATGAAGAATATAACAAAAATTCCTACCAAAAACCAGGATATATTGGCGATGATGCTATGCTTGAAGCCATAGCACAAGCAGAAAAAGAACTGCAAGAACGAATTAAAAAATTAGAACAACAAATCCAAGATATACAAAATAATGGTGGAAAATTTGATGGTAGTGATTTAGTTGAAAATATGAAAGATGTTAGCTTAGAAAATAAAAATTTAGCTGTAAATATGCTAAATAGTATTTTAGATTCTAAACTTAGCAATGATGCTATCGCAGCACTCACTCTAGATACCACAGGAAAAAATCTAAACACACTTACCACAAATACAAAAGCAAGTGCAAAAGCTATAGTAAATAATGCTCAAAATTCTTCTGTTAATTCATCTATAGGTGTAGCAAATGACCTAGCAATTGGAACAAGAATAGCAAAACTTTCAAATCCTTATCAAGATAAAACTTTAGTAGAAAAATTTGCTACAACCCATATAGCAGCACTAGCAAGCGATGTTTATAATTATTATGGAAATTCTTCATTTAATAATAGCTTTTGGGGTAATGTTTTTGGTGGTGCAAATATCATAGATGGAGATAGTGGTGCTTTATATGGATTTACACTAGGTGCTGATAGAAAAATCAATGATAATGCTTTGCTTGGTTTTTACTTTACTTATGCTGATTCAACTATCAAAGATGGAGTTATGGAACAAAAATCAGATAACTATCAATTTGGTATTTATTCTTTAATTAATCCAAACGATCAATGGGAAATTAATCTAAGAGCTTACGGGCAAATTTCTCCAACAGATCAAAGTGTTGTAATGTTAAATGATTCTAATAAGGCTGATTTTGATAGTAAATTCTTTGGTTTAAGTGCTAATACTGGTAGAATTTTTAATCCAAATTCATCATCATTATTCATCAAGCCTTTTGCTGGTATAAATTACTACTACGCACACACTCCAAGTTATAAAGAAAGTGGTATGTTTGCAAAAGATGTTCAAAGTATGACAAATAATTCCATATCTTTAGAACTTGGTGCTGAATTTAGAAAATATATGAGCGAAACATCGTATTTATTTATCACTCCAAAAATAGAACAATATGTAATGAATAATGGAGATGATTATATAGCTGGATTTGTTGGATCAAATTCAAATTTTATCATCAAAGGTAATGATAAGAAAAAAACTTATGGACAAATCATCATAAGTGGAAATGTAGATATTAGTGAGCAATTTAGCCTAAATGCAGGTGTTGGAACTAAACAAATACTAGCTGGTAAAACAGATGGTAAAAATGAAACTTATGTAAGTGGTCAAGTAGGTTTTAAATACAAATTCTAAAAAAATATTTTTTGAGAAACTCCTAAATGCTAGAGTTTTTCACTCTAGCATTTTAAAAATAAACCATTAATTCAATCATATAAATTGCATTTTTAAGAGTAAAATTGCTAAAATAATGCTTTTAATTTTAACCAAGGAAATATTTTGAGGGTTTTACTAGTTTTATTTTTATCAAGCCTAGCTCTTTTTGGCGCTGAAGCAACTATACCAACTGTAAATTTAAGCCTTAGTGCCCCAAATAGCCCTCAACAGCTCGTAACAACTTTAAATATAATTATAGTTTTAACTATACTAGCACTTGCTCCAACTATCATCTTTGTAATGACTTCATTTTTAAGACTTATAGTAGTTTTTTCTTTTCTAAGAACTGCTCTTGGCACACAAACCATGCCTCCAAATACTATCTTAGCGACACTAGCTTTGATTTTAACTTTTTTTATTATGGAACCTGTTGCTACAAAATCATACAATGAAGGCATAAAACCCTATATTGCTGAACAAATAGGCTATGAAGAAGCCTTTGCTAAAGGCGTTAAACCTTTTAAAGATTTCATGTTAAAAAATACCAGAGAAAAAGACTTAGCACTTTTTTATAGGATCAGAAATTTAGAAAATCCAAAAACCATAGATGATGTTCCTTTAACGGTTTTAGTGCCTGCTTTTATGATAAGTGAACTCAAAACTGCTTTTGAAATAGGCTTTTTACTTTTCTTACCATTTTTAGTTATTGATATGGTAGTAAGCTCAGTGCTAATGGCTATGGGTATGATGATGTTACCACCTGTTATGATTTCCATGCCTTTTAAATTGCTTATTTTTGTTTTGGTAGATGGATGGAATTTGCTTATACAAAATCTCGTCAAAAGCTTTTTAACTTAGCAATTTAGAGCAAAAATATGTGTATTATTAGCTTTATTTGTATTTTTCCAAATCAAAGATTTTAAATGGCATTTGCTATATTTGGAAAATACCTTTATGATGATCTTGCCTTCACTCTTAAAGCTCACACTCAAAAAGAAAGTAAAAAAGCTTTTAAAATCATAGAAAAATATAAAAATCAATATTATTTTTTAGGCTATATTCAATATGAATTCTATAAATATCTAGAAGATAAAAATTATAAAAGCAAAGAGCCTTTTTTATATTTTTTTGCTTTTAAATCAAAAAAAATCTTTACAAACGAAGAAAAAAATTTAGACTTTTATCCAAGTTTTTCATCCAATTTAAACCAAGAAAAGTATTTTGAAAACTTTGACAAAGTCAAAGAAGCCATAGCTAAAGGTCAAAGTTATCAAGTTAATCTTACTCAAGAACTACATTTACAATCAAATCTTAATGTGTATGAGAGTTTTTTAAGCCTTTATCCTAAGCAAAATACCCCCTATAAAGCTTATATGAAAAATGAATTTTTAGAATTGGCTTCATTTTCACCTGAACTTTTTTTTAAAATCAAAAATAAAAAAATCATCACAAAACCCATGAAAGGCACAATCAAACGCTCAAATAATCCAAAAGAAGATGAAAATCTAAAAAACTTTTTAAAATGCGATGAAAAAACTATTAGCGAAAATGTAATGATAGTTGATTTATTACGCAATGATATTTCAAAACTCATCAAAAAACATTCTTTAAAATGCGAACTTTTTAAGGTTAAAACCTACCCTACCTTACACCAACTCATTTCAAAAATAAGTGGGAAATTAAAGCCAAAAAATGATTATTTTAAAATTTTCAAAGCCCTTTTTCCATGTGGATCTATCACAGGTGCACCCAAAATAGAAACTATTAAACTCATAGAAAATTTAGAGCAAAGAAAACGCGGGATTTATTGTGGAGCGATAGGTTTAATCCATAAAGATAAAGCAAAATTTAGCGTAGCCATACGCACTTTAGAGAAAAAAAATAATGATGATTTTTTAAGATATGGTGTGGGAAGCGGACTTGTATGGGACTCACAAAAACAAGATGAATTTGAAGAATTAAAACTAAAAAGTAAAATTTTAAAACCTAACTTTTATCTATTTGAAACAATGTATTATAAAAATCATTCTATTTTATTTTTCAAAGAACATTTGACAAGAATTTTAAACTCAGCTAATTTTTTTGGCTTTGATACTCAAAGATTAAAACATGATTTTAAAAATATACTAGAGAGTAAAGATAAAAAATTCCATTTTAAATCTTTACAAAATTTTAACAATTTTGTTTTCAATCATCATCATTTTTTTACAAAAAGTAATTTTACTCAAAAATGCTCAAAGGCTATTAAATTAAAACTTTTTAAAAATGGCCTTTATGAGTTTGATTTTAGCAATATACAAGAAAATTCAAGCAAAAAACTACTCATAAGTAAAGACATCATAAAAGTAAATCTTTTAACACACCATAAAACTTCTCTGCGTAGTTTATATGAGGCAAATTCTCATCTATGGAAAGAAAATATTTGCTATGACATAGTTTTTTTTGATGAAAAAGGCATACTTTGTGAGGGTTCAAGAAGTAACATTATTATAAATTTAAATGATGAGTATTTTACCCCTTATGCTAAAAACTGCCTAAATGGTATTTATAGACAAACACTCTTAAAACACAAGCTCATCAAAGAAAAAGATATCACTAAAGATGAGCTTTTAAATGCTAAAGAAATTTATGCTATTAATTCTTTAAGAGGCTTAAAAAAGGTATTTTTGTGAAAGTTTTGATTATAGATAATTATGATTCTTTTACCTACACCATAGCCTTTTATTTAAAAGAATTAAACATTACTTATAAAATTATTAAAAACGATAAATTCAAAAATCCAAAAAAGCTTAAAAAATATGATTTTACCCATCTTCTAATCTCCCCTGGACCAAATTCTCCAAAAGAATCAAAGTTAAGTTTAAAAGCTATAAAATATTTTAAGAAAGATAAAAAAATTCTTGGAATTTGTCTAGGACACCAATGTATAGCACATGTTTTTGGTGGTAAAATTTCTAAACTTCCAAACCCAACTCATGGTAAGGTAAAAACTATAAAATTTAAACCAAACCCACTTTTTAAAAACCTTGAGCAAAATTTTAAAATTTGTTTATATCACTCTCTTTATGTCAGTCATATAGGCAAAAAATGTGAAATTTTAGCCCATAGTGAAGATAATATCATCATGGCTTTAAAACATAAAAAATACGATATTTATGGAGTTCAATTCCACCCTGAAGCCATACTGAGTCAAAATGGCAAAAAGCTACTTAAAAACTTTCTTACTTTGCAATAATCTAATATTTATATTTTTTTCATTTACTTTAAACTTAAATTTATGGGGGGGGGTATAATGCTTTTTTCAATTTAAATTTACAAGGAGTAATCAAATGAAACTTTCTATTACACAAGTAAAGTTTTAATGGGAGTTGGTATTAGTGCTTTATTAAGCAATGCTATCTTAGCACAAGAAATTACCATAACAGATGACACTATGAAAAATTATTTTGAAACCAGTGATGGTCAAAATTTCAATCTAAAACAAGAACATACCAATCAAGACTTAACTATAAATCTCACAATGACAGACCTAGCTAATGCTATAGCTAACGATGAATTTAAAGATCTCTCAAGAGTAAATATTAACTTAAATTCTAATAATCTTACTTTGAAAAATACTTCCGAAGGTGCTAGTTATGTAACAAACTATACCATTAATGCTAAAAAAACTGAGGCAACAGATGTGATATTTCAAAGCTTAGATGGAAAATCCATCGTAAATGGAGATTTTAGCATAAAAGGTTCATCTAATCCTACAGATGGTGTTTTAGATGATATAAAATCTTCAGCTATTTTAATCGCTGATGGGCATGGCCTACAAGGTTCTCTTGAAGTAAATGGAAATTTTACAGCAGATAAATCTACTCTATTTACCATAGGTGGTAATAAAAGTCAAAACCACATACAAGTAAATGGTAAAGCAAATATCACAAATTCAAACTTTTCCATAGGAACAACAAGCTTTGGTGATTTGGCTTTAAATAATTATGTTTTCATGAGTGCAAGCGAAGGATTTAATGAAGATATAACAAGCTCAAACAAAGCTAGTGCAAACATAAGTAAAAATTTTGAAAACATTGTAGGTATGAGTAGCAAAGATTTAGGACTTGATTATGAAATTGTAAGAGCTATAGATGTAAAAGATTTTGTTGATTATGAACTTTCTACAAAAGATAATAAGCTTTTAATTAGCGGTGGCGCAAATGAAAATGTACTTAATAATAAGAAAGTCTTAGAAAGTGATAAAAAATATCTAGAATTAATTAAAACTGATTTAGAAGATGCCAAAGATGAAGAAGGTGTTAATATAGAAAAAATAGATGAAGCCATTGCAAAAATTGATGAGCAAATAAAGCAAATTCAAGATATGATTAGCAATGCTGAAAGTGGAATAATCTCTAATGATGATTATATTAAAAACGATTCTAGTGTTTCAGCTTCTAACAAAGACTTTGTTTCTAAAATTTTAGATGGACTTATACTCGGTAAAGATTTAAATGCAATAGGTAGTATTAAATTTGATAAAGTCGGGGAACAAGTAGCAAATGATATAAAAGATTCAGCTAAATCTATCTCAAATGTAAATCAAGCCTCATCGGGTATAAACTCGACTATCAATGTATCAAATGATGTATCTATAGGTTCTCGTGTAGCTATGTTAAATAATCCTTATGGAAATTACGCTACAAAATTATCTCAAATAAGATTTGCTACTAATGATTATAGAGGAAATTATGTTGATAATTATAATAACAGCATTTGGGGTAATGTAATAGGCGGTGCAAACATCATAGATGGAGATAGTGGTGCTTTATATGGAGCCACTATAGGTATGGATAGAAAAATCAATGATGATGTTATTATTGGTGCTTATTTTACTTATGCAAACGCTGAAATAAAAGATAATCTTTTAACCCAAAAATCAGATAATTTCCAATTTGGTGCTTATTCTAATATCCATATAAGTCCAAAGGTAGAAGTTAATGTTAAGGCTTATGCTCAAATTTCTCCAACAGATCAAGATATTGTAAATAGAGGATTTAACACTACAAATAGTGCTGACTTTAATAGAAAATTCCTTGGTTTGAGTGCTAACATGGGATATATTTTTGATTTTAGTAATAATACCTTATTTATCAAACCTTTTGCCGGAGCAAACTACTACTATGCACATACCCCAAGCTATAAAGAAAATGGAATTGCAGGAAAAGATGTCAATAGCGCTAGTAATAATTCTATTTCTTTAGAACTCGGTGCTGAATTTAGAAAATATATGAGCGAAACATCATATTTATTTATCACTCCAAAAATAGAACAATATGTAATGAATAATGGAGATGATTATGTAGCAAGTTTAAATGGAGTAGCACTACCTAGCGTAAAAAGTGATGATAAGAAAAAAACTTATGGACAAATCATCATAGGTGGAAATGTAGATATTAGTGAGCAATTTAGCCTAAATGCAGGTGTTGGGGCTAAACAAATACTAGCTGGTAAAACAGATGGTAAAAATGAAACTTATGTAAGTGGTCAAGTAGGTTTTAAATACAAATTCTAAAAAAATATTTTTTGAGAAACTCCTAAATGCTAGAGTTTTTCACTCTAGCATTTTAAAAACTCTCATATTCTTTAGCTATAAAAACTTCATCATCTTTTACAATTAATGGGCGTTTTATAAGCGTTGGATTTTGCAAAATCATCACTTTAATTTCATCTTGGTTTAAATTTTGAAGTTTTTCTTTATTTAACCCTAATTTTCTAGCACTCATACCCGCTGCATTTACAAGCTCTAAAACACTCCTTTTACTAAGCCAAAAATTTAAAGTTTCTTCATCTAGCTTTTTAATATCTAAAAATTCAAATTCAATTTGCTTAGAATTTAAATAATCCATGGCCTTTTTAACACTATTACAATTTTTAATACCATAAAATTTTAACATTTTCTTGCCTTTTTAACTAAGTCTGCTATGATAAATGCTAATTCTAAAGCTTGGTCAGCATTTAATCTTGGATCACATTGTGTTTCATAGCGTTTAGAAAGTTCTTCTTGAGTGATATTTAAAGAGCCTCCTACACATTCTGTTACATTTTGCCCTGTCATTTCCAAATGTACCCCACCAGGATACACTCCTTCACTCATAGCTATCTCAAAAAACGCACGCACTTCTTGAATAATTTTATCAAATTCTCTTGTTTTAAAATTACCTGATTTAACCGTATTTGCATGCATAGGATCTATGCTATAAAGTATATTAAACCCTTCTTGTTTTAACTCTTTAAATAATTTTGGCAAGGCATTTTCTATCTTATCACATCCCATACGGATGATGAAATTTAATCTTCCTGCTTCATTATGTGGATTTAAAATACTTACTAGCTTTTTTATCTCACCTAAATCATAATTAGCGCTAAGCTTAACACCGAGTGGATTTTTTACTCCACTTAAAAAATGCACATGTGCTTCATCTGCTTTTCTAGTACGCTCGCCTATCCAAAGCATATGTGCTGAACAATCATAAATTTCCCCGCTTAAACTATCTACTCTAGTTAAAGCTTCTTCATAAGGCAAAAGCAAGGCTTCATGAGAAGTATAAAAGGCTGTTTGAGAAAGATTTGGGGTATCAGTGATACCACAAGCTTGCATAAAAGCTAAAGCTTGAGTGATTTTTTCACTAAGTTCATTATATTTTTTCCCAAGCTCTGCTTTTTTTAAAAAACCCAAATTCCACTTATGCACTACTCTTAAATCTGCTAAACCACCTCTTGAAAAAGCTCTTAATAAATTTAAAGTTGTAGCACTTTGATAATACGCTTCTAGCATTCTTTTAGGATCAGCTATCCTTGATTTTTCATTAAATTCAAAACCATTAATAATATCCCCACGATAACTTGGAAGTGTTACTCCATCTACTTCTTCAAAATCACTACTTCTTGGCTTTGCAAATTGTCCTGCAACACGCCCTACTTTAACAATAGGACAAGATCCTGCAAAAGTAAGTACTATGGCCATTTGAAGCATAACTTTAAACATATCTCTTATATTATCAGCACCAAAATTTACAAAACTCTCTGCGCAATCTCCTCCTTGGAGTAAAAATGCTTGAGAATTTACAACATTAGCAAGGGATTTTTTTAACTTATCTACCTCACCTGCAAAAACAAGTGGTGGTAATTTTTCTAATTTTTTAACAACATCTTGTAGTTCATTTTCATCAGGATATTGCGGCTGTTGCTGAATTTTATAATTTTTCCAAGAATCTTTAGTCCATTTCATAGCTTAACTTCCTAATTTTAAGTAAGCTAAAATTATACAAAATGAGACTTAAATTAAGATTTCAAAACACTCTCAACGCGTTCAAGGCTATCTTGTTTATATAGAGTTAAACGCACTATAGAATCTTCTAGTGCTAAAAGATTATGAATTTCATTAGCTTTTAAACTAATGCTATCTAAAGATTTAAGTAGAATTTGCTGATTTAAAACTCCAAAATCAATAGAGCCTTTTAATACTTGTATAGTAATATCAAAAGGTGCTTTATGATCTTTCATAAAGCTATCCTTTGACATATTTATGCATATTTCCTTAGCATAAGCATTTTCTATTTTTTTAGATATATTTATGCCATTTTCAATTTCTTGTTCCCAAGAAATTACTTCATGCATTTGAGTTCTAAATTTCATTTTATTTTTTAAGTTCTTTAATACGAGCAGCCTTACCTCTTCTATCTCTTAAATAGAATAATCTAGCACGGCGTACACGACCTCTTCTTAATACTGTAATACTTTCTAAACTTTCACTATAAATAGGGAAAATTCTTTCAACACCTACATTATTAGCACCTATTTTACGCACAATGAAAGTTTCATCTACACCATTTCCTCTACGCGCTATACAAATACCTTCAAAATTTTGAATTCTTGTTTTATCGCCTTCTTTAATGCGAATAGCAAGTCTTAAAGTATCTCCAGCACGAAATTCTGGAACATTTTTACCTTCAATTTGTTTTTGCTCAAATTGCTCAATGTATTTATTTTTCATAACGATATTCCTTAAAATTTGCGTTCATGCTTTTGATACAAATCAGGACGAAAATATTTCGTTTTGCAAGACGCCAAAGTAGTTTTTAAAGCTGTAATTTTAGCGTGATTTCCCTTTAAAAACTCTGAAGGAACATAAAATTTTTTATTTTCCTTTTCAAAAACAAATGGCTTAGAAAATGATGGTGCTTCTAATAAATCATTTTCAAAACTTTCTTCACTTAAACTTTCACTATTTCCAAGAACATCTTGAATATTTCTACTAATAGCATCACACATCACCAAAGATGCTAACTCTCCACCTGTAAGTATAAAATCTCCTATAGAAAACACTTCATTAGCAAATTCTTCCACAATACGCTCATCTAAACCCTCATATCTACTACATACAAAACAAATATGTTCTTTGACACTTAATCTTTTAGCATCTATTTGCTTAAAAGTTTTAGCACATGGTAAAAGAAAAATAAAATGCGTATTTTTATCTTGGCTTTTAATATGCGTTAAACAATCATATAAAGGCTGAGCTTGTAATAAAAGTCCCGCACCACCGCCTATTTTATAATCATCTACTTTTAGATGTTTATTTGTAGTAAAATTTCTAGGATTAACAAAATCAAATTCTAAAATTCCTTTTTCTTTTGCCCTTGCCAAAATAGAAGTTTTAAAATAAGGCTCAATAAGCTCTGGGAATAAACTTACAAAAGTATATTTCATGAATTTTCTAAAATATCTAAAGCAGATTGTGTGAATATTTTTTTATTTTCTATATCAACTTTTTGAATATATTTATCAACATAAGGAATATAAAAGTTTTTAACCTTTGTCTGTAGTTTTTCATCGCATTTTATACAGAATAAAAATCCAGCTCCATTTTCTAAAATATCTTCAACTATACCTAATTTTTGTTCATTTTCAAAAATTTCACAGCCTATAATATCAAAATAAAAATACTCATCTTTTTTTAACTTACAAGTTTCTTTTGTAGTTTTTATGCTTTGAAATAGTGTAATATTAGTTAGTTTTTTTGCAGATTCTAAATTCTCAAAATCTTCAAATAAAACCAAAGATCTTGTTTTATCGAAAGCTTTTATGGTGTAAATTTTTTGATTACCATCAAAAAATTTAGCACCTGCTTTAAACTGCTCATAAAAATCACTTAAATTATGTAATTTTACATAACCTTTCAAACCAACACTTTTCCCAAGTTTAGCAACTTGGACCAAATCATTCTTCAATAGCTTTTACCGTTATACGATATGAAGTTGCATCTTTAACTTTATAAGCCATAATAACTGTTTTTATTGCGTTGATTAATTTCCCGTTTTTTCCGATCAACTTACCAGTATCAGTTGGATCAACATAAATGATAATTTCAGCAAAATTGTTTTCTAAATTTTGTTTTTGTATATCAACTTTTTCAGGAAAATCAACAATTAATTTTGCGTATTCTCTTAAAAAATTTTCAACCATTTTTATTTGCTTGTAATAGCTGCTACTCTATCGCTTAATTTAGCACCTACGCTCTTCCAATAAGCTAAACGCTCAGCATCAAATTTTACTACTTCAGGTTCAACCATAGGATTATAATATCCAATGCTTTCTATCCAACTACCATCGCGTCTTTTTCTACTATCAGTTACAACTATACGATAAAATGGTCTTTTTTTGCGTCCCATTTTTGTAAGTCTGATTACTGTCATTTTAATACTCCTAAAAAAATTAAAATTTTGTTATAGATATTTTAACTCATATATCCATAAAAAAGCTTTAATTATTGCGGTCTTTTAGCTTGCTGCAACATATTCATAAAATTTTCCATTCCTTTTTTATTTGAAAATTTTTTTGCCAACTTAGCTGCATTACTAAATTGTTTTAAAAAGCGATTTACTTCCATTTGAGATAAACCAGCACCCTCTGCAATACGACGCTTTCTTGCGTTGTTTAACAAATCAGGATTTTCTCTTTCTTTTGGCGTCATTGATGAAATCATTGCTTTAATATGAATAATTTCTTTAGAATTATCCAAATCAATATCTTTAATATTTGCTGCCATAGATGATAAACCAGGTATCATACCAATGATTGATTTCATACTACCAAGTTTTTTAACACTTTCCATTTGATTTAAAAAGTCATTGAAATTAAATTCACCTTTTTTGATTTTTTTATTAAGTTTTTTTGCTTCTTTTTCATCTATAATAGCGGCAGTTTTTTCAGCCAAAGTCGCCAAATCACCCTCACCCATGATACGATTAACAATCCTATCAGGGATAAATACTTCTAAATCAGCTACTTTCTCACCAACACCAATAAATCTTAAAGGCACACCAATTTGTTTAGCTATACCTAGAGCAACACCACCTTTAGTATCTGCATCAAATTTACTTAAAATAACCCCAGTGATTTCTAAAGCTTCATTAAAGCTACTTGCTGTTTTAACTCCATCTTGACCACTCATAGCATCAGCTACATAAAATACTTCATCAGGATTTAAAATAGCTTTTACTTCTTTAAGCTCATTCATCAAAGCTATATCAATTGCCAGACGACCGGCAGTATCTACAAGCAAAACATCATACATAGAATTTTTTGCTTTTTCCAAAGCTTGTTTAGCTACATTTAAAGGATTGCTTTCATTTTCTATAAAAAATAAATCAAGCTCATTAGCTTGAGTGAGTTGTCTTAATTGCTCTACCGCAGCTAATCTTTGCAAATCACATGCAGCAATTAATACTTTTTTATTTCTTAGTTTTAAGTAATTAGCAATTTTTACCGTAGTAGTAGTTTTACCACCACCTTGCAAACCGCACATCAAAACAACCGTAGGTGGCTTACTAGCAAATACAAAACCTTGATTTTTACCTTTAACACTAAGAATTTCTTCTAAATTTTTCTTAATTGAGTCTAAAAATTGCTTTTGGCCTATGCCATTAGTTTTTACATCATTTTCTACTAAAGTGAGTAATTCTTTTGTAACTTTATGATGTACATCTGCTTTTAAAAGGGCTTTTTTTAAAGTGTCAAGAGCATTTTTTAAAGCTTTTTCATCATCAACAAAACGAAGCTTATTAACCGCGGATTTAAATGACTCACTAACTATTTCAAACACTTTATTTTCCCTTTATTAAAATTTTAAAAAGCTAAATTATAAACCCTTTTAGCTTTAAACGCCTTTAAAAATTTAAATTTTTTATTTCAAAACCATAAGCATTAAAACTCTCATCAAGTAAAGCTTTAAATTGATAATCAAAAATATGCGTTTCATAAGAATGCAAATACATTCTAGAAGAGCTATTTTTTGCATATTTTTCATCGCCAATAATACCATGTTTTATATGATTTAAATGCACTCTGATTTGATGTGTTCTACCTGTTTTAATGACTGCTTTTATTAAAGTTTTTTTTGCATTTACCATTAAAGGTATAACCTGAGTATGAGCTTCTAAGCCAAATTTATCGATTTTACTAAAAGCTCCGGATTTATTTTTTATAGTAGTTATTTTTTCACAAATTTCAAGTTCTTCAGCAATTACTCCATCGACAATAGCTAAATAGCTTTTATAAACATTTTGTTTTTTATACTCTTGAATGCATTTTAGTCTAAATTCCTCATCTTTGCTTAAAAGCAAAACTCCACTTGTTTCTTTATCAAGCCTGTTAATTAATTTAGCATTATAAACACCTTCTAAATTCTCACTAATTTCTCCATAAGGCTTATTTAAGGCTATGATTTTATCATCTTCAAAAAGTATTTTTGCTTTTTTTATTTTTTGCACAACAAATCTTGTTTTAGAACTCATCAAAGCTCTAGCTATAACAACCTTTTTACCCATAGCAAAAACACAGCCTTTATCAATCAAATCCTTTGCTGCATTATTAGAAATTTTTTCTTGCATTGCAAGCAATTTATAAGCTTTTTCTTGCATCTAAACCTTCTTTTATACTTAATATAATTTCATTTAAATCATTTTGCTCTTTAACTCGTGCTTGTGATAATTTTTGCTTTAAAAAATCATTTATATCTTTTACACTCTCACAAATATACAAATCATCAACTTCTTGATATAAACTTTCTTGATTAAAATAATATTTCCCCGAGATAATAACATTATTCCATCTAGCCGCTTCTATAGGATTATGCCCACCTATATTTTTTACAAAAGAGCCACACAAAAAAACTACATCACTAATCTTATAAAAACTTTCTAGCTCACCCAAAGTATCTAGTAATAAACACTTGGTCTTAAAAAAATTTGCAAAATCATTTTCACTTAAAGTAAAGTCTGAAAATTTTTGCATATTATAATGATTTTTTTGGCAAAAATCTTTTAAAATCCCCTCAACCTCACCAAAACGCTCCGGATGTCTTGGAGCGATAATTAATCTATCATTTTCTTCTAGTTTAATCTCATTAAGCAATAATCGTTCTTCATTTTCATGCGTACTAGCAAATATAATAACCCTAGCCTTAGGTTTTGAATAATTTTTCACTTGTTCTTGTTTTATATATGCTTTGATATTTTTATATGCTGCAACATTTTTAGCACCCAAACACTCTAACCTTTCTTTGTCTTTTTGACTTTGCGCAAACACAACATCAATATATTTAAAAATCAAACGATAAAAAAAGCTAAAACGCTTGTAGTTTTTTAAAGATCTATCACTAATCCTAGCATTTAATAAAATAACTTTTGCATTATAAAATTTAGCCATCAATACAAGCATAAGCCAAAGCTCTGCTTCAAAAATAATCAAAACTTTGCAAGGTTTCATCCAAAAAGGTATAAAAATTTCAAATGGTAAAAAATTTACTTTTTTAGAATGTCTTAAAGCTTCATTAAATCCAGTTTGCGTGATGGTTGAAATTTTACAAGTTGGAAAAAGTTTTATTAAGGGAGCAATGCTTTTAATCTCCCCAAAGGAGCAAGCATGAAAATATATATCTCCTTGTTCTTGTTTTAAGTTTTTGTAAAGAAAAAATCTAGATTTTAGAGATACTTTATATTTTTCTTTACAAAAACTTAAAATCAACAAAAAAGGAACTGCGATTACATATATAATCACAGCAAAAATGTAATAAAAAAAAATCAATTTTGATTTTCTTCTTTTTCTTTATATAAAATTCTTCCACAATGCGGACAAGTTACGATTTCATCACCTTTTAAAACTGCTAAATAAGTTTTATCATAAATTCTCATAAAACAGCCATAACAAGCATGTTTTTTCACAGGAACTACAGCACTATTTCCCGCCCATTTTCTAATTTTCTCATAAAAAGTTAAAACTTTTTGATTTATTTCGCCAACCAGCTTTACTTTTTTATCATAAATCTCTAATCTTTCTTTTTCAATATCAACTAATACAACTTTTGTTTGAGCATCTATTTGATCCACTTCATTTTCAAGTTCAGTTCTCTTAGTTTGCAATTCTTGTATAAATTTTTCTTTGTTTTCTAAAATTTTATCTAATCTTTCTATCTCTTCATTTGCTGCATCAAGTTGCTCTTTAGCTATATCTTCTTCGATTTTTAAAGCATTTGCTTCTTTTTCAGTTTTCACTGCAGCACTTTTTTTGGCTATTTCTTTAATTTTCACACCAAATTCTGCAATATGGTTATTGTTTTGTATTTTTTGATTTTCTATATCTTTAATATCTTTTTCAAAACCTGCAATTTCTTCTTCAGTTTTATCAAGCAAATTACGCTTTTCTTTTAAATCCTTTGTAGCATCTTCTACTTTATTTGCAAAACCATCTAACTCTTTATCAATTTGCGATAAAGCTATAAGTTGTTCTAAATATTTATTCATTGATTTTTTCCTTAAAAATATTGAAATGGATTTTTTGAAACTGATATTATAACTTCTAAATGAAATTTTTGCAAATCTTTTGCTAAAATTTCACCAAAGTATGACTCACTTTCATAGTGACCTATATCAATCAAATTGAGTTTATTATGATAACTTTCTAAGGCCTGATGATACTTAAAATCTCCACTTAAAAAACAATCTGCTTTTACACTAGAAATCAAATCTCCACCACTGCCTGTACATATTGCTAAAGTTTTTATTTTTTCTTGATGAGCATTAACAACCCTAATATGATTAAGCTTTAAACACTTTTTAACATGATCAACTAATGTATCTAATTGAAAATCTACATCACAATAGATCAAAAATTCATTTTGTTCTTTGATCTTAAAACCCAAAATTTCGCTAGTAAAATAAGTATTTAAATGACTTAAATCAAAATTTGTATGCATAGCAATCAAGGCTATATTTTTTTGTATCATTTTTGTAAGAAGATTTTGCGGATAAAGCACTCCACTTAAATTCTTCAAACCTTTAAAAATTAAAGGATGATGGACTATAAAAAGTGAATTTTCGCTTGCATTTTCAATTAAATGCATATCTACATCAAGCGCAAGATAAATCTTATTTACATCTTGATCGAAATTTCCAAGCAATAAACCACTATTGTCCCATGAACTTTGCGTATTAAATGGACTAATAGTATCTAAATAATCATAAATTTCTTTAATTTTCATCTAAACTTTCTTTATATACTAAAGCACAACTTTTAGATAATTCTCTAATTTTAAGCATAAAATCTTGTCTTTGAGTTACTGAAATAGCTCCTCTTGCATCAAGCAAGTTAAAAGTATGTGCTGCTAACATACAATAATCATATGCTGGTAAAGCAAGTTTTGCATCTAATGCATTTTTACACTCATTGTAAGCATTTTCAAATTGTATATTTAAAGTTTTTACATCACTTACTTCAAAATTATATTTACTAAATTCAAACTCACCTTGCTTATGAACATCTTTATAGGTAATTTTTTCGCCGTTAAATTCATTCCAAACTATGTCATATACATTATCTACATCTTGTAAATACATTGCAAGTCTTTCCAAGCCATAAGTAATTTCAGCACTAACTAAATCTACGCTTATACCACCAACTTGTTGAAAATAAGTAAATTGTGTAACTTCCATACCATCAAGCCAAACTTCCCAACCCAAACCCCAAGCACCTAAACTTGGACTTTCCCAATTATCTTCAACAAAACGAATATCATGTGATTTTAAATCAAAGCCTAAATTTTCTAAACTTTTTAAATATAATTCTTGGATATTATCAGGGCTTGGTTTAATTAAAACTTGAAATTGATAATAAGCACCCAACCTATTAGGATTTTCACCATATCTTCCATCAGTTGGTCTTCTACTTGGTGCTACATAAGCAGCCGCCCAAGGTTTTTTACCTAAACTTCTTAAAAAAGTTGCCGGGTGAAATGTCCCTGCACCTGCTGGAAAATCATAAGGTTGCATAATAGCACAACCTTGCTTTTGCCAAAATTCTTGTAAATTTAAAATCATTTGAGAAAAAGTCATTTTTCTTCCTTTAATTCTTCAGACTTCTCAGGCGAATTTGCATATAATTCCACTGTTTTATTCCACATCATTTTATATTTTCTTTTTAGAAATTCAACTTCATTACGCGCATATTTAAGTTGCTCGTTAAGATTTTCTATAGTTTTTCTATCCTCATCATAAAGCTCTTGCATAGAATAAAGAGCATCTTTTAAAAATTTGTTTTCACCCTTTAAAGCTTCTAAGGTTTCATCCTTAGCATCAAGAACTTTTTCATGTAAATTTAAAATAGTCCCTATAGTTTTTTCTACAAAACTTTCTCCTGCCAAGGTCATAGAATTTACCATAGCAGGTTGCTTTGAACTTGAAGGAACTACGCTAAAAGTACCTTGATTAGCTTCTATATAAATTTTACCTTCTTCTTCTTTGAAATTTAAAGCACCATTTGCCATCATTCCTTTTACAACATCTTCAGATAAATGCACTAATTGACAAAATTCTTTCAATTCCAAGTAAGTTTGCATATACGCTCCTTAAAGAAAAACTTCAATTGTATTAGAATCTTGGATTAATTTTTCTTGTTGTTTTTGTCTATCTTCTAATAATTTTTGCGCTAAAGACTCATCTTCTATTGCTAAAATTTGCACTGCCAAATAAGCTGCATTAATAGCCCCTGCTTTACCTATAGCCACAGTTGCTACAGGAATTCCACTTGGCATTTGCACAGTAGAAAATAAAGAATCCATGCTAGCTAAATTACTTCCTGGCATAGGTATACCTAAAACAGGTTTTGTTGTATGTGCTGCAACAGCTCCTGCTAAATGAGCTGCCATACCCGCTGCAGCAATAAATACTTTTGCACCTTTTTCTTCAGCATTTTTGATGTATTCTTGGGTTCTTTGAGGACTTCTATGAGCTGAAGTGATCAAGACTTCATATTTTACATCAAATTTTTCCAAAATTCCTAAAGCTTCTTTTACTATATCATAATCACTCTTACTTCCCATCAATATGGAAACAAATTTCATTCAACACTCCTTCTTAAAAAGCTAAATTCTGGAAGTTTAAATGGCAAAGTAATTTCATTTTCATTACCACTATGAATTTCACTAAATTCTTTATTGTTTTTTGCTAATAATTGTTTAAACACTATGAAATTTTTTCCTTCATTTTCATATACTAAACCTAGTTTATTTTCCCCTAATTCTATATTAGAATCAACCGGAGCTAGAATTTCATATTCTTTGTTTAATTCTATCTTACCCTTACATTTAAAAAATTCACCATCTTCGCTAATAGCATGCACTTGATGGGTTCCTTCTTCTATACTTGTATTATGATTTATTGAATCGGTTTTTTCATAAGCTCTTGAAACTAAATATCCATCTGTAAAACCTCTGTGTTTTAAAGTATGAATTTCTTTTTCATACTTAGCCGCATCAAAAGTATTTTGCAATACATCTTGCACTGCCATTTTATAAGTTCTTGTAGTCAAAGCTACATAATACTCACTTTTCGTTCTTCCTTCTATTTTAAAAGCATGAATGCAATCTTCTTGCATAATTTTTTGAATATACGAGCTTAAATTTAAATCTTTAGAATTAAACACATGCGTGCCATTCTCATCTTCTTCAAGTCTAAAAAGTGTATTAGTTTCTGGGTTCTTTGCATAAAGTTCATAGTTAAATCTACAATCATTTGCACATGATCCACGATTACTCATGCGTCCACTTTGCACTGAGCTTATCAAACATCTGCCAGAATACGCAAAACACATAGAACCATGGACAAAACTTTCAAGCTCTATGTCACAATTATTTTTCAAATCTTTTGCATCTTTTAAACCAAGTTCCCTTGCTATAACAACACGCTTAGCTCCCATATCTTTATAAACTTGAGCGTCTAAGTAATTTAAAATATTAGCTTGGGTTGATACATGAAGATTGATTTCAGGTGCAAGCTCTTTAACCAAACGCATAGCACCTACAGAAGCTACTATAAAAGCATCGGGTTTCATTTCTTTTAATTTTAAAATATGCCTTTTCAAACCTTCAATTTGTGAGCTAAAATGAAATCCATTAATCGTTACATAAATTTTTTTTCCTTTTGCATGCGTGTACTCAATAGCTTCTTTAAAAGTTTCATAATTAAAATCTCTAGCAGTTCTTGCTCTTAATGAAAAATTACTCACTCCTGCATAAACAGCATCAGCTCCATAAGCTAAAGCTATTTTTAATTTTGTAAAATTACCTGCAGGAGCTACTATTTCAGGAATAATCATTTTTTTCCTAAACTTGCGATTAATGCCTCAATATCATCATTACTTACAACATCTGCAGTTGTATCTCCTTCGATATGCACAGCAGATCCCACGCGTTTTTCATCATCAATTTTACCTTCAAACAAACTACTCATATATCTACTTAAAGCTCTCATAACATTAATAACACGCTCAATTTTTTGACGATGAATATCTTGATATTGCATAGCATCCATTGCCATCATAACTTCATCTTGTCCAGTTTGCAAACAACCTGTAATCTCATCTATGATATTTTTAGCATTGTTATTTATCTCAATAGCTTCTTTAAAGCTTACCACATTAGGAAATTTTGCATTTAATTTTTCAAAAATTTCTATATTTTTATTTAAAGCATCACTGATTACACAAAGATCACTCTCAGAATTTGCAAAAAAATCGTTAATAGCTTCTAATTTTTCCATCATCTCTGTGGCTTTTATTTCGCTATCTCTTGTAACATCATCAAGTTGATGTACAACTTTATGTTCTTTACTAGGTGGTGGTGGTGGCCAAGCCATATCCGCTCTTGCTTTATAATCACCATTAATCATATCATTGACAATTTGCTTATTTTTTTCCTCATCTTCATAATCTGTATCTGGTTTTTCTTCTGTTTCTTCTACAGAATCAAGATCTAAGTCTTCAGTGCTATTCATTAAAGCATCTAATTCTTCTTGAGTCATTGTTACACCTTTTTTAATAAAAAAACTAATGCGAGATTATATTACAAAAAAATATAAATCAACATTAATTTTACCAATTAATTATTTTTTTACACAAAATGATCTTTTTTTTAATTTGATTATAAAAAAAATATTAATTTAAACTTAATTTAAAAAAAATATACTACAATCTATAAAATAAATTAAAAAACCCAAAAAATAAAAAGGAGAAAAAAATGGGTAAATTTGTAAATAACATTGATGAGTTTTTTAGTTATTGTCAAGAACATGAAGTTTTATTTGTTGATTTTAGATTTACTGATATGATAGGCACTTGGCATCACATCACTTATAATATAAAAGCAATTGATGATAAAACCTTTGAAAACGGAATTCCTTTTGACGCAAGCTCTTTGCATGGTTGGCAGCCTATAGAAAAATCAGATATGATTTTAAAACCTGATGTGGAAAGTGCGTTTTTAGATCCTTTTACAGCTGATCCTACTATCATAGTAATTTGCGATGTATATGATATTTATAAAGATCAAATGTATGAAAAATGTCCAAGAAGTATTGCTAAAAAAGCAATGCAACACTTAAGCACAAGTAATATCGCTGACACTGCTTATTTTGGTCCTGAAAATGAATTTTTTATTTTTGATAATGTAAAAATAGTTGATTCTTCTCACTGTGCAAAATATGAAGTAGATACTGAAGAAGGTGAATGGAATGATAATAAAGATTTTACAGATAGTTACAATAGTGGACATCGCCCAAGAAATAAAGGTGGATATTTTCCTGTAAGTCCTATTGATTCTAGTGTGGATATTAGAGCTGAAATGGTACAAGTTTTAGAAAGAGTTGGTTTAAAAACTTTCGTACATCATCATGAAGTAGCACAAGGACAAGCTGAAATTGGTGTAGAATTTGGAAATTTAGTTGAAGCTGCTGATAATGTACAAATTTATAAATATGTAGTTAAAATGGTAGCACATTTAAATGGAAAAACAGCGACCTTTATGCCAAAACCACTCTATGGAGATAATGGAAGTGGTATGCATGTGCATATGAGCCTTTGGAAAGATGGAGTAAATTTATTTTATGATAAAGAAGGATATGGAAAATTAAGTGAATATGCGATTAATTACATCGGTGGAATTTTAGCTAATGCAAGAAGTGTTGCTGCATTTACCAATCCTAGTTCAAATTCTTATAAAAGAATAGTTCCAGGTTTTGAAGCACCTTGCATACTAACTTATTCTTGCCAAAATCGCTCTGCAAGTTGTCGCGTGCCTTATGGTATTAATGAAAAAAGCGCAAGAGTTGAAATAAGATTTCCTGATAGCACTTCCAATCCTTACCTAGCTTTTACAAGCTTGCTTATGGCAGGACTTGATGGTATTAAAAATAAAACCATACCGGTAGGTCCTATGGATGAAAATTTATTTGCACTAACCCTAGATGAAATTAGAGAAAAAGGTATAGAGCAATTACCTCACACTTTAAGAGGATCTTTGGAAGCACTCATTAGAAAAAATGCCTTTTTAAAGCCTGTTATGAGTGATGTATTTATTGATGATTATCAACATATGAAATTTGAAACTCAAGTATGGCCTGTAGAAGCTAGACCAACTGCATATGAGTTTAAAACTTGCTATTCATGCTAATCTTGATGCTTTTTAGCATCAAGATTAAAATACTATTGTTTTATTATCATATATAAAAATCCTATCATCAAACACTAAATCCAAGGCCTTAGAAAAAACATTTTTTTCTACATTACGCCCTGCTTGTTGCATAGCTTGCCAAGAATATTCATGAGTAACCGGTATAACATCTTGGGTAATAATTGGCCCCTCATCTAAGTTATTATTTACAAAATGTGCTGTTGCACCTATAATCTTTACCCCTCTTTCATAAGCTTGCTTATAAGGATTAGCTCCTATAAATGCAGGTAAAAAAGAATGGTGGATATTAATAATCTTCCCCTCAAAATTCTCTACAAAAGATGGAGATAATATTCTCATATATTTTGCTAAAACAATATAATCAAACTCATATTGTTTTAAACACTCTAGTAGTTTTTTTTCATGCTCTTGTCTGCTTAAATCCTGTGCTAAAATAGTATGAAAAGGTATGTTAAATTTATCCACTAAAGGTTTTAATACATCATAATTTGCAATAACTGCCTTAATATTTGCATTAAATTCTCCACTAAATTGACGGATAAGTAACTCACCTAAACAATGAGTTTCTTTAGTAGCTAAAACAATAATATCTTTTTTTCTTTTTGAGGTAATTTCAATTTGTGCATTATCAGGAAGCATAGCTTCAAGCGTTCCTTTAAAAGCTTTTATATCAAGCTCACCTTCTAAATGCGCCCTAAAGAAAAAACGATTTTCTCCAACAAATTCATCATTTTTTATAATATTGATTCTATATTTAAAAATAACATCTGAAATTCTATAAATCAATCCTTTTTCATCGCTGCATGAAATTTTTAAAATATACTCATTCATTTTTACTCCTTTATATAGTTTTTTAATTCTTGTAATTTTCTTTTTTCAAGTTCAATTCCAAGTTCTTTCCCGCTAAATCCTTCCTTTAGTAAGTCATTGGCGCTAATTTTACTTTCAAAAGCATGATAGTATAAATTTATTTTTTTTGCTTGTGTTATACGCTCATTATTCCAAAGTCCAAGCCATTTGCAAAGTGGTATTTTTAAAGCAATTTTAGCTAAATTAAAATCATCAATTTTACCTAAAATAAATTCTTGTTCACATTTTTTTAAAAGCTCTTTTTTTAATTTTGTTTTTTTAAAAAATTCCTCTTTATTTATATGAAAAAAATTCAAATACAAATACAAAAACAAAGCCTCATCACAAATTAACTTTTGGCTACACTCTAAAAGTCTCTCAAATTCTTTATTACAGCTTTGATAAAAAAAGATTTTTTCTTCTAAATTTAAAATTTTAAAATACTCATAAGCTTTATTCAGTCTTGAAGTTTTAAAAATTTTATAAAGTTCATTATTAATACGCTCTTTAGATAAATCGCTTATATCCATAGTTTGCATTAATTTTAAACTTTCTTTTGCAATTGTTAAATCAAACCTACATGCAAAAGAAATTCCACGAAGCACTCTTAAACTATCTTCAATAAAACTTTTATCATCAATATGTCTTATAATCTTTGCTTGCAAATCTTGCAAACCATTAAAAAAATCCAAAAATTCAAAATCAAAAATATTTACCATCAATGCATTAATGGTAAAATCTCTTCTTCTTGCTCCTTCTTGCTCATTATTACAAACTTTAACTTCAAAACCTCTATGGCCTGTAAAAATTTTATTTTCATAGCGTGCTAGAGCTAAATCAAATTTTTTATATTTATATACAAAAAAACTTTTTCCTACTCCATTTGCACCAAGTTTTTGCATAAGCTCATCAAAAAGCATAGGCTCAATATCATAAATTTCTATATCATAATCATCACTAGATAAATCTAAAAAAGAATTCCTTACACAACCACCTACTAAATAAACCCTTTGTGTGTAAGGCTTAAGTATATTTTTAATTCTTAAAAAATCTTGGTCATTTTTTAAGTCTATCTTCAATCTTTGCAAGTAAAAACTCTAAAAAAGTAATGGTCATATCTAGTCTTTTTTCCATATGCTCATCTTTGGTATTTTTTAATCCTTCAAATAAAACCAAAATACGCTCTCTAAGATTTTTCAAGAAAAATTCTTCATTATTTATAATGCTTTCTTCTTTTTCTTCTAAAGCTTCAACCTTAATAGCGACATTTTGTTTATCATCTTTTACTTTTACTTCTAAATCATCTAGTTCTTGGATTAGCTCTTGTGCAACCTTACTAATTTCTTCTTTGATTTTTTTCTCTTGAGTATTAACATTTTTTTCTTGAGTAATTTCTTCTACCATAGGGGCAAATTCATCGTTTTTATTTTTTTTATTATCTAACTCTGAATTAACTTCACTAATAGCCATTTTTGCTAAATCTTCTATATTCATAGTTTTATCAACCACCTTTTAAATTCATTAATTTCTTCTTCACTTTTCATATTGACAAAAAAATCAAGCATATCATAATTTAAATCTTCATGATTAGAACGCAAGCCACTCAAACGCCTTATAGCATCAATGGCATTTTTATTTTGCGGATCTTGTTTTAATATATTTTTATAAATCTCCAAAGCCTCATCTTTTAAGCCTTGTGCTTCATAAATAGAAGCCTCTGTTACTGTATATCGCATTATTAACTCACAAAAATAAAATCCTAAAATTCTAACAAAAAAGGCTTTAATTTATTTTTAATTTTCACTTAATCACAGGAGCCTTATATGCCAAAAATACAAAAATGTTAAGTATTATAGCTACTATAATAAGCATAATAAAGCCTGAAGTGAAATTTCTAAAATTATCATGAAGCATGCCTATAATCCAAGGTGATTGAGCAGCTATTAAATACCCTATACCTTGTGACATAGCAGAAAGTTTAGCCGCTATGATAGAATTTGAGCTTTTGATAGCAATAAATAATAGCGAAATTGTAAAAACTCCACTAGAAGCAAAACCTAAAAAAATAGCCGCTAAAAACAAAATCGCTTTTACTTTAAAAAGAAAAATCATCATAAAACTTAAAAAATACAAAAACCCTAACATCACTATAGCAAAACTTTTAGCACGAGATCTAAGCTTTCCTAAAATGATAGGTAGTAAAAATGCCACGGGCATTCCTATGATTTGAGATAATAATAAAACATTAGAACCAAAGTCAATTCCAAAGCCCTTTTCACTAATCATCACACTAAGCCATGCAAAAAGACTATAAGATAAAAAACTTTGTAATCCCATTACAATAGTAACTTTCCAGGCTGTTAAGTTTAAAAAGATATTTACTTTATTAATATTTTTCTTTTTAGGGCGCAATAATCTTTTATTTTTCAAATGCGGAAAATAAAAAATCAAAGCAATTAAAGCCAATATAGCCCAAAAAAACATAGCTTGAGGTACATCAAAAAATTTAAGCAAAGGAAGCGATAAGGCCACGCCAGCAATTGAAGATAAGCCTATAATTGATCCATATAAACCCATTATCTTATAAGTATTTTTAGAAAATTTTTCTTTTACAAAAGAAGGTAATAAAACATTAGCTATTGCAATGCCTGCTCCTACCAAAAAAACCCCAGAAAATAAACCTATAGTTCCTCCATAACTTCTAATAACTTCTCCAAAGACAATCAAAATTAAAGCAAAAAACAAAGCTTTAATTTGTGAAAAATACGCTACAAAAAACGATATAAGACCAAAAGCTATTAAAGGTAAGGTTGTTAGCATACCTGCTAAAGTAGAATTGATATTGTAATATTCTTGAATATGTTCTATCATAGGACCTATGGAAGTTATAGGTGCTCTTAAATTTAAAGCAAGAGTAATCACAACTAAAATATTAATCCAAAAGAATTTTTTATATGAAATTTGTGTGTACATGATTATTTTTGATTTAATATATTTTCAAGATATCTTTGTTTATCAGAATCGGTGTTTTTTTGCACTACTTGTTTTTTTTCTTTTACAACTTCATTCTCTTTGGAAAAATAAAAGTGATCAATGATAAAAATAGAAGAAATAATCACAATTAAAGGTATTAAAAAAATCATAATCAATACTTTCTAAAAACATTACCATAGTATTCTAAATTATCTTTTTTTAAATTTTCATCAAAAGTATTTGCCTCAAAATTTGCTTTTAAAATTTTTTCTCTTTCTTCATCCAAATCCTGATAAGAAAATACCATATTAATACTTATCACCCCATCAAGCTGTTCTAATTGTTTATATGCTTTTAACTCATCATCTAAATTTTCACTTTCTATTACCACTATAATTTTTTCTTCTTGAGCCAATTCCACACTACAACATGGTGTTTGTTGAATTTGCTCTTTAAGTTTTTCTAATTTTTCCTCTTTAGTTAAAATCAATACACTAGAAAGATTCATCTATACTCCAAAATATAATTTTATCTTCATAACCAGCACTAATAAATTCATGCTCGTTTAAAAATATAAGATATTCTAGCAAAAAATCTTTATTTTGGAATTTTTTTATTGTTTTTAAATTTTTAGTATCTATAAGCTCTATAATATTTTTTTCATTATCTCCAAAAACCGCTATAGAACCACTTTTATTTAGACTACAAGCATATATTAAAAAGTCTCTTTCTATGCTTTTTTCTTGATCATTTCGCGCTATGCCTAATTTTCTATCAGTGCTACAACTTGTAATAATTGCATTTTTAAAATCAAGTTGATAAATATTATCTTTATGAAGATTTTTATAACTTTTTATTTTTTGCCACTTTTTCACATCAAAAAGTACTATTTCACCACTTTCAAAACCTGCTACTAATTGAGTTTTTGTCTCATTTAAAACCACATCACTTAAACTTGAGTTAGAGAAAGTAAAATTTTTTATAATATTTTTTGTTTTTAGATCAAAAAGCTCTATATTAGAACCTAGCAAGGCTAATAAAATAGTATCATCATCTAAAAACAAAGCTTTTTTTACTCCATCACTTAAAAGCTTATAGTTGTAAAGTTGTTTATTTTTATAAATACTAAGCCTTTTACTACCAAAATCACCTTCACTTAAAATCAAAATAGCCCCATTTAAGTAATCAATACTATAAATTCTAGGGCTAAGATTTTCTTCGTAAAAATTTTTAATCTTATCAAGTTGAGTGATTTTTTGCATTTTTTTGTCTTTAATAAAGTACTGATTTAATTCTCCATTATCAAGTCCTATAAGCAAACTACTATCAACAAGTTTTAAGGCATTTAAATTTGAATCAAGTTTAAGCTCATAACTAAATACATATACACTCATTAGTAAGATTAAAAATATTTTTTTCATAGTTTTATTTTACGCCTTCATTTAAAACATCTAAAAGATTAGATTTTTTCTTTAGTTCCTCATTTTTAAATTTAGCTTCAAAACTATTTCCTACTAAAGGTTTTGCATCGCTTTGTGGTACATGGCATTGTGTACAATTAAACCTTGCATCACTTATCATATCTTTAGTAGATTTGTTTTTTCTTAAGTCAAAATAATGGCTACTTGGAAGCGGAGTGGCTCCAACATCTTTAGCTATAGCTTTATCATGACAGCTTAAACAAATATTATTATCCTTAGTAATTGGAAGCATATCCTCTAAAGTATGTGGAATTAATGGCGGAGCATTTTCAAATGATCTCTCAATTAAAACAGATTCTCCAGCCATTGCTTGAGAATACTTTGCATCCAATAACTCTACATTTTCACTTTCTAAACTTGTTTTTCTTAAACCTATATCTTTTGAATCAACACTTTTAACAGCAAGTCCGCAAGCACTTATTAAAACAGCTGCTGCTAAGGATAAAAAGATTTTATTTTTCATTTTCTCTCCTTAAATTTATTATACTAAAACCTAAAGCATCATCACCGCAAACATCAACACATTTTCCACATCTTATACACTCACCTGATTTTACATCTTGATTTTCTTTACCTATCATCCAAAGCACTTGCTTTTCAGGACATACCCCAAGGCATTTATAACACTTAGTACATTTTTGTAAGTTATATCTTACTTTTAGTAATGAAAAATACGAACTTAAAGCCCAAAAAGCTCCTAAAGGACAAAAATGCGAGCAAGTAAATCTTGGACTAAAAAATGTATCTATACAAAAAACAATCAAAACTACAAAAAGCCAAGAAATACCGCCGAAAATAATTCCTCTTTGGATTATTCCTATATAAGAAAATTCCTCAAAAACAGGAAAGGAAAAAAGAAAAGAAAAAATCAAAACAAAAGCCAAAACATAATAACGCAAATTTTTATTTACATTAAAAATCCTTGCTTGATTAAAACCTAATTTACTTCTAATAAAATAAGCAAAATCAGTAATGATATTTACAGGACAAACCCAAGCACAAAACGCTCTTCCAGCAAAAATAGCATAAAATAAAAATACTATCAAAGCACCACTTAAAGCCATTAAATCTACTTGCAAACTTGCTAACACAAGTTGAATAAATGCAAAAGGATCACTTAGCGGCACCGAAGAAAATAAAACTGAAGAGCTTAAATTTCCTTTTAATATAAAATTAAATATACCAAAAGAAAAAAAAGTTAAGATAGACAATTGCACTATTCTTCTTAAAATAAGATATTTCATAACAATTCTCCATCATTAAGATAATCTTTAGCCTTGTTTTTATTGAAATTTTTATCTGTGTTTACATCTTGCAAGCGTTTTTCATCTTTTTCATCCCAACCTTTGATGTAATTATCCCCAGCTTTTCCCAAGACAAATTCTCTAGGTAAAACTCTAATAGCAGCTTTTTGCGTTATACAGGCTTTCTCACAAATCCCACATCCCACGCATACTTCATGATCTACTACAGGTAATAAAAATGCGTGCTTTGCAGTTCTTTCATTGCGTTTTATTTCAAGCTTTAATGCTTTATCTATCAATGGACAGGCTCTATAACAAGCATCACATTGAATTCCCCAATAAGCAACACAACTTGCACTATCAATTATAGCTATACCCATTTTTGTTTTATAAATTCCATCATTTTGCTCTAAATATTTATGATCTAGCGCATTTGTAGGGCAATCTCTTATACAAGGTATATCCTCGCACAATCTACAAGGATTTTCTCTTGCTATAAAAAAAGGTGTGCCATTTTTAGCACTATTTTCTAAATTTGCTAGTTTTAAAACATCATAAGGACAAGCTTTTACACAAAGTCCACATCGTATACATTTTGATAAAAATTCTTTTTCATCATCTGCCCCAGGAGGTCTTAAAAAATACTCCTGATTTGAGCTAAATGCTAAACTTGCTAAAAATGCACTTCCGCTTCCTATACATAAAAGCTTAAAAGTAAAGGCTAAAAATTCTCTTCTATTTTTCATTTTTATGCTTTAGTAATTTTTACGGCACATTTTTTGAAATCTGTTTGATTAGACAATGGACAAGTTGCATCTAATGTAACTTTGTTTATATATACATTTTCATCAAACCAAGGCACATACACAAGCCCTTTAGATGGTTTATTTCTACCACGAAAATCTACTCTAGCTTTTACTTTACCACGGCGTGATTGTACCCATACGATATCACCTTGATTAATTTTCATTGCCCTAGCATCATCTTCATTCATATAACAAAGTGCTTCAGGTACTGCACGGAAAAGCTCAGGAACTCTCATAGTCATAGTTCCACTATGCCAATGCTCTAAAACCCTACCAGTACATAACCAAAATGGATACTCTTCGCTCGGTCTTTCAGGAGCTTTCATAAATGGTCTAAAGAAAATTTTCACTTTGTTTTTCAAGCTATATTTTTCTTTAGTCTGCGGAGCCAGTAAATCTCCTTTTGGCAGTTCTTTAGCGAATTCACCATAAAATGCAAAATCTGAATTTGGAGCTGCTTTTTTAGCATAATAATCAAATTTAGTATTAAATCTCCATTGCGTTTCTTTACCATTTACCACAGGCCATCTTAAACCTCTTACTTTATGATAAGTATCAAAATCCGCTAAATCATGGCCATGACCTAAACCAAATTTACGGTATTCTTCCCAAAGGTATTTTTGAACGAAAAAGCCATAACCTTCAAATTCTTTACCATCACTACCTATAATTTTTCTTTCATCGCCATTAACATCACTATTATCAAATCCTTTTGCAATAGAATCGTTTGCTTTGAAAGATTTTGCTTCTTTGTTTGCAAATAATACATCATATAAAGTATCATCTTCACTATAACCCATAGCTTTAGCTTCTTCTAAAACACTTGGCAGAGTAAGTTTATCATTTACCTTAGTTTCACCCCAAACTTCTTTTAATTTAAAGCGTTTTGCAAATTCCATAATTTGCCAAGTATCACTCATAGCCTCACCTACAGGCAGCACTTGCTGTTTCCAGTGTTGAGTTCTTCTTTCAGCATTACCATAAGCACCCCATTTTTCATAAATCATAGCACTTGGTAAAATTAAATCTGCCACCTTAGCACTAATTCCTGGGTAGCAATCACTCACAACGATAAAATTATCCATTTCTCTAGCTGCTGCTATCCAGTGATTTGCATTAGCAGTGTTTTGCCAAGGATTATTTACTTGCACCCAAGCAAATTTGATATTTCCATCTTCTAAATCTCTCATGATTTTTAAGTATGGAGCACCTGGTTTAGGATTGATTGTTTTTGCCGGAACTTTCCAAATTTTTTCGCTAATTTCTCTGTGTTTAGGATTTGCAACGACCATATCAGCAGGTAAACGATGCGAAAAAGTCCCTACTTCTCTTGCAGTTCCACAAGCACTTGGTTGCCCTGTCAATGAAAACGCACCGCTACCTGGCTTAGCTTGTTTGCCAAGTAAAAAATGCACCATATAAGCTTGCTCATTTACCCAAGTACCTCTTGTGTGTTGATTAAAGCCCATAGTCCAAAAACTTACAACTTTTCTATTTTTTTCTATATATAAATTTGCTAATTCTTGAAGTTTTTTCTTAAATTCTTCAATGCTTTCATCTTCATTACCTTTAGCAACTTTAGCAACATAATCAAGCGTATAAGGCTCTAATGCTTTTTTGAAATCTTCAAATGAAATTTCCCAATGCGCATCAGGAGCACTTTGGTGTTTCATTTCAAATTTATCACCTGTTTTTACTCCTAAATAAGCCAAAGATACCGCTTCTTCTTCATCTACAATAATAGCATTTTGTTTTGCTACTGTATCTTTCTCACTTGCTTTAAATTTAGGATGGTTTGGATTATTTCTCATTCCATAACCAATATCAGCATAGCCTGTTGTAAAGATACAATGTTTTTCAATAAATTCTTTATCCATAGCTTCAGGATGATTATAAACAATCTCTCTAGCGATATAATTCCAAATAGCTAAATCAGTATTTGGCTTGAAGATGATTTCAGTATCTGCTATATGAGAAGTTCTATTAGAAAAAGTAGATAAATTTACAATTTTGACTTTATCTAAATTACTTAATTTTCTATCACTTACCCTTGACCATAAAATCGGATGCATTTCTGCCATATTTGCACCCCAAGTAATAATAGTATCAGTAAGCTCTATATCATCATAACAACCAGAAGGCTCATCAACTCCAAAAGTTTGCATAAAACCAACAACCGCACTAGCCATACAATGGCGTGCATTTGGGTCTATATTGTTTGATCTAAAACCAGCTTTTACTAATTTTGCAGCAGCATATCCTTCTTGTATAGTATATTGACCACTTGCAAAAATTCCAATTCCTTCAACACCTTTTTCTTTGTAAGCTTTTTTAAATTGTTTTTCCATTTCATCAAAGGCTCTTTGCCAAGAAACTTGTTGAAATTTTCCATTTTTATCAAACTCACCTTTTGCATTTACGCGAAGTAAAGGTGTTACTAAGCGATCTTCTCCATACATAATTTTTGCATTAAAATAACCTTTAATACAATTTAATCCACGATTTACAGGAGCTGCTGGATCTCCTTTTACAGCAACAATTTTACCATCTAAACTTGCAACTAAAATTCCACAGCCTGTACCACAAAATCTACAAACAGCCTTATCCCAACGCCATTTATTCTCAGTATTAGCAAGTACACTACTTGGAACACTAAGACCTGCAACACCACAAGCACTAGCAATAGCGGTGTTTTTAATGAAGTCTCTTCTGTTCATTATATCCCTCGTTATTGTTTATTCAATGTATTTTAATACATCTAAAAAATATTACTACATTAATGATAAAATTTAAATTATAAAAAAGAATATTTTATAAGTATTTATAAATAGGAGTTTTTTAGTATATTTTTAAATATTTTTACATATTATAAACGCTAGTTAATTCTAGCGTTTTAATTGATTTACAATTCCAAGCATATCATCACTTGTAGTGATTGCTTTTGAGCCTGCTTCGTAAGCTCTTTGTCCTGTAATAAGATCAGTCATTTCCTCTACAAGTTGAACATTACTAAGCTCCACAAAGCCGTGTTTGATGACAGAAAAACCGTTCTCGCCCGCTATACCTGCAATAGGCGCCCCACTTGCATCAGTTTCTACTAAAAGGTTATCCCCTAAAGCATGTAAACCTGCAGGATTGATAAAATTTACAAGTTCAATTTGTCCTATTTGAGTTTCAGCTGTATTTCCTGGCTGCATTACTGAAACTGTTCCATCGCTTGCAACATTTATAGCAATAGCATCTTCAGGTATAGTCATTTCCGGTAAAAGTCTATAACCATCTGAATTTACTATGTTTCCTTCAGCATCTTTAGTAAATTGACCATTTCTAGTATAAGCTATAGTTCCATCAGGCATTTGAATTTGGAAAAAGCCATTATTACCAGCAATTGCCATATCAAGACCTGAAGTTGATGTTTGTTTTAAACTACCTTCACTAAAAATTTTACTTACAGCTGTTACTCTTGCTCCAAGCCCTACTTCAATGCCGCTTGGATGTTTTGTGGTGCTTGAGGTTGAAGTTCCTGCATATTTCATCGTTTGATACATCAAATCTGCAAATTCTGCACGCGATTTTTTATAACCTACTGTATTAACATTTGAAATATTATTTGAAGTCACATCAATTTGTGTTTGTTGCGATACCATCCCTGATGCTGCTGTGTATAATGATCTTAACATTTTATCTATCCTTAGTTTTATTTAGTACTTGCTAATTTATTAATAGCTTCTTGATTTAAATCATCCATATGAGATGTCATAACTTTTTGATACATCTCAACCATTCTATTTGCCTCAATTAACCCTACCATTTCTGTAACTGGATTAACATTTGATCCTTGAGTAAAACCTTGCTTAATGGCATTTGAATTTGGTAAATCTCTAATCTTGTTTAAATTATCAATTTTATACATATTATCGCCATCTTTTTGTAAATCTCTTAAATCATCAACTTGTGCTACAAATAATCTTGCAATATTTTGATTAGCTGCACTGATAATTCCATTTTTATCCACATTAATAAAAGAAGTAGAATCTCCTATGCGTATGCCATCATTTTCGGGATTATTAAAATAATCACTGCTTAAAACTCTGTATCCTTGACGGTTTACCAAATAACCCTCATCATCAAGTTGGAAATTTCCATCTTGACTTAATCTTATTTCACCATTATTTGTTTTAATCAAGTAAAAAGTATCTTCGCGAGTAAGAGCTAAATCCAAAGGATTATGCGTCATTTTCATAGAACCTACGCTAAAATTTGTATAGACATGATTAACCTGCGGAACTCTATCTATAGTTGTATTAACAAATCTTGCAGCATCTCTTGTGTGATTTTGTATAGGTAACTCATCTTGAGTTTCTTTAAAAATCCTTTTAAAATCTGCAATAACAACATTATCTCTTTTATAGCCACTTGTATTTACATTTGCTAGATTGTTAGTTACAACATCTAAACGATTAAATTGCGTAACCATAGCACCGGTGGCTTGATAATACCCATTTTGCATTATTTTTCCTAACTAAAATCTTAATTTTTCACTAACAAAGCAAAAGTCGTTCCAAAATATTTTTATTTGTTTTTAATTAATTTTTAGGCATAATATTTAGTTTTACACTCATTACTTAAATACAAGGGGTATCCATGGCTAATGAAACTAATGTTTTAGAAGAACTTTTCAAAGAAAATTCTAAAGATTATATCACATATGAAAAACTTGTCAAGTATTTTGCAAAGCTTCCAAACGCAACAAGTGCAAAAAAAATCCGTGATCTAATGGATAAATATAAAGTAGAATTAATCTCTTCAGCTGAAATTGCCAAAAAAAGAAATTTAGAAGAAGCAAAAAAGCTACAAGAGGAAAAACAAAAATTACAAGATACAAGTTTGGAAAATGAATTTGATTTAGCCAATGAAAATGATTTACTTGAGTGGAGCAGATCAGACTCTCCTGTAAGAATGTATTTAAGAGAAATGGGACAAATTGCTCTTTTAAACAAAGATGAAGAAATTGAAATTTCTAAAAAGATTGAGCTAGGCGAAGACATTATCATCGATGCTTTTTGTTCTGTGCCTTATTTGATTGATTTTATACTTGATTATAAAGAACCTTTAATTAATAGAGAAAGAAGAGTGAAAGAGCTTTTTAAAAGCTTTGAGGATGATGATAAAAGCGATGATGATAAAAGCGATGAAGAAATAGATTCTGAAGAAGAAAACGAAAATGAGGAAAATGAAAATTCTAATGAAAAAAAACCTAAAAAAACAAATAAAAAAGAAGATGAAAGAACTCTAAAAGTCATAGAAAGCTTTAAAGCATTAGAAAAAGCAAAAAAAGAATGGTTAAAAACTATATCTACTATTAATGCAGAAAAAAATGATGATGAACTATTAGATAAACTCATAATTGCTTTTAAGAAAAATATACTAAAAGAAAAACTAATGGATCTAGGTCCAACATCAAAACTTATTTCTGAAATAGTAAAATCTATGGAAACAGCATTAAAAAGTGATGAGGAATTTGACAAAGAATTAAAACGCTTAGAATATCGCTTACCGATGTTTTCAGAAGAATTAAAACAAAGACACCAAGATATCTTAAAAGATATTACCAAACTTAGCAAAGAAGAAATTGCTGAACGCGCACTAGAAACTACCATGGTAAGCACTTATATGGAGATTAAAAAACTCATTCAAACCAAAGAGGCCAGCCAAAATTCTTTTGATTTAGAAAAAGATCAACTAAAAGAAATTCTAGAGCAAATCAAACGCGGTAAAAAAATCTCAGATGAAGCTAAAACCAGAATGGCAAAATCAAATTTACGCTTAGTTGTAAGCATTGCCAAAAGATATACTAACCGCGGATTACCATTTTTAGATTTAATCCAAGAAGGCAACATAGGCTTAATGAAAGCGGTAGATAAATTTGAATACAAACGCGGTTATAAGTTTTCAACCTATGCAACTTGGTGGATTAGACAAGCTATTTCAAGAGCAATTGCTGATCAAGCAAGAACTATAAGAATTCCTATTCATATGATAGAAACTATCAATCAAATCAATAAAATCATTCGCGAATATTTGCAAAAAGAAGGTAAAGAACCGGATGTAAGTATTATTGCAAAAGAAGTAGGACTTAGTATAGATAAAGTAAAACAAGTTATTAAAATTACTAAAGAACCAATTTCCCTAGAAGCACCTATTAGCAACGAGGATGATGGTAAATTTGGAGATTTTGTAGAAGATAGAACCTCAATTTCACCTATGGATCACATCTTAAAAGATGATTTAAAAGAACAAATTGATGAAGTTTTAGATCAGCTTAATGATAGAGAAAAGGCTGTTATTAGAATGCGTTTTGGCTTAATGGATGATGAAAGTGATAGAACTTTAGAAGAAATCGGTAAAGAATTAAATGTCACAAGAGAAAGAGTAAGACAAATAGAAAGCTCAGCTATAAAAAAACTTAAACACCCAAAAGTTGGTAGAAAACTTAAAAACTACATAGAAGGTTGGAAATAATCCTTGCTAAAAAAGCAAGGATTAGCTATCTCTAAAAAGCTTCGTTGCTAAGTGCGTCGCCCTGCTGTGATCAGTATCTTTTTTCAAGGTATTAAAAATTCTACTAATATACTCTTCTAAAGTTTGTTGAGAATTGTTGATTTTTTCTGTCTCATTTAAAATAACCTTACGATATCTTCCCTCGTTGTCTAACTCATAAGCTAAATCATTGTCGCTTAATTGTAGTTTTAAAATTTGAGCCAATTTTGCACGAGAATGCTCATCAAAAATAGGAGTCATTAATTCTAGTCTTCTTTCTAAATTTCTTGGCATCCAATCAGCGCTTGAAATAAAATAATTTGGTGTTGTATGTTTAAAATATAAAATTCTAGCATGCTCTAAATATTTTCCCACTATACTTCTAACTCTTATATTTTCACTATATCCTTTTACTCCAGGTCTTAAACAACAAATTCCACGCACAATAAGATCTATTTTAACACCTTTATTTGAAGCCTCATATAAAGCTTTAATCACATCACCATCTACCAAAGCATTCATTTTGGCTATGATTACTCCATCTTTTCCATAGCTTGCTTCAGTAGCTATCATATCTAAAATTCTTTCTTTGATTTGCTTTGGACTCATCGACAAAGTCTTTAAACGACGACTTTTGCTATATCCTGAAAGTATGTGAAAAAAAGTTGTAGTATCTTGAGAATATTCTTCTTTTGAAGTAAAATAACTCACATCAGTATAAATTTTAGCTGAACTTGCATTGTAATTACCCGTACTTAAATGATTATAAATTTTTAATTTATCTCCTTCTTTTCTAATCACTTGAGCTACTTTTGCATGCACTTTAAAACCAGTGATTCCATATACCACATGAGCCCCTGCATTTTCTAATGATTTTGCCCAATGCAAGTTATTTTCCTCATCAAAACGCGCTTTTAATTCTACCATTACAGTAACTTGTTTGCCATCGCTTGCTGCATCAATTAAAGCTTGAACTATGTTTGAATTTTTTTCTACTCTATAAAGAGTCATTCTTATAGAAACAACCTTAGGATCTTTACTTGCCTCTTTGATAAATTGATATACAGGCTCAAAACTCTCATAAGGCTGTATAGCCAAAATATCTTGTTTATCTATTGCACTAAATATAGATACATTATCCCCAAAAGGTGGTAAAATTTTTGGTGTATACATAGGATTTAGCAAATGTGTAAATTCTTTGTTGGAAATGATTTGCCATAATGAAGCTAAATTTAAAAGTATATTATACTCATAAATATCTTTATGAAAAATATTCATATGAGAACTTAAAAATTCAATCAACTGCTCATCTGCGCCTTTTTCTATTTGCAAGCGTATAAAAGCACCTTTTCTACGAAGTTTTAAACCCTGCTCTAAAATCAACATAAAATCATCAGCTTCTTCTTCTTCTATTTCCATATCTGCATTTCTAGTTACTCTAAAAGCAGCAGAAGATAAGAGCTTATAGCCAGGAAAAATATGCTCAGTATGATAGCGTACTATACTTTCTATAGGCACATAAATATTAGAACTTACTTGATAAAATCTTGGTAAAACCCTAGGTATGCGTATCATGCCAAATTTTAAAAGTTCAGGGTGCATAGGATCACAAAGTTTTACCGCTAAAGAAAACGAAAGGTTGTTTAAATGCGGAAAAGGATGAGTTGCATCAACTGCAATAGGCACTATCACAGGAAAAATATTAGAAAAAAAATGCTCATTACATTGCTGTTTTAAATCCTCATCAAGTTCTTCGTATGAGCGAATAAATAAATTTTCTTTTTCTAAATCTTGGGTAATTTTAGTAAAATACTGCTCTACTACATATTTTTCTTCATGTAGATAATTTCTAATAGCTTTAAGTTGCGCAAGAGGAGTCATTTCATCATTGCTTGTTGTGCTTATTCCTGCCACAAAAAGTTGTTTTAATCCAGCCACTCTTATCATATAAAACTCATCTAAATTTGTACAGTATATAGCAATAAATTTAAGTTTTTCAAGCAAAGGAAGATCTTTAGAGCATTGATCTAAAACACGAGAATTAAACGCAAGCCAAGAAAGTTCTCTGTTAATATACATTGATGGTTGAATTTGCATGATATACCTACCTTTATTTCTAGATATTTATATTTTAGTATTTCTTTCATTAAAATTTATTTTATTTGTATAATAGTAAATATAATTATATAAAAAAATAATACTTTTTTTATCTTATTAAAAAAATAATAAATGATTAATAAATATATATTTACTTTTTTGCCTTTATGGTGTTATATAATTATACACAAGTTCTTGTAACTTAAACTTCATTCAAAGGAGAGACTTTGAAAAAAGCAAACTCAAAACTTTTTGCTGTTTTCCTCTTCTTACTTGTAATTTTAGCAGGAGTTGGAATGTATACTTTCCATAATGCTAAGGGCACTTCTTATTTTAGCGATGCTAGTGAAAGCTGTAATAATTGCCATATTATGAACGAGGTTTATAATGATTATTTAAAAGCTTCGCACTCTAAAGAAGTTGATGGTAAACCAAGAGCAACCTGTAATGATTGCCATTTGCCACATAGCTTTTTTGAAAAATGGATTGCTAAAGCTCAAAGTGGCTTAGGACATGCTTATGCATTTACTTTCAAACTAGATTCTTTACCTACACATTTGAGTGCAAATGCAAAAAGTAAAGAAATAGTCCAAAATAACTGTATAGAATGTCACAAAGAAATTGCAAGTAACACTATCAACCCTACCCTAGATCCACATAAAGATAATGCTTTAAGTTGTGTATCTTGCCACCAAGGTGTTGGTCACAAGAGAGGATTTTAAATGAAAGGAGTATTTAATGAATAACAAAGGCATTTTATATAGTGCTATAAGTGCTACTATAGTAGCTATTGCAGGTGTATTATGGCTTAATCAGGACATTACAGCTAAAACAAATGATTCAGTAGGTGGGATCATTTCACAAGAAATTGTAAAACTTGGTGATGAAAATCCTACTTTTGATTACTGGGGAAAGAACTTTCCTGATTATTTAGACATGCACACAGCAGTAGAAAAACAAACACCTAATGCAACAGAATTTGGTGGAAATTTAGCTTATTCAAAGCTTATTCGCTATCCACAACTAACTGTTCTTTGGGCAGGTTATCCATTTAGCATTGATGCAAATGAAGAAAGAGGACACTTTTGGGTTCAAGTAGATCAAATGGATACAGCTAGAAATAATAAAGATTTCTTAAATGCACATGGTTTTACAGGATTTGGCGGTCAACCAACAGCTTGTATGAACTGCCATAGCGGATGGACTCCATGGCTTTTAAACAACACTGCAAAAGGCGATTGGGTAGCATTTAACTCTGCAAAATATTGGACTATGGTTAAAACTATCCCAGCTGTAAATGGAGCTAAAGAAAACTCACCTGAACACAGCGGACCTCATGGTGGAAAAAGAATGGGTGTAACATGTGCAGATTGTCATAATCCAACAGATATGAGTTTAAGACTTACAAGACCAGCTTTAATCAAAGCATTAATTTCAAGAGGTTATGAAGCAGATGAAAAACAAGGCATTAAAGCTTCAAGAAGTGAAATGAGAACCTTAGTATGCTCTCAATGCCACGTTGAATACTACTTCAAACCAACAGGCACCAAAGTAAAAACTATCGGCGAAAGTATAGCTAATGATAGTTCTAAAAAATGGTGGAATGGCACTCAGAAAACTTATGATGAGTTTGATTCTTGGAGAGATGGTAATAAGCCAGTTGAAATCGAAGTTGATGGTATAGAATTAGCATTTCCTTGGAGTGAGTGGAAAAAAGGTGAACCATTTAGAATAGAAATGTTTGATGATTATTACGAAAAAAATAGAGAAAATTTCCCAAGTGATTGGGTACATAAAATCACCAAAGCACCTATGCTAAAAATTCAACACCCAGAAAGCGAACTTTATAGTGGCGGTGTACATGCTGCAAATGGAGTAAGTTGTGCAGATTGCCATATGCCTTACATTAGAAAAGGTGCAAAAAAAGTTACTAACCACAACATCACATCACCTTTAGTTGATATCAACTCAGCTTGTAAAACTTGCCATACTCAAAGCGAAGGCTATTTAGCTAAACAAGTAAAAGATATTCAAAATTCAGTAGCTCATGATTTAAGAACAGCTGAATATTCTTTAGTAAGCTTGATTAAAGATGTAGAAACTATTCGTGCAGAACTTGGAAAAATGCCTAAATTTCAAACTGATGGCAAAGCAGATGATGCTAAAATTTCGGCTGAATTAAAAGAAGTATTAGAACTACATAGAAAATCTCAAATTAGAGCGGACTTTGTAGGTGCTGAAAACTCAACAGGTTTCCACAATCCTAGAGAAGCTTCAAGAATGCTTTTACAATCAGTTGATATGTCAAGACAAGGACAAACTAAGCTAGTAGAAATTGCAGCCAAAAATGGCATTAAAGATTTCAAAACTTCAAATTTAGGTTTTGAAGATATTCAAAAATTAAATCCAGGTGAAATTCACTATAAAGTAGATCTAAATGGTAATAAAGCAGGTGATCGCTACTATAAACACCAAGAAGTAAATGGTAATCCACCAGCAAAACTTCTTGAAGATGATAAAAATCTAAAACCTTATAATTATAAAGTAATAGATTAATCAAAATAAACCCTCGTAATCGAGGGTTTATTCTTTTATCAAACTTACATCCTCACCTTTTAAAATTTTATTCATAGTGTTCATAGCACACATTTTTCCACACATTGAACAAGAATTAAGTTCTTCAGGTTTTCTTTCATTAAACATTTTCTTAGCCTTTTCTCCATCAATTGCCAATTTAAACATTTTTTCCCAATCAATATCTTGTCTTGCTTTACTCATTTCATCATCTATTTTTCTTTCTTTGGGAAGCTTGGCTATATCTCCTGCATGAGCTGCTATTTTAGTTGCTACTATACCATCTCTTACATCTTCTAAATTTGGAAGTCTTAAATGTTCAGCAGGAGTTACATAGCAAAGTATATCAGCGCCAGCTGCTGCTGCAACTGCTCCACCAATTGCTCCACTTATATGATCATATCCTGCACCTATATCAGTAACTAATGGTCCTAAGACATAAAAAGGCGCCCCGTTGCAAATTCTTTTTTCAAGTTGCATATTAGCTTCTATTTCGTTAATAGCCATATGACCAGGTCCTTCTATCATTACTTGTACATCTTGAGCCCATGCTCTTTTAGTTAATAACGAAAGTTCGATAAGTTCAGCAATTTGAGCTCCATCACTTGCATCATGAGTACAACCAGGTCTTAGTGCATCACCCAAAGAAAGTGTCACATCAAATTCCTTACATATAGCAAGCAAATCATCATAATATTCATAGAATGGATTTTCAGCATCATTCATTTGCATCCAAGCATAAAGAACTGAACCTCCTCTTGAAACTATATTAGTAATCCTATCACACTCTTTAAAAACCCTAGCAGCACGAGAATTTATCCCTGCGTGAATTGTCATAAAATCCACTCCACTTTTAGCATGATGATATACTACATCTAAAAAATCTTTTGCTTTAATATCTTTTAAATCTTTTTCTAAAAAACCTACCGCATCATAAACAGGCACAGTACCTATCATAGCTTTTGAAGTAGCAATTAGCTCATCTCTAAAACGACTAGTTTTACCATAATTACTAAGATCCATAATAGCTTCTATATTAAATTTGTGAGCCAATTCTACCTTTTTCATCTCTTCACTATAATCTACACAATCATTTGAAACACCTAAATTTACATTTACCTTTGTTTTAAGTCCATAACCGATACCATTTGGATCTAATGCTTTATGGTTGATATTTGCAGGAATGATGATTTTTCCACATGCTATATTTTCAAGTAAAAAACCTTCACTTACTTGTTCTTTTTGTGCAACAATTTGCATTTGCTTTGTGAAAATTCCTTCTTTTGCATAAGACATTTGAGTTTTCATTTGAATTTATCCTTGAAATAATTTTGGATAAATGAAGGGTATGTGAGTAGTTGATAAATTATCCCAACGCTAGTATTACCTAGTTCTGGTGCGGTCTAAGCTTTTAGCTTACTCTCAGCCTGTATCACAAGCTCCCGTCATTTATGCAAAAGAAGTATAGCAATAAATACAAAACAAAGTTTATTTTTTTGTTTGATTTTTAGCTTGCTTGCTAAAATGTAACAATTCTTCAGTAGTTTTAATGTAAAAAGGAATTTTTTTAAGACAGTATTTCAAAATTTCACTTGCGGCCAAAGCATCACTTAAAGCTCTATGATGCTTACTTTCAATACACAAAAACTCTTTTAGAGCATCAAGGCCGTATTTGGGACTTTCAATGCATTTTTTAGCTAAATCAATAGTACATAATCTTCTATTTAAAAGCACTCCAAAATCATTTTCATACATAGCTTTAGATATAAAATGATAATCAAAACGCACATTGTGTGCTACAAAAATGCTATCTTTTAAAAATAACTTAAAATCATTTAACACAGCTTTCAAAGAAGGAGCATTTTCTACCATATCTAAACTAATCCCAGTTAATTCTGTAATATTTTCAGGTATGCTTTCTACTTTTACAAAACTTTCAAACCTATCAATTTCTTTATAATTTTGAATTTTTACAGCACCTATTTCTAAAATTTGACCACTTTTTATCCCGCCGGTACTTTCAATATCTACAACACAAAATATCTCATCTTTTATTTTTTTATTTTTACTTTTTAAACACAAACAATTTTGTGCATTAAGCTCTACCCCTAGTCCTAAAAGCTCAAAAATATATAAATCAAAATCATAGTGGTTTAATTCTTCTATTTTTGCAAGTTCTTTTAAAACCCAAGGAAAAGGTTTGTTTTCTTTGCTTAGCTTGATGATTAAATCATCGATTTGTTGTTGGCTCAAAATTCAAGCTTTAAAGAATTAATTGCTGTTTTTTTATCTTGCGAAGAAAAAATATAACTACCCGCGACCAAAATATCAGCTCCTGCTTCATCCAAATCAGGTGCATTTAAGCCATTTACCCCACCATCAACCTCTATAAAAACTTTAAGATTTTTCCTATCTATCATTTCTCTCAACTGGCGAATTTTATTATACACCAAAGGTAAAAAACTTTGCCCGCCAAAGCCTGGATTAACACTCATTAAAAGCACCATATCTACAAATTCTAAAATATACTCTATACTTGAAACGGGGGTATGTGGATTTAATACAATAGCAGGATAAATGCCGTTTTTTCTTATATACTCACACACCCTAATAGGATGGTTTTCAGCTTCTAAATGAAAACTAATAAATTTTGGTTTTATAGGTATAAATAAATCTACAAAACTACTAACATTATGCACCATTAAATGCACATCTAAAGGTACTGAAGTAATTTTTGAAATATTTTCAACCACACAAGGACCAAAAGTAAGATTTGGCACAAAATGTCCATCCATCACATCAATGTGCAACAAATCAGCTCCCGCTTGAGATACTTCTTTAATCTCATTTTCTAAGTTTAAAAAATTTGCAGACAATAAACTTGGCGCTACATACATTATATATCTCCAATAAAATAAAAAATAATTTTATCATACTTATTATCAAATTTTCTTTATGTATTTTTAATAATATTTGATTTTTTTAAGCTTGCTTTAGATATAATGCTAAAAATTATTTTTATTTCATAAGGAAAAATTTATGTCAAGAATTTGCCAAATTACAGGAAAAGGACCTATGGTAGGTAACAATGTTAGCCACGCTAACAATAAAACTAAAAGACGCTTTTTGCCAAATTTAAGAACAGTTCGTATCACTTTAGAAGATGGAACTACTAGAAAAGTTAGAGTAGCTGCTTCAACCTTAAGAACACTTAAAAAACAAAGTAGCAAATAATCCTTAATGTAAACGAGGAATTGTTATGTCTTTTTTGAAAAAGCTACAAAAATTCCTCAATTGGTCTCCCTCTCCAAAACCTTCAATTAATCTCAATGACGAGCTTTACGAGCAACTTAGATTTTTAAGAATTCCTCTTATTGCTGTTGTAATGATGACATTAATTGGGGCTTTTGGTTATATGCTCACAAGCAATTATAACCTTAACGATGCTATTTATCAAGCTGGTATGACTTTTACCACTTTAGGTTATACTGAAGTAAATCCCATACCAACAGCAGGTAGAATTTTTACTGTTGTATATGTATTATTGACTTTTACAATATTTACTTTTTGTATGGGTTTGGTAATAGAAATAGTCAAAAAAGGTGTTTTGTCTAAGATTATCAAGGAAAGAAGAATGCTTCATAAAGTTGCAAGATTAAAAAATCATTTTGTAATATGCTATCACAATGATTTTACCATAGAACTAGCACAGCAATTCAAAGAAAATCACATTCCTTTTGTTGTTGTTGATGAAATAGAAAATTTTAGCGAGATAGCTGAAAAATATAATTATCCTTATTATATAGAAAGTGCTCCACATACAAATATAGCCTTTTTAAAGACCAATCTTTCTAGCGCAAAAGGTGTAATTACTCTTAGCAATAACATAGCAGATAATATAGCCATCATTGCTTCAGTGAGATTGTTTGAAAAAGAATTACAAAGAATCAATCCTTATTTTATACTAGCTAGCTCAAGCAATGAAGACGAAACTGAAAAACTAAAAAAACTTGGAGCAAATTCCATAGTTTCTGCTACAAAATTGGTCGCACAAAGACTTAGTGCTATGTCAGCAAGACCTGATATGGAAAATTTATTAGAAAACTATCTTTATAAAAAAAATAGCCCTATTGATTTAGAAGAAGTTAAAATTCCTGATGATTCATGGGTAAGATTTAAAAGATTAAAAGAAATCCATTTAAGAGATATGGCAAATGTAAGCATAGTAGGAATTTTGGAAAACAAAAAATTCACCCCTATGCCAAGAGGAGACACTTTAATAGGTACTGGAGCAAAATTATTAATCGTAGGCACAGCAGATAGTATAAAAATAGCTAAAAAGATTATCAAAAATAAACAAAAACCTGATGAGTTAAAATATATTTAACTTATTTTAAGCTATAATCAAATACTAATTTAAAAAAGGAGGCTAATATGCTACACGAATTTAGAGATCTAATCACTGAGTTAAAAGGTAAGGATATGCACTTTGATAAACTATTTGAAGAGCATAATGAACTTGATCATAAAATCAAAGATGCAGAAGAGGGTAGAATTCATTTAGATAGCTTAGAAATAGCTAATCTAAAAAAAGAAAAATTAAGATTAAAGGATGAATTAAATACTTACTTATCAAATTACAAAAAATAATTCTCTGTAAAATTTTTACTTTAAGGATAAAACATGTTTGGGAAAAAAAGTCAATCAAAACAAGACTTTGAAGAATTGCAAAATAAAATCAAAGCATTAGAAGAAGAAAATAAAAAACTTCTTTTGGAAAAGCAAGAACTAATTGAGAATTATGAAAAACAACTACAAGGAGATTGTGGGAAAGCTGAACTTGAAACCCATCTTTTAGAAATGCTACTAAACGGTGTTTTAAAAGGTATTTCAAATGTTCAAAGTGACATGCAAGAAAATGTTAATAAAGCGGAAATGATTTCTCAGTATTCTGATTCTTCTTTGGAAGATATGCAAGAGTTAAATTCTATCACGCATTCTATTATATCTTCACTTCAAAGCATTATTGAATCAGCTAATCGCTCAAGAGATACAGCAGGTAATTTACACCGCAGTGTTGATGAGATCACTAATGTTATTAACTTAATCAAAGATGTATCCGATCAAACCAATCTTTTAGCACTAAATGCCGCAATCGAAGCTGCTAGAGCAGGAGAACACGGCAGAGGCTTTGCTGTTGTTGCTGATGAAGTAAGAAAACTTGCTGAAAAAACACAAAAAGCAACTTCTGAAGTAGAATTAAATATTAACCTATTAAAACAAAATGCTGATGAGATGTATGGACAAAGTGAACAAGTAGAAAAAGTATCATTAGAATCTAATGAGCATATAGTAAAATTCTCTAGTAATTTTGCTCAATTAATTTCTAATGCAAATTCAACTAGTTCTCACGCTAAAAGCATTACCTCTGAAATATTCATATCACTAGCAAAACTAGATCATATTGCATTTAAATTAAATGGATATAATGAAATTATTCATGCTTCAGGAAAAACTTTATCTGATCATTTAAGTTGCAGACTTGCAAAATGGATTGCTGGTATTGGCAAGGAAAGATTTTCTAGCGGAAGAGCTTTTGGTAAGTTAAATTTACCACATCAAAAAGTACATGAAAATATGAACCAAGCCGTTGCTTTAGCACATAATGAAGATACAAGTGATAAACTAGTACAAAATCAAATTTTAGATAAATGCTCTAATGCTGAAAAGGCTTCTGAAGATTTATTTGGAATCTTTAAAGAAATGCTTGATGAAAAAGATCTAAATATTGAAAATAAAGAGGAAAAATAAAAAGAGGTAAGATTAATTCTTACCCTTAAACCATAAATACACATACTCAAGTAAAGGCGTTTTTATAGGATTTTCTTTAGAAAACTTTTCAAAATCTTTTCTTTTTATCCATACTGCTTGGATATCTTCCCCCTCAATTCCACCACCATTACCAATTTTATCATCTTCATTAATTTCAGCAAAAAATAAAAATTGTCTACTAACGCCTGAACCAAAACCTGTATAAAATTCCCCTATTTTTTCTACAACCTTAGGAGCATAACCTAGTTCTTCAATACATTCTTCTTTAGCTATTTCCTCTAAACTCAAATCTTTATCAACAAGACCTGAACAAAGCTCTATGCTAAATCCCATCTCGTTTAAATTTAAGTTATTGCGTTTTTGATAATCCCATAAAGGAATTCTAAATTGCTTTACAAAAACAAAAGAATCTTTTTGAGTATGATATAAAAAAACAGAAACACTATCTAATGCTTCTATAAAATCCCAAGTGTATTTTTTGTTATCTTTACCTATATAAGTATATCTTTTAGGTTTAATATATTTTGAGTTAGAAAATTGCTCTTCTTGTAAATTTTTCATGTAAAATCCTTATAATTTTACATCTATTATAACAAAATAAAACGAGTATGAAAAAATATAAAAGAATTTAAAAGAGTTGCTATAAAAAGCAACTCCAAAAAGAAGTAAAAAAGATGGTATTACATCATACCACCCATGCCTCCCATACCGCCCATACCACTCATATCAGGCATAGCAGGTTTATCTTCTTTAATTTCGCTAATTGTAGCTTCAGTTGTTAAAAGCATGCTAGCTACTGATACCGCATTAAGCAAGGCTACTCTTTCTACTTTAACAGGATCGATAATACCGCTTTCAAGCATATTTACATATTCACCTTTTGCAGCATCAAAACCAGTATTTTCTTCTTTACTATTTTCTACTGTATTTACAACTACACCAGCATCAAATCCAGCATTTTCAGCAATTTGTCTTAAAGGTGCTCTTAATGCTCTTTCTACAATAGCTGCACCAATAGCCTCATCGCCTTGCAAATTCAAACTGATTTTTGATTTTGCTTTGATTAATGCAGCGCCACCACCTATTACTATACCTTCTTCAACTGCAGCTTTTGTAGCACTTAATGCATCATCAACTCTATCTTTTTTCTCTTTCATTTCAGTTTCAGTAGCCGCACCAACTTTAATCACCGCTACACCACCGCTTAATTTAGCTAATCTTTCTTGTAATTTTTCTCTATCATAATCTGAACTTGTTTCAGCAATTTGAGCTTTGATTTGGTTAATTCTTGCATCAATATTTGCTTTTTCACCTGCGCCATTTACAATAGTTGTATTGTCTTTATCAATAATCACGCTTGAAGCTTGACCTAAATCTTGAATACTAGCACTTTCTAAAGTTCTTCCAAGCTCTTCAGAGATCACTTCACCACCTGTTAAAATAGCAATATCTTCAAGCATAGCTTTTCTTCTATCGCCAAAGCCAGGAGCTTTAACTGCTGAAATATTTAAAACACCTCTTAATTTATTTACAACTAAAGTTGCCAAAGCTTCGCCTTCAATGTCTTCAGCTATAATTAAAAGTGGTTTTCCTGTTTTTTGAATTTGTTCTAAAATTGGTAATAAATCTTTTAAGTTAGTAATTTTTTTATCAAATAACAAAATAAAAGGATTTTGCAATTCAGCTGTCATTTTTTCAGTATTTGTAATGAAATATGGGCTTAAATAACCTCTATCAAATTGCATACCTTCAACTACATTTAATTCATCATTGATTGATTTTGCTTCTTCAACAGTGATAACACCATCTTTTCCAACTTTTTCCATAGCATCAGCGATTAAATTTCCGATTTTCTCATCTGAATTCGCAGAAATTGTCGCAACTTGAGCTATTTCTTTTTTATCTTTAACTTCACGAGAAAGTTTTTTAAGTTCAGCTACTATAGCTTCGCAAGCTTTATCCATACCTCTTTTAACTTCGATAGGATTAGCACCTGCTGTAATATTTCTCAAACCTTCTTTAAAAATAGCATGCGCTAAAACTGTTGCTGTTGTTGTTCCATCGCCTGCTTGATCAGCTGTTTTACTAGCTACTTCCCTAACTAAAGAAGCACCCATATTTTCTAAAGAATCTTTTAATTCCACTTCTTTAGCTACACTCACACCATCTTTTGTGATAGTTGGAGCACCAAAACTTTTTTGGATTAATACATTACGACCGCGTGGCCCCATAGTGACTTTTACAGCATCATTAAGTTTTTTAACACCTTCATAAAGTTTATTTCTTGCTTCATCTGAAAAAAATATTTCTTTTGCCATTTTTTATCCTTTTTTATTTAATAATCCCTAAAACATCTTCAACATTAAGAACTAAATACTCTTCATTATCAAGTTTAATTTCAGTTCCACCGTATTTTGCAAACATTACTTTATCATTTACCTTAATATCTTCTATTTCTTTGCTTACTGCAATAACTTCACCATTTAATGGTTTTTCTTTAGCATTATCTGGTATAATAATCCCAGAAGCAGTAGTTTTCATTTCTTCTAAGCGTTTTACTAAAATACGCTTTCCTAGAGGTTGAAAATTCATTTTTTATCCTTTCTAAAATGTGCCATTTTTAGCACTCTTTGTTTTTGAGTGATAGAATTATACATTAAAGAAAGTTAATTGTCAATAAATTAAGTAAAATATATCATATAAGTTTAGTCTATATCACTAAATTTATATGATATATCATTATAAAGGTTTCTCATGAAAAAAATTCTTTACATTCTTTTAGGTGTAGTGTGTATAGCATTTCTAGCTATATATACATTATTATTTACAAGCATGGGTAATGCTTTTTTAAAGCCAAGAATCGAAACGATTATTGCTCAAAAAAGCGGTATGAATGTTAAATTTGAAAATTTTAAAATTAGTTTTTCACAACTTGACATTAAAGCAAATATTGATGATAAATTTTTTGCTAACATAGAAGGTGGCATATCACCTTTAAGACTAGGATTTGATTTAAACTATCTTTTAGGACTTAAACAAAACTATATTCAAAATCTTGGCTTAAAAAGTGATAAAGATTTTACATTTAAAGGTAGTGCTGTAGGTAAAAGTAGTGATTTTTTAGTAAAAGGTAATGGATTTTTGTTTGATTCTAATCTTAGCTTAGATGCAAAAATTGTTGATTTTTCTCCTATAAATCTTGAATTTATTGGCAAAAATATAGATTTGGCTCAAATTTTAGATTTTGCTAATCTACCAAGATATGCTCAAGGAAAAATTAGTATTATAAGCGATATACAAGCTAAAGATTTAAAACCAAATGGTAATGCTTTGATTAATTTTTACACAAGTTCTATCAACAATACTCTAATTGAAAAAGATTTTAATCTAAGCTTACCAAAACAAAGCTATATAAAAGGTGAAATAAGATCTTTAATCCAAAACAATGAAGTTATATTTAAAAGTGAAATTTTAAGCAATTTTTTTAAACTTTATACACAAAAAAGTATTTATGATATAACAAAACAAAACTTAGCTAGTGATTTTGACATCAAAATAGATGATTTTAATCAATTTTCATCTCTAGCTAAAATGAAACTCCAAGGCAAAAGTCAAATTCAAGGTAATTTACTTTTTGCAAACAATCAATTACAAAGATTAGATGCTAACTTGCTTGGATTTGGTGGTAGCTTAAAAGCTGTTTTAGAAAATAATAATCTTAATATCAATACAACTAATATAGAAGTAGCAGAACTTTTAAAGACTATCTCCATACCTGCTTTTATTAATTCTAAATTAGTTTTAGACTTAAAAACACAAGGGCTTGATTTTAAAAATTTCAATCTAAACACTAGGTTAAACAATGCAAATATAAATGTTATGGAATTTAAAAAACTAAGCAATCTTGATTTTCCAAAAACAAATTTTAACTTACAAGCTAAAGCAAATGCGAAAAATTCTTTGATTGATTATGAAGCTTTACTTGATTCAAACATAGCAAAAATACCTCAACTAAAAGGTTCATATAACCTTACAAACAAAGATTTAAATGTACAAATTAGTGCTTTTATAGATAATCTTAACAAATTAAAACCTTTAACCAAACAAGATCTCAATGGACCTTTAAATTTAGATGCCAAAGTTGATCTTAAGTCAAATCAAATTCAAAATCTTGATGCAAATATTAAAATCATGCAAGGGCTTATCAATGCAAAATCCAATGGAAAAAGTTTACAAGCAAAGATTGATAATATAAAATTAGAACAACTTTTTCCTTTGATAGGACAAAAAGTTTTAGCATTTGGTGATGTAAATGCAGATATTGACTTAAAGTCACTTGATTTTAACAATATTAATGGTGATTTTAAAGCAATCATTAATTCTTCTTTTAATGAAGTAGAATTATCCAAGCTTTTAGAGAAAAAATTTCCAAAGAATACTTCAGCAAAAATCAATCTTGATGGAAAAATTTCTAAATCAATCATTGATTTTAACGCTAAAGTTCTAAGTTCATTTGCAAATATTAATTCATTAAAAGGTAAATTTGATCTTAATCAAATGGCTCTAGTAAGCACTTATAATATATCATTGCAAGATTTTTCTAAGTTAGGATTTTTAGTTGATAGAAACTTAAAAGGCAAGGCTGATTTTGAAGGAAAATTTGATTTTAAAAACGCTTTAATAGATGCAAGTATTAATAGTAAAAATATATTTAACGGCTCATTAAATGCCACTTTAAAAAATAATATTTTTAACGCTAAAATGCAAAATACCGATCTTTCAAATTTAACTCAAAGCTTAGATTTACCTGATTATTACCAAGCAAAATCAAATTTAAGCATTGATTATAATCTTTTAAAAGAAAGTGGTGTAGTGCTAATGAATTTAGCCGATGGGCAACTTAAGAAAAATCTCATCACAGGTGCTTTAATGTTACTTTTACAAAAAGATATCACTCAAGATGTATATCGCAACGGTGAAGCCAAAATAAATATCAACAAAAATCTTATAGATTTAAATTTAAACCTAGTGGCTGATAGAAGCAATATAAATATTAGCAAAGGTAAGGTTGATACAAAAAGTACCAAATTAAACATTCCTTTTAATATCGTCATTGATAGAGCAAACTTCAAAGGTACTATAAAAGGAACAACGCAAGATCCTAAAGTAAGTCTTGATACAAAAAGTGTTGTAAATTCTATTGTTAATACAATAGGTGGAAATGCTAGTGATGGTGCTAAAAATACAGGTAAAAAAGTAGATCAAGCAATAGATAAAATTTTTAACAAACTCTTCTAATAAATCTAGCCTTTAAAAAAAAGGCTAGATTTTTATTAAAATAAACCAAATTTACCATCTTTTTTCTTATATAACACCCTCATTTTTGCATCTATGTCATTAAAAACTAAAAATATATCTTTACTTGCTTTTAATTTTTCCAATACTTCTTCAATTTCCAAAGGCTTATATAGCTCAAGTTCTGTTGGAACTATCTCATCTTCCTCAATCAAGCTCGGTAATACTAAATTTTCTTTTATCTCATCTTGATGTTTATGGGTAATATTTTTATCATGCAATCTTCTTAAAACCTTAGAAATTCTATCAATAGCTAAATCTATAGCAGCATATAAGTCTTTATCTTTTTGCTTTACAACCACTGTATTAATACCGGCTAGATTAATGCTAAATTCAGCCCAAAATCCTTTCTTTCCATGCCTTTCATCAGCACTTATAACACAACGCGCAGAAATCACATCTAAGCCATATTTACTTAAAGCATCAAAGCTTTTTTCCACATACTCTTTTATAGACTCAGTTAGCTCAAATTGCTTTCCAACTATACTTGTATTCATTACTTCTCCTTTTTATGAAGTTAAATACATTATAGCACTTTAATCGTAAAAAAATAACTTTTTAAATAAAAAATAAATTTAAAATTTTAAAGGATCTAGAATAAGCACACCATTCTCTGAAAGTTTTTTACCTTGAAAGTGTGTTTTACAAAAAGAAACAATTAAAGCATGAAAAATTTGATAAAGCTCATATAATTTACATTCTTTTTTTAATAAAACACACAATTCTTGTTGATTTTTAGCTATGTCTTTTTTTAAAAAATCTGCCAACTCATCATAACTTTGACACTCATAGCCTAAATAATTAGCTATTTTTGCACTATAAGCATCAACTACTAAAACTTCTTTTTTGCATATATAATTTAAAATTCCATCAGCACTTTCTTGACCAAAACCCTTAATATCCAAAAGCCATTCTCTATCAACTTCTTCTTTAAAAAGCTCAAAAGAATTAAAATATTGAAAATATTTTTGAGTAAAATTTTTAATATATTTTGCCTTAGTATTATAAAATCCACTTGGCTTTATTAAAAACGCTAAATCTTGAGTATTTAAATTTGATAAATCTTCTATCTTAGTAATATTTGCTTGTTTTAAATTTATCAAAGCTTTCAATACATTTTTCCAATTTGTATTTTGAGTTAAAACTACAGAAATTAAAATTTCAAACTCACTTAAAGTATTATTTTCTAGCCATTCAAAATCTTTATAAACAATATTTGCATTAACTAAAGCTTTAAAAATTTCATATCCACTCATGCTTTTTCACTCTTTCTTAAATGCATCAAAATAGCCTCAATTACATCATCATCGTCTTTACTTTTTGCCTTAATGACTTCCTTGCTCTCATCATCTTTTACAAAACAAATATTTTGCTCATAATTACTCACTAGTTTATAATGCTTGCTAGCTAAAATTTTTATGATGATTAAATCCAAAAACTGCTTTGTGAAGATATCAGGCCTTCCAAAACGATCATTCATCTCACTTTCTATCTCATAAACTTCATTAACACTCATACATTTACTAAGTCTTCTATAAAGTTCTAATCTCAAACGATCTTCACTAATATACTCACTATTTAAAAAAGCATTGATATTAAGCTTTAGATCTATTTTTTTCTCTTTAATTTCTTCTTTTTTACTTAATTTATTAATCTCATCTTCTAACATTTTAAGATACAAACTATAACCAATTTGTTCTATATGTCCGCTTTGATCCACACCTAATAAATTTCCACCACCACGAATTTCTAAATCATGATAAGCAAGCACGCTTCCTGAGCCTAAATAAGAATTACTCTCTAAACTCGTAAGTCTTTTTAAAGAATCTTTTGTGGTTTTTTCCTTATTTTCAATAAGAAAATAACAATATCCTTGCTTAGCACTACGCCCTACTCTTCCTCTAAGTTGGTGCAAATCAGCCATACCAAAGCGATCTGAATTTTCTACTATGATAGTGTTTGCATTTGCCAAATCAATACCACTTTCAACTATAGAAGTACAAAGCAATAAGTCATATTCTTTATTTTCGAATTTAATCATTTCTTCTTCAGTAGTTTTTGCATCAATTTTAGAATGCAAGATTAAAATTTTTAAATTTGGAAACAAATCTAAAAGATATTTTTTACACCCATCAATACTTGCTATATGATTGTGTATATAAAAAATCTGTCCCGCTCTTCTTAATTCTCTTGAAATAGCTTCTTTAACCAAAGCATCACTACTTTCTCTAACAAAGGTACGCACATCCAAACGATCCTCAGGTGGAGTTTGTAAAACACTATATGACTTTAAAGAGCTAAGAGCTTGATTTAAACTTCTTGGTATAGGCGTTGCTGACATAGATAGAATATGTGAATTTTTACTTAGTTCTTTGAGTTTTTCTTTTTGTTTTACACCAAATTTATGCTCCTCATCTATCACGACTAAACCCAAATTTTCACACTCAACCCCTAAAAGAGAATGCGTTCCAACCACTACACAAGGCTTATTTTCTTTTAAAAATGCTAAAACTTGTTTTTTTTCTTTAGCACTAGTAAAACGATCTAGCTTAAAAACCTCTATATCAAAAGAATCAAATCTTCGTTTTAAGGTTTTAAAATGCTGGGCTGAAAGCAAAGTAGTTGGCGCAAAAAATAAAGCCGTATAACCACTTTTTACACAAGTAAATATAGCGTTCATAGCAACTTCTGTTTTACCAAAACCCACATCGCCACTTAAAAGCCTATCCATCACCTGCATACTTTTTAAATCTTGAGTGATTTCTTGACAAACTTGACTTTGATCTTTAGTGTAAAAAAATCCTGCCTTATTGATAAATTCATCTTGTAATTCTTGAGAAATTTTTAATTCTTTTGCTTTTATCAAAGCTCTAGTCGCTGCTAAAGAAACTATATTTGAAGCAATGGCAAATAATTTTTCTTTTAATCTTTCCTTGATTTTTAAAAAACTTCCTTTTCCAAGCTTATCAAGTAAAGGCACGCCACCACTTGCACCGATATATTTATCAATCATATATAAATTTTCAACAGGTAATAAAAGCTTATCGTTATTTAAATACCCAAGAGCGACAAATTCTTTTTTTGCTCCTGCTATTGCAATAATCTCAAGACCTAAAAATTTAGCTACACCATAATCTTCATGCACAACAAAATCCCCAACTCTAAGCTCATCTATTACCAAACTTGCTTTTCTAACTCTTTTATTTTTTTCTTTTTTATTTAAAGATATGATAAGCTCATCTTGAGTACTTAAATTAATTCTTTCTTGGGATATTTTTAATTTAATATTTGAAAATTCTTGTAAATTTAAAGCTTTAAACAAAGCTTCATTTTTTGCTAAAATAGTAATTTTTTTATCTTTGTGAAAAGTGAAAAAATCATAATTATAAGAACTTACCAAATCTTTATAAAATTTTGGTTCGGGTAAAATATTTTGATTGATTTTACTAATATCTTCTTCAAAATCATTTACATCAATTTTTTTTATGCTTACAAAATTTAAATCTAAATAATCACAAAAATCATCAACACACCAAAAACCTAAAGAATTAACATCATTTATAATGCTTTGACTTTGGAAATTTTGAATTTTTTCTTGTAAATTTTCATATTGCTCTTGACTAAAAGCACTCAAAAAAGGACAAATTTCTATATTGGAGAGTTCAGCAGGGATTGATTTTTGTGTATGTATATCAAAATATCTTATACTTTCTATCTCATCTGAAAAAAGTAAAATTCTAAAAGGTTGTTCTTCATTAATCGCAAAAATATCTATAATATCCCCGCGTATTGAAATTTCACCCTTATCTTGAACTATATCTACAAACTCATATCCACTATGTAAAATTTCTTCTTTAAATTTCTCTAAAGCAAGAAGTGAATTTCTTTTAAGAATAATGTTTTTTAGATGCTTTTTACCTGGTAACTTTTGCAAAATTGTTTTTATAGGAGATATTAAAATTTTATTTTCATTTTCTTTATGATAAGCATTTAATACTTTACAAATTTCAAAAAGTTCTTTAGAAAAAGAGCGTAAATCGCTACCAAATTCTGCTCTAAAATCAGGTAAAATAAAAGTTTTTAATTTTAAAAATAAGCAAACTTGAGCTAATTCATCTGCTTCTTTATCATTCTCACAAATTATTAACTCAGTTTTATTACTTAATAAATATTCATATAATTTAGCTTGCATTTTCTGAATTTTCTATACTCACATCAATAGTTGCAAGCTCTTCTTCTTTTTCAATTATTTTACTACTTCCATTAAATTTCCCACCATTTTCAATACTTAATTGTTTAACTATGATATTACCATTAAGCACACCGCCGGATAAAATTTCTAAAGAATCAACTTGCATTTCTCCCTCAAAAACTCCATTGATTACTATCTTATTTGCCTTAACTTGTCCTTTTAAAACACCACTTTTACCTATCACTATCACATTAGAAGAATTAATTACTCCTGTAATTTCTCCATCTAAATGAAGCATAGAATCAAAATAAAATTTTCCTTCTATTTTTGCTCCGTTTGAAATGACTGTAGTTTCGGATACTGCAGCAATAGAGCCTTTATTAAAGATTGCCATGGCACTCTCCTTTCTTTTTCAAAAATTTGTTCATAGTTTTTTCGGTTTAAATCTATAAAAATCTTAGGATCTAAAAGTTTATTAATAAATCTAACCTCATAATGCAAATGCGGTCCCGTAGAAAGACCTGTATTTCCCGTATAACCCAACAAATCACCTTTTTTTACAAATTGCCCTGCTTTGACAACATCCTGACGCGTCATATGCGCATAAACCGTTTTAAAACCAAAATTATGGATCAAAATCACTGAGTAACCATAACCATTATTGCTATATGCAGCGTATTCAACCACTCCATTTGCAGGCGCATAAATAGGAGTTTTTAAAGCTGCTCTTAAATCAATACCTGGATGAAATTCTTTTTTATTTAATATAGGATGATGACGCCATCCAAAATTACCTGTGACTCCATTATCTTCTATCACATGACCATTTGGAATTTGTGTTAAAAATAAATAAGCTTGATCATTAGTAAGTTTGACTTTTTCTAATCTTTCTGGTATATCTAAACTTTCATCTTGTTTTAAGCCTAAATTATCCTCAATATCTGCAAGTTGGGTTTGGAGTTCATCATATAAGGCTGTTTTTTCTTCTAAACTTTTTTGCATACTCTCATTTTGAGAAAACAATTTAGTATTCTTTGAAGATAATATTTCTTGTTCTTTTAAAAGCTCTGAACGCTTATCTGCTAGATAATTAATATATAAAGCACCTAAAACTATAACAACAAAAACAAAAGTAGTAAAATAAATTATTACTTTTTTTATAATCTGACTTAATAAAAAATGTCTAGAACCATTTACATCTGTAATAGTTAGCGTAAATTTATCTTTCATTATAGCCTCTTAAAAATTTTTCTACCAATACAAAAGAACCAAAAACCAAATATAACTCATCTTTTTTTATTTGTTCAAATTTTTGATAAACAATATCTAATTTTTCTAAATTTTCTAGCAAAACAGAACCCGCCAAAGGTCTATCTTTACTTTCATAATCATAAATTTCAACTATTTTTATTATAGGTTTTAAGACCTTTAAAATTTTATAAGAATCTTTATCTAAAAAGCAATTATAAACTAAATGAACTTTTTTTTCCTTGAAAATTTCAACTAAAGCTAAAGCCGCCATTTCATTATGTCCTACATCAATAAAAATATTTTGACTTATTTGCTCGCACCTTCCTTTTAAATCAAGTTTTGGTAGATTTTTGATACCTTGAATTAATTCTTTTTCATTTTTAGCACAAATTTTAGAAAAAGCTTCTAAAGCTAAAAAAAGATTATCTTTTAAAAAAGTCGCAAAATTATATTTTTGAATATATTCTTGTACATAAGGATAAATAAAATTATTTTTTTCTAGCAAACTGATACTTAAACTAGCTCGTTTTAAATTTGCTATTTTTTGAGCCAAATTTAATACTTTTGCTTCTTGCTTATGATTAATTAAAGCTTTGGCACTCATGGCTTTTAATTTTGTTCTTGCTATTTCTTCTAAATTTTTACCTAATAAATCTTGATGATCAAATCCTATTTTAGTAAAAATACTAAAATCTATTTCAAAAACACTTGTCGCATCATACTCCCCACCTACTCCGGCTTCTAAAATCACATAATCACAATCTTTAAAAATAAAAAAAGCTAAAAAAGTAGCGTATTCAAAATAACTAAGTTTTTTTACATCTTCCAAAAAAACACTTTCTAGTTTTTCATGCGCTTTTTCTAAAAGTTCATTGCTTGCAATTTTGCCATTTAACCAAAATCTTTCATTAAATTCAAAAATATGTGGACTTGTATAATGACCTACTTTATATCCTTGCTCTAAAAGTAAAAGCGCTAAAAATCTACCCGTACTTCCTTTACCATTAGTGCCAATAATTTGGATATTTTTAGTTTTTGGAATAAATTTTTTATACTTCTCATACATGCTAAACATAAAAAATCTACTAATTTTTTGCACATACATAGTTTTTTGTGAAAGTGTTTGTTGAAATTTCATGCTAAGCTTTTTGGATTAATTCTTTTAAAATATCGCCATCTGGAAATTCTTTTTTTTCTATGCAAGAAGATGATAAAATAAGTTTAACTACTTCTTCTTTATAAATGAATTTATAATCATCTATAAGCTTTAAGGCTTTTTCTATAAAAATCTGAGCACTTTCTAAATTTTTACCTGGAAGTATAACCAAATAAGAACTTTCATCTAAAATCCAAATTTCACCCATATCTTTACATAAATCTTTAAGTATCTTTTTAAACTTTCCACTAATTGCCTTAAAACTATCAACACCATAAACATTAATAACATGCTCTATATTATTAATTTTAAAAAAACATAATGCATAATTAACAGCATAAAGCTTATAGTTTTCATCAAGTTTTTTAAGTTCTTGAGCAAGACTCCACTGCTCTCTTTGCTCATCATCACTTGTAGCTTGAATTTGAGTTTTAATTTGCGCTATTTGCTCGTTTGCATATAAAAGTTTATCTTTTAGTGTATCAAAATTAATTTGAACATTACCATTTTCATCTTTAGTTAAAGCATTAATAAATTTCACATCTTCTTGGCTGTTATCATACAGCTTTGATACCATTTCATTTAAGCTTTCTAAGTGCTGATTAAAAAAAGAAAGGTTTTTTTGTATATAATATTTATCTGTTGCTTCTTTTTTTTGCAACATTAAATAATACTCATGTGCAAATTCTTTCCTGGCAATTAATTTAGGATTTTCTTTTAAATTTTGTTTAAACTGCTCAAGCTCTTTACTTGCTCCAAACAAAGACTCCAAAGAAGCTAGTAAAAGTTCAGCCTGCTTCTCATAAGATCTCTCCTTTAACATAACAATGAGTTTTTCAACTAAAGTGTGAAAATCCAAAAACGCTCGAATATTAAATTCTTCTAATTTTTTTAAAAGCTCATAATCCTCATAAGATTTTTCAAGCTCTCTCCATTTAGCCCTTAAAAGATATATGGTTTCTAAATCCATAGCTTGAGATAATCTGTGTTGAGTAATTTTTGCTAGTTCTTTGATTTTTTTATCTTTGCTAATACTAAGCTGCTGCACAATCAAATCAAGCAAAGCATAAACATCTTCATATTTTCTACTTACTTGCCTATTAAGCCTAGAAACTAAAAACATCAAAAACTCATCAATAGTTCGAATGCTTTTTCCTTTTAGCTCTTGCTTATAAATATCATCTAAAAGATTAGTATATTTTTCTATCCTTGCTTTATTAAAACTCATCACTCCCGCTTTTTTAGCGCATTCTTCAAATACCTCACTATAATTTTCAGGAGTTGGATGCAACTTACGCTCTTTTAATTTTATCAATGTTTCTTTTGCAATCTCATTGATATGACTTGCCATTTATTTATAACCCCTAATAGCTATAATAGAAACAAATTCATCAAAAGCTTCACTTGATGCATTTTTAATTGCTTCAAATCTAGCTTGATCGCTAATAATAGAATTTGGATTAATATCAAAATTATAACTTCCTTTAGTATTTACAACTTCTTCTTTACCATTTTTATAACGCATAAGAAATTCCAAGTAAAGCTCTGCTTTATAATTAACCACATAACCATTTCTATCATACACCATAGGATGAAATTCTAACTTTTTCATCGTAACTATAATAGAACTATCTGCATTATGCTCATCTGTGACTTTTCTGCCAAGCTTATTAAGCATAGCTTCTCTTAAAATATCTGTTATATAAACACTATTTTCGGGATCTTGTTTACTAATATTGATTTTCAAAAATACATTTTCACCCAAAACCCTACTTGCCATTTGAGATGATGGGATATATCCACAAGATATAATAAAAAAAGCAAAAAAAGATATTAAATATTTTTTCATTTAACCACCAAATTTACCAATTTCTTATCAATATAAATTTCTTTTACAATGGTTTTTCCTTCTAGCCATTTTGCAACATTTTCTTTAGCCAAAGCTAAAATCTCATCTTCTTTAGCCTCTGAATTTATTTCAATCTGTGCTCTTTTTTTACCATTAACACTAATAGCTATATTAAAACTATCTTTTACAAAAACTTCTTCTTTTATTTTTAATACTTTAAAATTTTCACATTTAAACAAATGCTCGCTAAGCTCAAAACAAACATGAGGGATAATAGGCTCTAAAATATTTAAAATAATATAAAAAGCTTCTTTTAAAACTTCTTTATGATTTATAGCATTTAAGGCATTTAAAGCTTCCATACATGCAGCTATTAAGGTATTAAAGGCAAAACTTTCTTCATAAACTTCAAAAGATTTTTTCAAAGCTTCATATACTTTTAATCTAGCATATTTTTCTTCTTTATTTAAACTTTGATGATCAATTTCTTGTAATTTTCCACATTCTAAACTCATAGCCTTTTCATAAAGCCTATTGATAAATTTAAACGCACCCTCTAGCGCACTATCGTTCCATTCAAGTTCTTTAGCAGGTGGTGCAGCAAACAATATAAACAATCTTGCACTATCTGCTCCATATTTTTCTATAATATAATCAGGATCTACTACATTACCCTTAGATTTACTCATCTTAGCACCATCTTTAGTGACCATTCCTTGGGTTAAAAGTCTATTAAAAGGCTCATCATCTTTTAAATAACCCAAATCTCTAAGTGCTTTTTGGAAAAATCTAGCATAGAGTAAATGCAATATCGCATGTTCAATCCCACCAATATATTCATCAACATTCATCCAATAATTAACACTTTTTTCATCTACCGCTTTTTCTTGCCATGTTTTATCATCACTTGCAAAACGCGCAAAATACCAAGAACTTTCAAAGAAAGTATCTAAAGTATCGCTTTCTTTTTGTGCTTTTTTACCACATTTTGGACAAATGCACTCTTTCCATATTTCATGCTTATCAAGTGGATTTCCCTCTCCATTTATAATCACATCTTCAGGCAAGGTAATAGGTAAATTTTCTATTTTTTGAGGAACTATGCCACAAGAATTACACTTAATCATTGGTATAGGAGCACCCCAATATCTTTGTCTAGAAACACCCCAATCACGAATTTTAAAATTGGTAACCTTTTTACCAATACCCAAAGATTCAATTTTTAAACTAATTTTTTCTCTAGCATCATTACATTCTAATTGATCAAATTCGCCACTATTGGTTAAAACACCTTCTTTTAAAGTGTAACATTGTGCGTCATTTTCATCTTTATAAATTACTTTTTTTATAGCTAAATTATAAGTTTTTGCAAACTCATAATCTCTTTCATCATGAGCAGGCACACTCATAACAGCCCCGCTACCATAATCACTTAAAACAAAATTAGCTACCCATAAAGGAATTTTTTCTTTACTTAGTGGATGGATTACATGAAGATTTAAAAAATATCCTTCTTTTGGTGCAGCTTGTCTTTGGCGGGGTGTTTGATTTTGTATATTTTGAATTTTTATGATAGTATCTTGATCTAGTAATTTTTTATCAATTAATTCGTTTACTATTTCATGATCAGGTGCTAAAGCAATATAAGACACTCCATAAATAGTCTCAGCTCTTGTTGTAAAAACATTGATCTTTTTTGCACTGATTTTATCATTTTCTTCTATATCAAAATCAAAACTAAGTCCTGTGCTTTTACCTATCCAATTTTCTTGCATAGTCAAAACCTGACTTGGCCATTTTCCTTCTAATTTTTTAAGATCTTGCAATAATTCATCTGCATAAGCGGTAATTTTTACATAATATCCTGGCATTTTTTTTCTAATGACTTCATGTCCACAACGCCAACATTTGCCATCTTCAACTTGCTCATTTGCTAAGACTGTTTTATCATTCTCACACCAATTAACTTCAGCTTCTTTAGTATAAACAAGTCCTTTTTCATACATTTTGATGAAAAATTCTTGCTCAAATTTAGTATATAAAGGATCAGAAGTAGCAAACATTCTTTTTTTAGAAAAGGAAAAGCCCAAAGAAACAAGTTCATTTTGCATATAATCAATATTTTCATAAGTCCATTTCTTAGGATGAATACCGTGTTTTATCGCAGCATTTTCAGCAGGCATACCAAAACTATCAAAACCTATAGGATGTAAGACATTAAAACCTTTTTTTCTATAATATCTAGCCATAGCATCACCTATGCTATAGTTTCTCACATGTCCCATATGAATTCTACCACTTGGATATGGAAACATAGATAAAATGTATTTTTTTGGTAAAGAAAAATCATCTTTTGGCTCAAAATATTCTTTTTCTTGCCAAATTTTTTGCCATTTTTTTTCTATTTTACCTGCCTCATATGCCATTTTAACTCCTAATTTTCTTCTTGACTTTTTACTGAATCAACTATAACTAAAATCATTGAAAAGATATTAGCTATCAAAGCACCAATTGCTAAAGTATAAACCATAACATTAGCTTCCGGATTAATTTGTATTAAAGCAAAAGCTGGAATTAAATGCAAATCAGCCACTAAAGAACTAGCAAATAATTCAGCTGCTAAGAAATTTCTAACTCCGATTTTCAATAAAGTAGAAATTAAATTCACACAAGCTGCAATAAATAATGCAACTTCATTTTGATCATATAAAAATCCTGCGGTTGTAGTTAAGCTCATTAGAGCAAAAAAGATATAAATAACCTTACCCCAATTCATTTTTACACCGTTCCTTTTTCATACATCGCTCTTAATTTCTCTTTTTCTTGTTTTTTCTTTACTTTTTCTAATTCTTTTTGACGATACTGCGTAACACTAAATTTAAACCATAAAAGTGCTGGACTTGCTACAAATATAGAACTTGCAGTACCTGCCACAATACCCACTATCATAGTTAGAGCAAAACCTTCTATCATAGATCCACCAAAGAAATAAAGCACTACAACAGTGATTAAAGTTAAACCTGTTGTTAAAGTAGTTCTTGATAAAGTTGCAGAAACTGATTCATTAATAATTAAATCAAGTTTTGAATTTTTACTTGTTTTAACACCTTCTCTAATCCTATCAAAAATAATAATCGTATCATTTAAAGAATATCCAAGCACAGTTAAAACAGCCGCCAAAATATCTAAATTTACATCTATTTCAAATAATGCAATAGCACCTAAAGTAATGACTATATCATGAATTTCACACACAATAGAAGCCATAGCAAAACGCCATTCAAATCTCACTGCCAAATAAATCAAAATAGCAATCAAAGAAATTCCAACTGCCATAAGACCTTTATTACGTAGTTCATCTCCTACTTTTGGACCTACTACATCCACGCGGCGCACTTCAAATTTACCTGTATCTTTTAACAAATTTGCAATACTTACTCCAATATCACTTCCCAAGCTATCGCTACTTCCTGAAAAGCGAATAATAACTTCATTAGCACTACCAAATTCGGTAACACTAGCTCCTTTTAAATTTTCATTTATAGATAAAGCTTTACGAATTTCAGCCAAGGGTGCTTTTTGCTCATATTGAAGCTGTACCAAAGTTCCACCGGTAAAATCAATACCAAAATTCAAACCCTTAGTAAAAAGGATAAAAATAGAACCAAAAAATAAAATAAAAGACAAAGAGATGGCTGCAAATCTCATTCTCATAAAATCATAAATATGTTTTTGACTAAAAAATTGCATTAAGGTCTCCTATATCCAAACCATAATCTTGTGTTATTGCTTTTTTCCATACGGTTCATAAACATTTCAAACATACCATGAGTTCCAACAATAGAAGTAATCATTGAAACTAAGATTCCAATGCTTAAAGTCACCGCAAAACCTTTTACCGCACCTGTTCCATAAGCATAAAGTACTACTGAAGTAATAAGCGAAGTAATGTTAGAATCTAAAATCGCACTCATTGCATGCTTATAGCCATTTTCAACACTTTGCCTTATGCTAGCACCCTCTCGCAATAATTCCCTAATTCTTTCATTAATAATAACATTAGAATCTACTGCCATACCTACAGTAAGCACAAGTCCTGCCATACCAGGTAAAGTTAAGGTTGCACCAAACATAGCCATTACAGCAATAATCACTAAAATATTTGCCACTAAAGCAATATTAGCAAAAATTCCTGCTATACCATAATACATCACCATAAATGCAATAACTAATATAGAAGCACCTGCTAGGGCTATCATACTCATTTTAATACTATCAGCACCCAAAGATGGTCCAACACTTCTTTTTTCAAGCATTTTAACCGGTGCTAAAAGTGCCCCACTTCTTAAAGCAATGGCCACATCATGAGCTTCTTCAACGGTAAAACTACCACTAATTTGACCACTACCTCCACCTATTCTTTCATTAATTCTTGGAGCTGAATATACTTTATTATCTAAAACTATAGCTAAGCGTTTGCCTACATTATTTCCTGTATAGTCTCCAAATTTTTTAGCACCTTCCGAATTTAAGGTGAAATTAATCACAGGAAGATTATTACTTTGCGCAAAACCCACTTTTGCGTCTGTTAGCATAGAACCATCAAGAATAGGTATAGATTTTACTAGATATTTAATTTGAGGATTTTTTGCATCTTCAAAAATTAAATCTCCATATTCAGCAGCTTGAGCTGGAGTAAGATTATTTACCTGATCCATTCTAACATCATCTACTTCCATTAATTGCAAATGTGCAGCTTTTGCAATAAGTTCTCTAGCTCTAGCCTCATCTGCAGCAGTTTTAATACCTGGAAGTTCGACTAAAATTTTATCCTCACCTGATCTTGCTACATTTGGCTCTGCAAGACCAAATTGATCAAGTCTATTTCTAATTGTTTCTACAGCTTGCAAAATAGCTTGTTCATGAGTTAATTTAATTTCTTCTTGGGTTAAAGAAAGTGTGTAGTGTAAATTTTCGTGTGTAATAGCCAAGCCTTTAATGTCTTTTAACAACAAATCAACCTTAGCTACATCATTTTCATCCAATAAACTAAATTCAATACTAGTATCATTTACTTTGATTTTATCAACAATAATATCTTCTTTATTGATAGAATAACTAAGAGAAGAGGCTATGGATTTAACCTTTGACTTAACTGCCTCTTCCACTTCTACACCTAATAACATATGCAAACCACCTTGCAAATCAAGTCCTAGGTTAATCTTAGCACCACTTTGGGTTTGCATAAAAGAAGGTATAGAAAAAACAAGCCCTATAAGAAAAACTACAAAGAAAATAATACTTCTATAAGTAATTTTTCCACTACGCATCAATTTTCTTTGCTATAAAATCTCTAGAAATTTTTACAACTACATTTTCATCATTAAGCTTAACTTTGATAAAATCCTCTTCTGGTTTTACCACCTCGCAAATTATCCCACCATTTGTGATGATTTTATCTCCTTTTTCTAAAGATGAAACCATCAATTTATGGTCTTTTGCTTGTTTTTGTTGTGGTCTAATAACCAAAAAATAAAAAATCGCAAAAAGCACAATGAGAGGCAACAATGAAGTCCAAATATTTCCGTTTTCTGCCATTTCTTCCCCTTTTTTTTAAGTTCATAAATTCTAATTCTACCACTTTTAAAATAATAAAAGCCTTTTTTTCTGCACTTTTATTGTCAAATTTTATTTATTTTTCTTTTTTTGAAAATTTACTTTTCGAATTTATCTCACCATTTTTAAGCATATATGGTTTAATTTTATTACTAAGAAACAAAAGTAAAGCAGGATATTTTTACACCGGTTTTTTTATAGGAATTTTATGGTTTTGGTGGATAGGTTTATCATCAATTTATTTTAATTTAGCTTATTTAATTCCTTTAGAAATTATCTTAATTGGATTAATTTATGGATTTTTGTTTTTTATATGTTTTTTTCTTAAATATGATTTTTTAAGGCTTTGTGGAATTTTTTTACTTTGTTTTATTCATCCTTTTGGCTTTGATTGGCTAAATTGGGGTGTTTTAAGTGTATATGGAATCTTTGATGCAAGTTACCAAGGTATTATAGCTATGTTTTTGATTGCTTATTTTTATTATGAAAAATATATTTCAAGATATTATAAAATAGCAATCATTCTAATCCTTATTCTAATCGGAGCTCAATATAATCAAAAACAATCACAAACACTAAAATTAGACTATAAATTAATCCAAACTAATATCTCCCAAGATCAAAAATTCATACAAGAAAATTTACAAACTCATTCTAAAGATATATTTTATCAAATCAACAAGGCTATAAAAGAAGGTAAAGAAGCAATTATTTTTCCTGAAACTGCTTTTGCTTTTGCATTAAATAAAGCACCAAGTTATTTACAAGCCTTAAAAGATTTATCAAAACAAATCATCATCATCATAGGTGCTATAAGCACTACACCTAATCATCTATACAATAGTACTTATGTATTTGACAATGGCAACATACAAGTTTTTAACAAACATTATCTTGTACCTTTTGGAGAAGAAATTCCTATATTTAAAAACTTTTTTAAAAAACACCTTTTAAATATTGATGAATTTTCAAAAGGAAAAGAATTAAATCAATACACTCTAAATAACCAGCTCATCACTAATGCTATCTGCTTTGAAGCTACAAAAGAAAAACTTTACAAACACTCAAAAATCATCATCGCTATTTCAAACAATGCTTGGTTTAATTTTTCAAGTGAGTATAAATTACAAAATTTTCTAATGCGTTTTTATGCAAATAATTATAATGTAAGTATATATCATGCAGTTAATGGAAAAGAAAATGCGGTAATTAAGCCAAAAGAAGTATTGATTTTAAAGATAAAAGAAAAACTTTTAAAGCAAAATGAAGCTTAAAAGCTTCATTTTATAATGCCTTAAATTCATCAAGTGCGTCTAATTTTTCCCAAGGATAATCAGCTTGACCCACTTGACCACGAGCAGCTACATCAGCATACATGAAAGTATCTTTACTTGGTTTATCAAGATTGAATTTATTTTTAATCCAATTTGGAGTTAATGGGAAAGTTTTCATCACAAAATCACTTAAAATATCATCATCTAATCTTGTATTTGTTCCCATGCAATCCACACTTACAGAAGTTGGTTTAGCCACACCTATAGCATAAGAAAGTTGCACTATACATTTTTTAGCAAGCCCTGCTGCTACGATATTTTTAGCAAGCCATCTTGCAGCATAAAGTCCACTTCTATCAACCTTAGTATAGTCTTTAGAAGATTGTGCACCACCTCCTATTGGAGCATAGCCACCAAAGCTATCTACTATGAGTTTTCTTCCTGTTAAACCACTATCATGTAATGAGCTGTGATTTACATATTTTCCCGTTGGGTTGATTAAAATTCTTGTTTTTTCTGGGCAAAAAAGCTCTTTTGGTAAATTTGAATCCAAAATCAAATCCATCACCAAAGCTCTTAAATCTTCTATTTTCATACTTTCAACACAAGGAGCTGAAACTACAATAGTATGGATACTTTGAGGTTTGCAATTTTCAAAATTTTCTTTATTTGCATAATCAATTGTAACTTGAGTTTTAATATCTACTCCAAGTTTATCAGGATTGTTTTTTGCAAACTCATATACTTTATCACAAAGCATTCTAGCATAAGAAATAGCTGCTGGCATATATTCTTTTGCTTCATTGCTTGCAAAACCAAACATTATACCTTGATCACCTGCTCCAATCTCTCCATCTTCTTGATCAACACCTTGATTGATATCAGGACTTTGCTCATTTAAAAATACCATTACATCTAAATCATCAGGGTGTAAACATTGTTTTTTGCTAAAATGCGGATTTCCATTGTAACCAATATCTGCTAGAGCTTTTTTTACAATATTTTCATAATCTTGTTTTTCTAATTTATATTTTGATTTAATCTCACCACCAATTACTACTTTATTTCCTGCTACAAAAACCTCACTAGCAACCCTTGAGTCTTTATCATGAGTTAAAAAAGCATCCACTATAGAATCAGCTATAATATCAGCACATTTATCAGGATGTCCTGCGCTAACAACTTCAGAAGTAAATAAATACATATTTTATATTCCTTGCATCATCTTTTTCGTTAAATTAAAAATTTTCTAAAATATAATAACATAAGCTAACTTAAAAATCAAAAAGCTTATTTAAGCTTTACTTTGCTAGAATAAATTTAAATTTATCACTACAAAAAAAGGTAAGAAATGAATTTATTTTCTTATGCAATCAAACGCTATAAAGATGGAAATCTTATTTTACAAATTTGCATAGGTATTGTTTTAGGAATTTTAGTAGGTATTTTTTCTAAAGATTTAGCTATTTTTGCAAATATTTTTGGTGCTTTATTTACAGGAGCGTTAAAAGCTATAGCGCCAATTTTAGTTTTTATTTTAATTTTAACAACCATTTGCACAAAAGAATTTAATCATGGAAGTGAGAAAATAAAACACATTATTTTCTTGTATATTTTTGGAACCTTTTTAGCTTCTTTAAGCGCAGTTAGTATAAGTTTTATCTTTCCTGTAGAATTAGTATTAACCGATATTGAAAAAGCTTCCACTACAAGCCCTGCGCATATAGGCGAAGTATTTAAAACCTTACTTTTTCAAGTAGTAGATAATCCTATCCACGCTTTATCTTCAGGAAATTATTTAAGCATATTAGCTTGGGCTATTGGTGGAGGTTTTGCTCTAAGACATTGCTCTAATGATGCAAAACAACTTTTTACTGATATAAACGAGGGTGTATTAAAAATCGTTAAATTTATAGTCAAGCTTGCTCCTTTTGGAATTTTTGGACTTGTGGCTAATTCAGTTGCTCAAACAGGAGCAGCAGGACTTTTAAGTTATATTAAATTATTAATCATTTTAGTTTTAACCATGTTTTTTGTAGCCTTTGTAATTAATGCTTTAATTGTCTTTGCTTATACGAAGAAAAATCCTTATCCTTTGATTTTTATTTGCTTAAAACATAGTGCTGTTTTTGCATTTTTTACAAGAAGTTCTGCAGCAAACATCCCTGTAAATATGGCACTTTGCTCTAAATTAAATATCAACAATAATCTATATAGCATTTCTATTCCACTAGGAGCTACGATTAATATGGCAGGGGCAGCTGTAACTATAGCTATACTAAGTCTTGCAGCAGCTCATACAGTAGGTATTGAAATAAATTTTTTACAAGCTATGCTTTTGAGTGTATTAGCTGCATTTGCAGCTTGTGGAGCTAGTGGGGTTGCCGGAGGTTCGCTTTTACTCATACCGCTTGCTTGCTCTTTGTTTAATATCGATTATGATATAGCTATGCAAGTAGTTGCGGTTGGATTTATCATAGGGGTTATTCAAGATAGCGTTGAAACAGCTTTAAATAGCTCAACAGATGTTTTATTTAGTGCTATTTGTTCAGATAATGAACTTAATTTAAAAATTTAAGGAGGACTTATGAGGCATTTAATTACTACAAAAGATTTTAACAATGATGAAATCTTGACTTTATTTAAAGAAGCAAAAGAATTTTTAGATGAAAAACCGCGCACATTTTTAGAAGGAAAAAGTGTCACAACAATTTTCTTTGAAAATTCAACACGCACTCAATCAAGCTTTGAAACAGCCGCAAGAAGACTAGGTGCTAAAGTTTTAAAATTAGATGTTTCAAGAAGTAGTTCAAGCAAAGGCGAAACACTTTTTGATACTGCTGCAAATTTAGACGCAATGGCGCCAAGTGCTATTGTAGTTAGACACAAAAACTCAGGCGTGCCTCATACTTTAGCAAATTACACTCATTGTCCTATAGTTAATGGAGGCGATGGTAAACACGCTCATCCTACCCAAGCTTTGCTTGATCTTTTTACTATAATGGAGCATTTTAACTATAATGTAAAAGGTAAAAAAATAGCGATAGTAGGAGATATTAAAAACTCACGCGTTGCTGCTTCAAATTTAGAATTATTACCTCGTTTTGGTATTGATATCACCCTAGTGTCCCCGCCTCATTTTATGCCAAATTATCCTATTAAAAAAACAAATAAACTAAAAGAAGTTATTGATGATGTTGATATTATCATGAGTCTTAGAACACAAACTGAAAGACACAATATTCCAACCTATGCATCGCTTAAAGATTATGCAAATGATTTTTGTATTAGCAAAGATTTAATAAAAGATAAAAATCTCATTATCTTACATCCTGGTCCTGTGCATAGAAATATCGATATTAGTGATGAAGTAATGGCTGATAAAAGATGCAAGGTTTTAACTCAAGTTAAAAATGGTGTTGCCATTAGAATGGCTGTATTAAAAAAACTCATTTTAGAAAGCTAAAATCATGCAAAATTGGAACTTAAGTACATTATTTAAAGATGAGCAAGAATTAAATCTTTTTTTACAAAAAATCCAAGATGAAGCTTGTGAATTTAAAAAACAATATGAAACTAATCTTCATAGTTTAAGCAATGAGCAATTTTTACAGGCTTTAAAAAATTACGAAGAATTAATCTTAAAGCTTTCCCACATACTAACCTATGTGTATTTAAATTTTGCTCAAGATACTACCAAGGGTGCTTTTTATGCAAAATATGAAAATTTAAGTAAAAAAATAGAAGAAAATCTTTTATTTTTTGAGCTTGAATTTTGCGAGTTAAAAGAAGAAAAAAGTAAAACTTTCATCACATTTTGCAAAGATTATGAGTTTTATTTGAACAATCTTATCAAACACAAAAAACACAATCTTTCTAAAAAAGAAGAAAGAGTTATCTTGGTTCTATCAAGTACAGGTTCAAATGCATTTGCAAGATTATTTGATGAAACCTTTAGTGCTTTAAAATTTAATTTTGAAGGGCAAAAATTAAGCGAGGAAGAAATTCTAAGCAAGCTTTATGATAAAGATAGAAGCATTAGAAAAAAAGCTTCAAAATGCTTTAGCAAAACCTTAAAAAAGCAAAACAAACTTTTAGTATATATTTTTAATATGATTAAAAGTGAACTTGCCAGCATTTGTGAGTTAAGATCTTATGAAAACCCAGAAACTCCAAGGCATATAAGAAATCAAATTTCTAAAAAAAGTGTTGATGCGCTTATTAGTGCTAGCGAGAATAGCTTTGATATCGTTTCTAAATTTTACAATGCAAAGAAAAAAATTCTAGGATATAAAAAGTTAAAAGATTATGATCGTTATGCACCTATTGGAAAAGAAATGCAAGTTGATTTTAATCAAGGAAAGGATATCGTTTTAAAAGCCTTTGAAAAATTTTCTAAAGATTTTTATATGATAGCAAAAGAAGCTTTTGAGAATAATTGGATCGATGTTTATCCTAAAGAATTTAAACAAAGTGGAGCATTTTCTCACTCAAGCACGCCGCTAAGCCATCCTTTCATACTTTTAAACTATACCAACCAAAGACGCGATCTTTTTACCCTAGCTCATGAGCTAGGCCACACTATACATCAAAAACTTTCTTATAAAGTAAGTTTTTTAAATCAAGATACACCTCTAACTACAGCAGAAACTGCTTCAGTGTTTGCAGAAATGTTGATTTTTGATTACATTAAAGAAAATTTAGACAAAGAGGAGCTTTTATCTTTATATGCAGCAAAAATCGAAGATATTTTTGCTACTCTTTATAGACAGATTAATTTTACTACTTTTGAACGCAGATTTCATGCTAAAAAAGAAGAACTAAGCGCTCAAGAACTAAGTGAAATTTGGCTTGAAGAATCAAGAAAAATGTTTCAAGATAGTGTAGTTTTAACCAAAAACTATGGCCTTTGGTATTCTTATATACCACATTTTATACACTCTCCATTTTACTGCTATGCTTATGCTTATGCACAACTTTTAGTTTTAGCACTTTATGGTCTATATAAAAGTGGCAAATGCTCTAATTTTACTTCAATTTATATTGAGTTTTTAAGTAGTGGGGGAAGCAAAAGCCCAAAAGAACTTGTAGCTATGTTTGGCTTTGATATAGAAAGTGATAAATTTTGGAATATAGGCTTAGAGCAAGTTAGGATACTAGTAGATGAATTTTTAAGGCTAAGCAATGATTGATAAAATTTTAAATAATAAAAATTTTATAACTTTAATGCAAAAAAGCATTTATGAATGTTTGCAAATTTTAATCCAAGAAGATATTGAGTTTAATATCATTGTAAATACTAAATTTGTTACACTCGAACCTCCTTTACCACCAGAATTAGATGTAGTGAGCAAAAATCCTTATTGTCTTTTTGCACTTGGTGGTTATACTTTTAAATCCATAGTTTTAACAAATGAGCATATAGAATTTCACGCAGGTTTTGGACCTGATGATTTTGCAACCTTTGTGAAAGTGGATTTAGGGGCAATTACTCAAATTCAAGTTGAAGATAATATCATTTTTGTCAATTTTTCAAACTATTTTAAAAAGCAAAATGATCAAAAGTTAAAAGAAAAATCCATGAATGCTTTTTTAAACAATCCCAACAATAAAGATTTATTTAAAAAATGAGTTTTTTTGAAGGTTTAAATGATAGCCAAAAAGAAGCTATCATGCATATTGATGGAGCTATGCTAATACTAGCAGGTGCAGGTAGTGGAAAGACTAAAACCATTACCACTAGACTTGCCTATTTAATCGATCATGTAGGTATTCCTGCGCAAAATACCCTCACGCTAACCTTTACAAATAAAGCTGCTAATGTAATGAAAACAAGAGCCTTAGCACTTTTACAAGATCAAAATTTACATAATCCCCTTTTATGTACTTTTCATAAATTTGGTTTGTTATTTTTAAGACTTTATAGCGAAAGAATTAATAGAGCAAATAATTTTGTCATTATTGATACAGATGATAAAAAGAAAATACTAAAAGATTTAGCTAGCGAAAATTTGCAAAGCTCTTTAGCAAGCATAGGTGCTTATATTTCAAATTTTAAAAATCAAAGCAAAAGCGCTCAAGAAATACGCAAAGAATTAGAATTTTTAAAAGATGAAAAAAACAAAAATTACGAAGAAATCATTCATTTATATGAGCAATATGAGCATTTTTTAATCCAAAATAATTTCATGGATTTTGATGATTTACTCATGCTAACTAATAAAATTTTAGAAGATGAACAATTTGCACAAGAGCAAAGTCAAAAATATACTTATATAACAGTAGATGAGTATCAAGATACTAATGCCTTACAATATCAAATTCTAAAAAAACTTTGCACGTCTCATGAAAATATTTGTGTGGTGGGTGATGATGATCAAAGTATTTATGGTTGGCGCGGGGCTAAAATAGAAAATATCTTAAATTTCAAAGAACAATTTAACAATGTAAAATTAGTCAAATTAGAGCAAAATTATCGCTCAACTAGCGCTATTTTACAAGCTGCGAATGAGCTTATAGAACATAATAGAAAAAGACTAGGAAAAACTTTAATTTGCACCAAAGATGAGGGCGAAGAAATCACAATTTTACAAAATGATGATGAGAAAATTGAAAGCTTTAAGGTTGCAAGAGAAGTTTCAAAACTTTTAAACTCAGGGATTAATCCTAGTGAAATAGCCATACTTTATAGAGTAAACGCCCTATCTCGTGCTCTTGAAGAAGCTTTTAGCAAAGAAAAAATTCCTTTTAAATTGCTAAGTGGAATTCGTTTTTATGAAAGAGCTGAGATTAAAGATATTATTTCTTATTTAAGATTACTTTCAAATTTAAATGACGATTATTCTTTTAAACGCATTATCAACCGCCCTAAAAGAAATTTTGGTAATGCAAGTTTAGAAAAGCTAGAAAATTATGCCAAAGAAAATCATTTGTCTTTATTTGAAAGCCTATGTGCTTTGCAAGGAAGTGGATTTTTTAGCAAAAAAACAGACAAAGAATTAGAAAAATTCATACTAAGCATACACAAAATCAAAGAAAAAGATGATTTACTTGCAATGATTTTAGCCTTAGAAGAAGAATTTAAAATCAAAGAATTTTACAAAGATAACCCAGAGGGTGAAGATAAACTTTTAAATATAGATGAACTTTATGCTAATTTAAAAGATAAAATCACTCATGGAAATTATAATGGCTTAGATGATATTTTAAATGAAATTTCTTTACTTAATGAGCAAGATGGACTTGATAAAGAAAGTATTTGTATTATGAGTATTCATGCAAGTAAAGGACTTGAGTTTGATTATGTTTTTATCATAGGCTTAGAAGAAGGATTTTTCCCACTCACTAGCGAATCAAGCAATATAGAAGAAGAAAGAAGACTTGCCTATGTAGCAATCACTAGAGCCAAGAAAAAACTTTATTTAAGTTATGCTAATTCTAGATTTTATAAAGGAAGTCGCACAAGATTAGAAAAAAGTAGATTTTTTGGCGAGAGTAATGTAATCAAAAAAGAATTAACACTAGATCATCAAAAAAATTGCTACAAAAAAGGCGATTTAATCAAACATAAAATTTTTGGCATAGGCAGAGTCACTGGGGTAAGTAAAATAGGTGCTGAAGAAAAACTCACGATTAATTTTGGAGGCATAGAAAGAATGATAATGTCAAGTTTTGTGGAAAAAGTGATATGAATAAACTTTTTGTAGCTTATAAACCAAGTGGTATAAGTTCTAATGCTTTTTTAGGCAAACTCAAGAAAAAATATAAAAACAAAAAAGCAGGTTTTTCAGGAACACTTGATCCTTTTGCAAAAGGTGTTTTACTCATAGCCTTTGATCAATACACAAAACTTTTTCGTTTTTTTGATAAAAATCCAAAAGTTTATAAAGCAACACTTTGGCTAGGCGTGCATTCACTAAGCCTTGATAATCAAAATATCAAAGAAATCAATCTTATAAATGCTTTTGATGAGCAAATTTTAGAACAAATTAAAAATGAACTTTTAGGTAAAATCACCTACACCCCACCCGCATTTTGTGCAAAAAAAATAGATGGAGTGCGCTCTTATGAGCTTGCAAAAAGAGGTTTTGAAGTCAATTTAAAATCCTGTGTTATGGAAATTTTTTATACTAAAATTTTACACTATAACCACCCCTTTTTAACCATAGAAATAGCAGTTAGTGAGGGTTCTTATATACGCTCTTATTGTGAATTATTTGCTAGAAAACTTGGTATTAAAGCCACATTAAGCTCATTGGAGCGTTTAAGCGAGGGAAGGTTTTTTTATGAGAATGAAAAAGAGTTAAATCCTTTAGCTTATTTAAATCTTAGAAAAAATACGATAAAATACCCCCAAAAATTACACAATGGACAAAAAATATTTTTGGACGATTTGGAAATTCAAGAAGAAGGTAGCTATATTTTAGAAGAAAAAGATTTTTTTTCTATCATTTCTATCCAAGATAATCAAGTGCAATATTATTTAAATAAGGTATTAAAATGTTAATTTTATCAAGAAAAGAAAATGAAAGTATAAAAATCGGAGATGATATAGAAATCAAAGTAGTTCAAACAGGCAAAGGCTATGCTAAAATAGGCATCGAAGCTCCAAAGTCTTTAATGATACTACGCAAAGAGCTTATCGAGCAAGTAAAAAGTGAAAATTTACATGCAATTAGCGATGAAACGATAAAACTTGACGATCTGAGTAAAAAGCTTAAAAAATGAAAGCTTACGCAAAAGCTAATATTTTTTTAAAAATCATAGGAATTGATTTAAGATCTTATCATTTATTACAATCACGCTTTATTTTACTAAAAAATATTTTTGATGAGTTAAGCTTTAGTGATGAAAAAACCAAAGAAGGGTTTGAAATCACTGGAAATTTTACTCAAGATACTATCATACACAAAGCTTATAAAGAATTAGAAAATTTAGGTTTTTCTAATGAATTAAATGAATTTTTTAAAGACAAAAGTTTAAAGCTTATCAAAAACATTCCCATAGGCGGAGGCCTTGGTGGAAGCAGTACTGATGCGGTTGTATTTTTATTAATGATCAACGAAACTTTAAATTTAAAACTCAACCAACAACAACTTAAACAAATCTGCCAAAAACTTGGCTCTGATTTAATCTTTTTTTTAAGCGGATATGATAGTGCAAATGTTAGCGGGTGTGGCGAGATTGTAGAATATTTTGAAGATGATTTTGCCCAACTTGATTTTACTTTTCCAGCTATTGAATGCTCAAGTGCAAAAGTATATAAAGCATTTGATGAAAGTTCATATGATTTAACAGCGAATTTAAATTTAGCCAAAACACTTAAAACACTCAAAACAAGTGAAATTTTAGAGTATAAAAATACTGATTTAAACGACTTATTTGCTCCTTGTGTAAAAATTTATCCTAAAATGCAAACTTTTCTTAATGAGGCTTATTTTTTAAGTGGAAGTGGAAGTGGAGTTTTTAAGGCTAAATGATGAAAAAAACTATAGTAAAAAACAAAAAAGCTTTTTTTGATTATGAAATTTTGGAAAAATTTGAAGCAGGTATTGTTTTAAAAGGTTCTGAAGTAGTGGCATTAAGAGCTAGTAGAGCAAATTTGAAAGATTCTTTTGTGCGTATTATCAAAGGTGAAATTTTCTTACTTAATGCTCATATTTCTCATCTTAGCACTACACATTCTTTTTATAAGCATGATGAAAAAGGTGCGCGAAAACTTTTAATGCATAAAAAGCAAATCGATAGGCTTTTTGGTAAAATTAGCACCCAAGGCTTTACTATAGTGCCATTAGAACTTTATTTTAATGAAAAAAATAAAGCAAAAGTCTTAATAGCCTTAGCCAAAGGAAAAAACTTACACGATAAAAGAGAAAGCTTAAAGAAAAAACAAGCAGATCTTGAAGCAAGAGCTGCTATGAAAAATCATTATTAAAAAAGGATTTTGATGAAAAAATTTACTTATTTGTTTTTTACATTTGCTTTTGCATTTTTAATAAGTGCTTGCTCAAGTGAAGAAAAAATCGAAAATGAATTTGCATTTGCTGAGTATAAAATGGGTGATGAAATTCTTTTAAAAAGTGTCAATGGTGGCGAGAAAATCCTAGTAAGAACACAAAATGGTTTTGTAGTAAAAGGTGAAGAGAGTAAAATTTTGATGTTTGATTTTTTTGGAACCTTTTGCACACCTTGTCAAGAAGAAGCCACTCATCTAACAAGTTTGTGGCAAAAAAATGCTGACAATTTTATCATCATAGGACTAAGTCATTTTGAAAATGTTAGCGATCAAGCTGTAAAAGATTTTGCCATTAAATATGGGGCTTATTATTTCTTAAGCAATTCTAAAGAAAACGATAGAATTGTTGCACAAGCATTAAAAGATATCAACTATCAAAGCATGGAACAACTTCCTTTTAAAGTAGTTTTAAAAGGTGGAAATTATCAAGATCTAACAGATTTTTGGAATAAAGACTCAAAAAGTTATGTGAAATATTATCTTGGAAAAGTTTCTACTGAGATTATGCAAGAAGATATTACTAGGATATTAAATGGGTCTAAAAAATGAAATTTTAGAACAACAAAAACTAGCAGAACCTAAAATGTTTAAGGTTTTGCTTTTAAATGATGATATTACCACTATGGATTTTGTAATTGAAATTTTAATGAATATTTTTCATCATGATTTTGAAAAAGCAAGTGCAATTATGCTTGAAATCCATCATCAAGGAAGCGGAGTTTGTGGCATATATACAGAAGAAATTGCACTTAGCAAAAAACAGCAAGTTGACATGGCAGCAAAAAATAATGATTTTCCACTCCAAACAAGGATAGAAGAACAATGAAATATAAAGAATTGATTGACTCATTTATACCAAATGCAAGACATTTAAGCTTTATCAATCATCATGAATTTATCACTTGTGAGCATTTGCTTTTTGCTTTAGTTAAGCTTAGCGATGATTTTAAAAATCTACTTGAAGAAATCGGAGATGGTGATTTACAAGGCTTTGAAAATGAATTAAAAAATTATCTGGCTAAAAATAATGAAATTTTAAAAAAAGAAATAGAACCTATTTTTTCTGTAATCTTGGAAAATATATTACACAAGCTAAATGCAAAAAATCAAACAAGTGTGATTGATTTTATCATCGCACTTTGCAAAGAAGAAAAAGCTTATTCTTATAATATCTTAAAAAAACACCTAATAGAAGAAGAAAAAATAAAAGAATTGTTACAAAATGCTGAATTTGAAAATTTAAAAACCCATACCATAGAGCTAGTTGAGCTTGCAAAAAAAGGCAAAATAGATCCTGTTATAGGTAGGAAATTTGAACTTGAAAGAATGATGCAAATTCTAAGCCGTCGCAAGAAAAATAATCCTATTTTAGTTGGTGAACCAGGTGTTGGTAAAAGTGCCATTATAGATGGGTTAGCGCTAGCTATAGCTGAAGAAAAAGTACCAAAACATTTAAAAAACTCAAAAATTTATAGCCTTGATATGACAAGCTTGCTTTCGGGGACAAAATATAGGGGTGATTTTGAAAAAAGGTTAAAAGATATCATTAAAGAATTAGAAAATATCCCTAATGCTATTTTATTTATAGATGAAATTCACACCATAGTAGGAACCGGCGCAAGCAATGAAAGTCATGCAGATATGTCAAATTTATTAAAACCTGCATTAAGTAATGGCAACATCAAATGCATAGGTGCAACTACTTTCATAGAATACAAAAATACCTTTGATAAAAACAAAGCTCTAAGTAGAAGATTTGCAAAAATTGATATAGATGAGCCAAGCGAAGAAGAGTGTTTTTTGATCTTGCAAGGCTTAAAAAGCAAATATGAAAATTTTCACAAAATCAAAATTAGTGATGAAATTTTACAAACAAGCATAAAACTAGCAAAACAATTTTTACATGATAAATTTTTACCCGATAGTGCAATTGATTTAATTGATGAACTTGGCGCAAGCTTTGCTTTAGAAGATAAAAAAAGTAAAAAAATAGTAAAAATAAAAGATTTAGAAAATACTTTAGCAAGAATGACACATTCTCATAAAATTTATGAAAGTGATCAAGGTAAAATCTTAAAAAATTTAGAGCAAAACTTAAAACAAAATATTTTTGGACAAGATGAAGCCATTAAAGCTTTGTGTTCTATTTTAAAACAAAGCTATGCGGGGTTAAAAGGCAAAAATACCCCAAAAGGCGTGTTTTTATTTACCGGTTCAAGTGGAGTTGGTAAAACCGAACTTGCAAAAAATTTAGCACAAATTTTAAACCTTAATCTTGAAAGATTTGACATGAGTGAATACTCACAAAAACATGATGTGAGCAAACTCATAGGAACTTCAGCAGGTTATGTGGGCTATGAAGATGGTGGCTTGCTTAGTAATAGTATTAGAAAAAATCCTTTTAGCGTGGTCTTATTTGATGAGATAGAAAAAGCTCATCCTGATTTAACTAATACCTTTTTACAAATTTTTGATAATGCAAGTTTAACAGATAATAGTGGGTTAAAAGCTGATTTTAAAAATACTATTATCATTATGACTTCAAATTTAGGTCTCAAAGAAAGTAATGAGCTTGGTTTTTTAAGCAGTGATAAAGAAAAAAGTAATAAAGCCATAAAAGATTTCTTCGCACCTGAATTTATCAACCGTATAGATAAAATCATTCATTTTAATGACTTAAGTCAAGAAATTTTAGAACAAATCGTTCAAAAAGAACTAGATTTAATGGCAAAAAATTTAAACAACATCACCATGGAAGCTGATAAAAAAGTAAAAGAATTTCTTGCTAAAAAAACTAATAATAAAGAATTTGGAGTAAGATTATTAAAACGCATTATTGCCGAAGAATTAGGCGAGAGATTAAGTGATGAAATTTTATTTGGAAAATTAAAAAATGGTGGTAAATTAAAACTCAAACTTTCCAAAAATGAAAAAATTGAATTTGTATTCTAAACTTTTAAAAAGCCCTGATGATGCGCCTGTTTTTATTAGTGAAAAACTAGAAGTAGATTTTATACCTCATGCTTATAGCTTAGGGCTTTTTCCATGGACTAGCAATCCTGTTACTTGGTGGTGTCCTTCTCCTAGAATGGTGCTTTTACCTGATGAAGTGCGCATACAAAAAAGCATAAAAAAATCTTTAAAAACTTATGAAATAAGACTTAATTTTGATTTTAACTCGCTTATAAGTCATTGCGCAAAAAGAAAAAAAACTTGGATAAGTCAAGAATTTATACAGGTTTATACAAAGCTTTTTGAGCAAAATTTAGCTCATAGTGTTGAAGTTTATGAAAATGATGTTTTAATCGGCGGTTTATACGGACTTATAATAGGTAAAATATTTTTTGGTGAAAGTATGATAAGTCTTAAAAAAGATGCCTCAAAAGTAGCCCTAATAAGACTTTGTGAGCTTTTAAAACCATATGATTTTTTAATAGATTGTCAAGTGCCTAATGAGCATTTAAAATTTATGGGTGCTAAAGAAATGACAAAAAAAGATTTTTTGAAAACACTAGAAAAAAAAGTTTCACTTGAAAGTGGCTTTAAAAATTTCAAAAATTTACTATAAAAAGATATACTTATACATAAATAAAATTGCATAAATATTTTGGAATGATTTTTGCTTTTAGTCTATAAAAGCTTTATTTTAAAGGAAAAATTATGATAAGCCCTTTTAAGTCAAAAGAACTTATTGTTAATGCTTTAGCAGGAAGAAATCTAAGAAGTCAAATGATTAATTCTAACCTTGCAAATGTTGATACTCCTTTTTATAAAGCAAGAGATATAGAATTTGAAACTGCTTTAGTTAATAGAGCAAATGAAATTTTCAAAAAAAAAGATACTAAAGAGCTTGAATTAGCAAGCACAAATACAAATCATCAAAAACCTTGGAAATTTCCAGATCCTAATAAATCAACTATTTATTTAAGAGATGGACATTTGGCAAGAAATGACGCAAATACAGTAGATCTTGATGTAGAAACTACTGAAATGAGCAAAAATACTATGATGATTTCTGCTTTAGATGGTGTTTTAAGAAGACAAAGTAATATTTTTTCAACCATCATAGAAACAAGCTCTAAATTAGGCTAGGAGAAAAATAATGGCTTATTTAAGTGATTTTGATATTAGTGGATATGGACTTAGTGCTCAACGCTTTAGAATGAATGTAATTAGCTCAAATATAGCTAATGCTAATACTACTAGAACAGCAGAAGGTGGTCCATATAGAAGAAGAGAAGTGATTTTCAAAGCAACTGATTTTAATGAATTGCTAAACAAGCAAATAGCTAAAGATAATAATTTTTTAGAATATGAAAATCCTTTAAACGATCCTGCTTCACAAAAAGATGCAAAACCTGCTATAATGAGCGTAGTAGTTGATAAAGTTGTAAGAGATGATAAAGATTTTCGTATGAAATTTGACCCATCTCATCCAGATGCGAATGAACAAGGTTATGTTGCTTATCCAAATATAAATCCTGTTATTGAAATGGCCGATTTAATAGAAGCAACAAGAGCTTATCAAGCTAATGTAAGTGCCTTTACTAACACCAAAACTATAGCACAAAGTGCGATAGATTTACTAAGAGGTTAATAAATGAACACTATTAATGGTATAAATCAATTTAACAATGTTAATAACAAAAACAATAATAACAACACAAGCAACATAGGAGATGAGTTTTCGAGTTTATTAAAAAATTCCATCAACGATCTTAATAAAACTCAAGAAACCGCCGAAGCTGCTATGGTAGACATTGCAACAGGCGAAGTCAAAGACTTACATCAAGCTGCAATTGCGATTAGCAAAGCTGAATCAAGTATGAAATTTATGCTTGAAGTTAGAAATAAGGCTATAAACGCATATAAAGAAATTTCAAGAACCCAAATTTAATATATGCTTTCAAACACCATTAGAAATAGAGTTTCAAAGGTAGCTTTTGCTTTTTGTATGGCTCTATTTTTTATGGCCTTGTTTTTACTTTCTACTTTTTTTCTAACCTCAAAACGCCATATACCAAATACTCAAAAAGAACAATATTTTTCCGCTCTTAGAGGTAATATCATCACAAGCGATAATTTTACCGTAACTTCTAGTAGGCAAATTTATAGAGCTGAAATTGATCTAAGGAGCTTAAATCCCGATAAAAAGGATTTGTTTTTAACTCTTTTTCAAATTTATAGTGGCGCAAGTGATGAACAAATGCAAGATATAAAAAAAAGAATGCTTGCAAAGAAAAAAAGAAGTTATAATTTTATTTTACTCCAAGATATTAACTCAAAAGACGCAAGTTATTTAAAAGAACTAGCTAAAAAACTTTATACTCAAGGTTTTTTTAAATCCTTCACAAATAATAATGGCAGAGTGGAGACAAGAGGGCTTGATATTATAGAACACAAAGAAGATCGTGTATATATGCCAAAAGATTCACTTACTCCAATCATAGGCTACACAAGAACCTATATGGATGAGCAAAGTGAAATTTTTAAAAATGTCGGCATAAAAGGTTTGGAAAAATACTATAATGAATGTTTAAATCCTTTGCAAAATGCTAAAATTCAAGGTTTAAGAGATATAGGTGGTAATATTATCTTAAATTTGCATTCTTATGAACAACGCAAAATAGATGGTTGTAATTTATACTTAAATATTTCCTTAAAACTTCAAAAAGGTTTAGAAAAAGCTATCGATAAAAGAAATGAAGATCTAAAAGCCAATGAAATTATAGTTGCCATCATGGAAAGCAAAAGCGGAAAAATTCTAGCACTTGCTAGCTCAAGAAGATACGATCCGCAAAATCGCGGAAAAGATCTATCTGTGCTCAATGCAAGTGCCATAGAATATGGCTATGAAGCAGGATCTGTTATAAAACCTTTTATATTTACCACTGCATTAATGCTTGATAAAATCAAAGTTGATGAAATCATTGATACTCAAGGTGGACAATACAAACTTGGTCGTTTTACCATACGCGATGATCACAAAAAAAACAAAATGAGCATGGAAGAAGTTATTACCTACTCTTCAAATGTCGGTATGATTAAAATTGCCCAAAGATTAAGTAATCTTGAAATTATCTCAGGCCTTAGAATTTTTCGTTTTGGAGAAAAAAGCGGTATTGATCTTCCTTATGAGCAAAAAGGAGAAATACCAAATCCAAAAAGATTAAGAGAAGTAGAAAAATCTGTATTAAGTTATGGTTATGGCTTGAAAACAACTTTTATACAACTTTTAGCTGCTTATAATGTATTTAACAATGATGGAATTTACATCACCCCACAAATTGCAAATAAAATTTATCAAGATGGGCGTTTAATAAAACTTGATGATGAAGTTAAAAAAGAAAAAATTCTTTCAAGCAAAGCTGCCAAAGAAATGCAACAAATTTTAATTAATGTTATAGAAAAAGGAACCGGTAAAAAAGCACGAACTCAAGGTATCATTATAGGTGGAAAAACGGGTACAGCTAGGATTGCTGAAAGAAAAGGCTATACTTCAAATCGCTATAATGCCTCGTTTTTTGGCTTTGCAAATGATGAGAAAAATACCTACACCATTGGAGTTTTAGTAAGACATCCTACCAAAGCTTATAGTTATTATGCCGCACAAAGTGCTTTACCTATGTTTAAAGATACAGTAAATCTTTTGATTAAAGAAAGTTATTTAAAACCCATAATAGAAAGCAAAAACAATGACATTAAAAAATAAAATTACAATAATAATCTTTTTTATATTGATTTTTTGTTTCGCTTATTTAAAGCATTGGGTTTTATTATTTATAACTTTACTTGTGTTTTTAGTTATATTGTATTTACTCAAACTGCAATCAAAAAAGATAATCCACAAACCAAAAACAAAAGAAACTCTTAAATATTTGATACTATCAGATATTCCGCTTAAAAATATAGATACAAGTTTAATTCAAGATATGAGCTATTTATTTAGTAGTATTAGTGAAGAAAAAATTTATAGGTATAGAGACTTGAGATACAAGTAATGTTGACAACATGGAAGGGATGTTTTTAGGATGTAAAAATTTTAATTCCTATATCAACAACTGGGATGTAGGCAAAGTAAAAAACATGGCTAAAATGTTTCAAGGGTGTGAAAATTTTAATCAAGCTCTAGATAAATGGAATACATCTAATCTTGTTAATACACATAAAATGTTTCAAGGATGTAAAAAATTTAATCAAAATATTAATTCTTGGAATACATCTAATCTAAGAATAACTTCTAAAATGTTTTATAATTGCATAAGTTTTAATCAAGCTCTAGATAAATGGAATACACTTAAAATTACAAATTCAAAATCTATGTTTGAAAATTGTAAAAATTTCATGCATTCACTTGATAATTGGGACATAAAAAATATAACTATCAAAGATAATATGTTTAGTGGCTGTTACAAATCCATATTTTCTTTGGCAAATTTTAAACAATATGAGAAATTATTCAAAGACCACAAAAACAATACAACACAATCTTTTCTTTTTGGTAAAAAAGAATATGCTCATATGTATAATCCAAAAACCAAAAGCGAACTAAAAGCCTTAGTTGATGATTTAAATACAAGCCTTAAAGATATCAATGTAAGCAATATACAAGAAATGGATTGTTTATTTAAAAATAGCAAAAGAAAAGATTTTAGTGGTATAGAAGAATGGGATGTATCAAATGTAACAAGCATGAATGAAATGTTTTATGGATGTAAAAAAATCAATCAAAATCTAAATAATTGGGACACAACTAAAGTTATAAATATTAGTTATATGTTTTCAAATTGCTTTAGTTTTAATCAAGCTTTGGATAAATGGGATGTTTCAAATGTATTATGGATGGAATATGTATTTTTTGTGAATCTATTTTCAAAATTCCTTTTTCAAAAACTCCAAAATTTAATCAAGATTTAAACAATTGGAATATTGATAGTGTTATAAGCACACAAAGTATGTTTAGTGGATGTATAAATTTCAATCAAAAACTATCAAACTGGAATTTAGAAAATATCCCGAGAAAAAATATATGTTTTTTAATACCGCTATAAAACATTAATATAAAAACTATATTTTTACTTGATTTAAAATAAACTCTATAAACTCATCACTATCATTAGGACATTTAATAAGCTCATAATCGCTTTTTGCTAAGTGCCTATATTCAACTCCAAGCTCAAAAATCGTTTCAGAGCAATCTATACAAAAAGATACAGGATAAATCAAAGCTTTTTGATCTAAACTTTCTAAAATATCACTTGTGTTAGGCTCAAGCCATTTAACTGGACCTAGTTTTGATTGATATGATAAAATGATTTGGTCAAATTTATTTTTAAGCTTTCCTTTTAAAATATCCACATGCTCTTGCACATGTTTTTCATACAAATCACCTTTTTTAATCACTGAAAGCGGTAAAGAATGCGCAGAAAAAATCAAAGTTTTATAATCATATTCTCTCTTTTTTTTTAAAATATGCTTTATAATCATTTCATTATAAAGTTCATCTTTATAAAAAACATCAATGATTTTTACATTAGCTTGGTTTTGGATATTTCTTAGCTCATTTTCCACTACTTCTAAAGAACTAGTTACAGTGGTTTTAGAATGATGAGGATACAAAGGAAATAAAATAATTTCGTCATTTTGCTTAAAATCATATTTTGAAAAAACCTCATTTGCAAAAGGTGGTACATAAAGACTAATAAAATCGAATTTATATTCTCTAGTTTTAGAATTTAATTTATCACATAAACTTTGTGTGATTTGAGTAAGCGGGGATTTCCCACCCATTTTTTCATAGTTTTGTTTCATAGCTTTTAATCTTGATTTTCTTATCATAAAGGCTACAAATTTTCTTAAAAAAACATTTTTTATCCCTAAAATATAAGGATCATTAAACATATTTTTTAAAAAAACTTCACACTCGTCAAGTTTATTAACCCCGCCCATATTTAAAAAAAAGACATATTTCACTATCAAACACCTTCTAAAATTTCTTGTACCCTCAAAGCATCTTCAATGCTAGCCAAATTTTCGCAAACCCCATTTTGCAAAAACTCAAAAAAAGCCTCATGTTCAGCATATAAAGGAGAATTTTTATATAAATTTGGAATTTTTTGCATATTAATAAAAAGTTCAAAATTTTTAAGATCAAGTTCATATATATGTTTTTTACCTAAAAGCGTGATCTTTCTTATAATGCATTGTCCATTCCAACTATCATGGATATTTGCTAAAATATTTTCCAATTTTAAACCTATCATTACCTCATCTTCAAATTTATCATGATGAAAGCTTTTATAAATATTTGCTTTTAAAATTTGTTCTTGACTTAAAAATCTAACTAAGTCAATATCATGTACACTAAGATCACTTAAAACACCCACATCATTTATTCTTTGTGGATAAGGAGAAATTCTTTGTATGTTAATACTTATAATCTCATCTTCTAAAAGTTTTTCTTTTAAAGTTAAAATAGCCGGATTAAATCTCTCACAAAAGCCCACCCCTACTCTGACTTTATTTTCTCTAGCTTTTTGCTCTAAAATTAAAATTTCATCTACATTTAATGCCAAAGGCTTTTCTATTAAAACATTTTTTATTTTAGGAAAAACCTTTAAAGCTATATCTAAATGCGTATGAGTAGGCGTGGCAATGATAACACCATTAAGATTTTGTGCTAAAAAATCATCAAAATTTTTATGAAAAAAGTGTTTAAATTTATCTTTACAAAAAGGATCATAAAGATGAATTTCTTTTACTTTTAAATTACGCTCGAGTTCTCTTAAATGGTTTTTACCCATTTTACCAAGGCCTATAAGCCCTATTTTCATTTAAAAGCCTCAATCACTCTAATTTGGTGTTCTTCTTTTAAAAACGCACTCATAGGTAAGGATAAAATTTCATCACTTAATAGCTCCGTATTTGGCAAATCACCTTTTTTATGAGCAAGATAATCGAAAGCTTCTTGCAAATGAAGCCCCAAAGGATAATGCACCGCAGTAGGTATACCTTGCTCTTGTAATTTTTGCATGAATTTTTCTCTATTCTTTACACGCACGCTATATTGAGCCCAAGCACTCACAAAATCATCTTTTCTTGGCGGTAAAATACAATTTTTTAAATTTTCATCATAAACTTTTGCTATTACTTCTCTTTTTTTAATCTCTTCATCTAAGTATTTTAATTTCACATTTAAAACAGCCGCTTGGATGGTATCAAGCCTTCCATTAATACCGATGTATTTATGCTTATATCTTTGCACTTGTCCATGATTTAAATAAATTTTTATTTTTTGCGCTAATTCATCATCTTGGGTAAAAATCGCCCCGCCATCTCCATAAGCACCTAAAGGCTTAGACGGAAAAAAGCTTGTGCAAGATATATCAGCTATAACACATGATTTTATACCTTTTTGACTAGCTCCAAAACTTTGTGCGCTATCTTCTATCAAAGCGATGTTTTGACTTTTACAAAGTTCTTTTAAAGCAAACATATCAGGCATAAGCCCAAAAATACTCACAGCAATTACAGCTTTAGTTTTAGGCGTGATAGCACTTTGAACTTTTTCTAAACTAAGATTATAATCTTTAAAATCAATATCTACAAAAACGGGCTTAGCGCCGATTAGAGCAACCATTTCAGCTGTAGCTATAAAGGTAAAACTTGGTACTATTACCTCATCATTTTTACCCACGCCCAAAGCCATCAAGGCTAAAAATAACGCACTTGTGCCACTTGAACAACCTATTGCGTGTTTAATACCTGCATATTTAGCTAAATTGTTTTCAAATTCTTCTAATTTTGCACCACCTATAAAAGAAGTGCTTTGTAAAACTTCACCAATAGCCTCATCGATTTCATTTTTATAAGCATTATATTGAGCATTTAAGTCTATAAAAGGAATTTTCATTATATTAACCTTATAAATTTAAAATCATGATTATAAGATAGTTTTACTTAATTTAAAGTATTTTTGGTATTATTTTAAACAAAAAACTAGCTAGGAAAATCTATGGATATAAGAAAAGAATATTTAGAATTTTTTAAGTCAAAAGGACATGAAATCACTCCTTCAAGCCCTTTGGTGCCTGATGATGCAACTTTACTTTTTACTAATGCAGGTATGGTACCTTTTAAAAGCATATTTACCGGAGAAGTACCACGCCCTAATCCTCCGCGTAAAACAAGCTGTCAAACTTGTATAAGAGCTGGTGGAAAACATAATGACTTAGACAATGTAGGCTATACGGCAAGACATCATACTTTCTTTGAAATGCTTGGGAATTTTAGTTTTGGAGATTATTTTAAAGCACAAGCCATTGCTTATGCTTGGGAATTCGTAACTGAAGTTTTAAAATTACCTAAAGAAAGATTATATGTAACCGTTCATGAAAGTGATGATGAAGCATATGAGCTTTGGCAAAAACATATAGAAAAAGAAAGAATTTATAAATTTGGCGATAAAGATAATTTCTGGCAAATGGGCGATACTGGACCATGTGGACCTTGTAGTGAAATTTTTTATGATCAAGGCGCTGAGCATTTTAATTCTAGCGAAGATTATATGGGTGGAGATGGAGATAGGTTCTTAGAAATTTGGAACCTGGTTTTTATGCAGTATGAAAGAAGTGCTGATGGCACGCTTACTCCATTACCAAAACCAAGTATTGATACAGGCATGGGGCTTGAAAGAGTTAGTGCTATAAAAGAAGGAAAATTTAGTAATTTTGATAGTTCTTTGTTTATGCCTATTATTAAGAGTATTGCAAAACTTTGCGGTAAAACTTATACCTATGAAAGCGGAGCTAGTTATAGAGTAATTGCTGATCATATAAGATCAAGTGTATTTTTACTTGCTCAAGGAGTTGGCTTTGATAAAGAAGGCAGGGGCTATGTTTTAAGAAGAATTATGCGTCGTGCCTTAAGACATGGATATTTGTTAGGTCTTAAAAGAGCTTTTATGTATGAGCTTGTAGATGTAGTTTGTGAGTTAATGGGTGGGCATTATACTTACTTAAATGAAAAAAAAGAATTTATTAAAGAACAAATCAAACTAGAAGAAGAAAGATTTTTAAGCACTATTGAAAATGGTATAGAAATTTTTAATGAAGAACTTAAAAAAACTAAAGATATTTTTAGCGGTGAAGTAGCTTTTAAACTTTATGATACTTATGGTTTTCCGCTTGATTTAACCCAAGATATGCTAAGAGAAAAAAATCTTAGTATAGATGAGACTAAATTCAATGAGCTTATGCAAGAACAAAAAGATAGAGCTAAGGCTTCTTGGAAAGGAAGTGGGGATAAAGCAGTTAGCGGGGACTTTAAAGTTTTATTAGAAAAATTTGGCAAAAATACTTTTAGTGGTTATGAAAATTATGAAGAAAAAACTAAAATCATGGCTATTTTGGATGAAAATTTTAAAATCATAACCGAAACTAAGGCAGGAGATATAGCGTGGTTAATGCTTGAAAAAACTCCATTTTACGCAACAAGTGGAGGGCAAAGTGCTGATATAGGTTTTATCAATGAAAATGAGGTTTTAGATACACAAAAATTCTTTGATATTAATCTTAGTCAAGTGAAATTAAAACAAGATCTTAAAACAAACGATGAAGTGTTAGCTTGCATAGATACTAAAAAAAGAGAACAAATTGCTAGACATCATAGTGCGACACATTTATTACACCATGCTTTAAGAGAAATTCTTGGCTCACACATTAGCCAAGCAGGCTCTTTAGTAGAACACAATAAATTAAGATTTGACTTTACTCATCCAAAAGCTCTAAATAAAGAAGAATTAAAGCAAATAGAAGCTTTAGTAAACACTTACATCATACAAGCAAATGAAGCTAAAATTGAAATTTTAGCTTTAGATGAAGCTAAAAAAAGCGGTGCAATAGCTTTATTTAGTGAAAAATATCAAGAAAAAGTAAGAGTTTTAACCCTAGGAGCTAGCAAAGAGCTTTGCGGTGGTACTCATGTGAAAAATAGCTCTGAAATAGGAAGTTTTTACATCATCAAAGAAAGTGGTGTTAGTGCTGGGGTTAGAAGGATAGAAGCGGTGGTAAGTAAAGCTGCACTTGATTATGTTAGTGAAAATTTAAAAGAGCTTAATCAAGCCAAAGAAGAATTAAAAACTCAAGATATTTTAGGCTATGTAGCAAAATTAAAAAATGAAATAGCTAGTTTAAAAAATGAATTAAAAAATTCAAGCAAAGCAGAATTAAACTCTAAAGAATTAAATGGCATTCAATATTGTGTACAAAAAATAGATAGTGGTGATATAAAAACTATGATAGATGAGTTTAAAAATAAATTTAACAAAGCTGTAATTTTACTTTTACAAGAAAAAAAAGGTAAGATTATCATAGCAGCAGGTGTTAAAGACACTTCGTTAAAAGCTGGTGTTTTGGTAAAAGAAATTGCACAAATGCTTGGTGGAAACGGTGGCGGTAGAGATGATTTTGCAACAGCTGGCGGTAAAGATACAAGTAAAATAGAACAAGCACTTGATCATGCTAAAAAAATCATAGAAGAAAGTCTTGCTTAATGCTTTATTTAGCTTCAAGTTCGCCCTCACGCGTTGCTTTGCTAAAAGAAGCAAATATCGCTTTTGAGCAAATTATTATCGATTATGATGAGAGTTTAATAAAAAAAGATAATCCAAGCTCTTATGTGCAAAAAATTGTTTTAGAAAAAGAAAGACAATTTTTTACAAAATATCCTGACTTAAAAAATGTTTTATTTGCTGATAGCATAGTTTGTGCTCAAAATATCATTCTAACTAAAGCTAAAAGCGACAATGAGGCTTTTAATATGCTCAATTTGCAAAGTGGCAAAAGCATTAGCGTTTTAAGCGCGATGATTTTAGTTTTAGAAGATAAAAAGATTTTTAATCTTAGCAAGTGTGATTTGATCTTAGATAAATTTGATTTAAAAGATATGCAAGAATACATTGATTCAAAACTTTATCAAGGTAAAGCCGGTGCTGTGATGTGCGAGGGATTTCATAAAAAATACATTAAAAAAATCATAGGCCATCAAAGTACAGCACTAGGGCTTAATATAGAACTTTTGAAAGCATTTTTATGATAAAAATTTTAAAAATATTTCTTTCTTTTTGTATAATGTGTGCGGTTGGAGTTTTTATATTTATTGCATATTTATTTTCTGATTCTGATTTAAATCAATATACCTTTAAAGATTACAAACCGCCTCTTACAACACAAATTTTTGATAAAAATGGAAAATTAGTTGCAAATGTTTTCGAGCAACACCGCTTTTATGCTCCTTATGAAGAACTTCCACCAAGACTTATAGAAGCTTTGGTAGCCATTGAAGATACTAGCTTTTTTGAACATGGCGGGGTTAATATAGATGCAATTTTTAGAGCAGCTATTAAAATCATAAGAAGCGGTGGAAAAACTATGGAAGGAGCTTCCACTCTTACTCAACAATTCATAAAAAATACAGAATTAACTCCTGAGCGTACTTTGAGCAGAAAGCTAAAAGAAGCTTTGCTTGCATATAAGATAGAAAATACTTTAACTAAAGAGCAAATTTTAGAAAGATATTTAAATTTCATCTTCTTTGGACATGGATATTATGGAGTAAAAACTGCTGCGCTTGGGTATTTTAGAAAAAATTTAGATGAGCTTAGTTTGAAAGAGATTGCTATTTTGGTAGGTATGCCAAAGGCTCCAAGTACTTATGATCCTACTAGACATTTAGATCTTTCTTTAGCTAGAGCAAATAGCGTAGTACAAAGAATGTATAATCTTGGTTGGATTTCTAAAGAAGAGTATGAAAACGCCTTAAAAGAAATTCCAAAAGTATATGATGATACTTTAACACAAAATGCAGCCCCTTATGTTACTCAAGAAGTTTTAAAACAACTAAGCGGGATTAAAGACTTAAAAAGTGGTGGCTACAAAATAGAGCTTGCCATTGATCTTGATGTGCAAAATATTGCAAGAGAAGCTTTAAAATTTGGCTATGATGAAATAGTTAAAAGAGATAAAGATGCAAATTTAAGCACACTCAATGGAGCTATGATAGTAGCAAATCATCAAAATGGAGACATTTTAGCCTTAGTTGGTGGAGTAAATTACACAAAAAGTAATTTCAACCGCGCTACTCAAAGCTTAAGACAACCGGGGAGTTCTTTTAAGCCTTTCTTATATCAAATTGCCATTGACATGGGCTATTCTCCTATGAGTAAGGTTGCCGATATTTCAAGAATTTTTGAAAGTACTAAAAAAGATGAGAAAGATTGGAAACCTAAAAATTATGGTGGAAAATTTCTAGGACTTATAAGTTTAAAAGAAGCGCTAACTGGCTCAAGAAACCTAGCTACCATAAATTTAGCTCTTGCCCTAGGACTTGATGTAATCCACGATAAGCTTCAATTTATGGGCTTTGAAAACATACCAGTTGATTTATCTATAGTTTTGGGTAGCTTTGGAATTTCCATTTATGATTATGCTAAACTTTACACGGTATTTGGAAACTATGGTGTGCAAAAAGACTTATTACTCATTAAAAGAGTAATCGATAAAAATGGTAAAATAGTAGTAGAATTTAATTCCGGAGAAAGAAAAATCAGTGAACCTGAACAAGCCTTTTTAGTCAATGAAATGATGCAAAATGTTGTAAAAAAAGGCACTGGGCGTAATGCTAGAGTAGAAGGGATTGAAATAGCTGGAAAAACAGGCACTTCAAATAAAAGCATTGATGCGTGGTTTTGTGGCTTAACTCCTGAAATAGAAGCTATTATTTGGTATGGAAATGATGATAATAAGCCTATGAAACAAATAGAAGGTGGGGCAAGAACTGCTGCGCCGGTTTTTAAAGAATTTTTAACAAAATACTTAGAACTTTATCCTGATAGCGCTAGAAAATTTATCATCCCAAAAGGAGTTTATCAAGGAATTTATGAAAAACAAAGAGAGTACTACACCAATACTTCTCCATTTCCAAAAAACAACCCTGCTCTATCTGAAAATAATGAGGTAATTTTTTAAAAATATTTTTTATAAAATAATAAAAATTATCCTTCTATTTTCCTTTATATGTTTTAATATCACAAAATATATAAAGGATGCTTCATGAATATCACAAACGAACAATTATATAACAAAAGACGCCATTTTTTAAAACTAGGTGCTGGAGCTTTAGTTAGTTCAGCTTTAGTTCAATCTGAATTAATGGCATTAAATTTCTTTCCTGATCCTAATAATGAAAAATTAAATTTAAGTGAAGAAAAAATTGCAACTAATTATGTTAATTTTTATGAATTTTCTACTGATAAAAAAAGAGCTGTTGAGCTTGCAAAAAATTTCAACACAAATGGTTGGAAAATAGAAGTTAGCGGGGAAGTTGAAGAACCTTTGACTTTAACTATGCAAGATTTATTGGCTTTTCCATTAGAAGAGAGAATTTATAGATTTCGCTGTGTTGAAACTTGGTCTATGGTGGTGCCTTGGGTTGGTTTTGAATTGCGTGCTTTAATAGAAAAATGTAAAGTTAAAAGTGAAGCTAAATTTATAAAATTTACCACTCTTTTTGATAAAAATCAATTTGCCGATCAAGCCTCATTTTTTCCAACTCTTGATTATCCTTATGTAGAAGGCTTAAGATTAGATGAGGCTATGCACCCACTAACACTTATGGCTGTGGGTATGTATAAAAAACCTTTATTGGGACAAAATGGAGCACCGATTCGCCTTGTAGTTCCATGGAAGTATGGCTTTAAAAGTATAAAATCTATTGTAAAAATAGAATTTACCAAAGAACAACCCAAAACCACATGGGAGTTAGCAAACCCTAGAGAATATGGATTTTATGCTAATGTTAATCCAAATGTCTCTCACCCAAGATGGTCTCAAGCAAATGAGCGTCCTTTGGGAGATTTTTTCACTAAGCCTACACAGATGTTTAATGGCTATGAAAAAGAAGTAGCGCATTTGTATAAAGATATGGATTTAAAGGTTAATTTTTAATGAGCAAAAAAGTTTATAATATCAGTGGATTTTTAGCTTTTGTTTTAAGTATTGTTTTTAGTGTTTATCAAATCATGCAAGAATTTGATATTGTAAAATCTGTATATTTTTATAGTGGTGTATTTGGCTTAATCTTTTTTGGATTAAGCCTATTTTTTTCACTTTTAAAGTATAAACACACAAAAGATTACCCTAAATTTTTAGGTTTTTATGCATTTTTTTGGGTTTTGATTCACTTTTTTAATTACTTTGCTTTTAGTAAAAATTTAGATTTAATGCTTTTTTTCAAAGATACTTTTAGTAAAAATTTAGAATTTAGTGGTTTTATAAGCTTTTTCATACTCACACTTATGTTTATAAGCTCATTTAAGCTTTTTAAAAAATTAAGTAAGATAAGAAAACTTGGCTATTTTTGCTTTTTACTAGTATCTTGGCATTATTTTTTATCTGCAAAAATACCGCAAATTCCACATTTTTTAGCACTGAGCCTAGCTTTAATTTTCTTGTTTTTTAAATTATGGAATAATTACAAAAAAAAGAAGAAGTAAATATTTACAAGCTCAATCATTATAAAAACATTTTATATTTTCCACAAACCCTCAACAGAGAGTTTGTGATTTAATCATCGTTTTTAATACTAATATAAACTAATGCTAAAAGCATATAGGTTACTAATCTAGTAGCATCAGGCAAACCATTCCAAGTTTTACTCATCCACATGCCAAACCACTCTGCAGCCACCACTTGAAAACCAAAAAACCATAACAAACAACAACAAGTTAAAGCAATGATTCCAAATTTTTTAGCTTCATGGAAAGTTTTTGCATCTAAATTTCTTGCTTTAAACATATCTAAAGCACCTTTTAAAGCAGTCAGCATAATAAAAGCTTCAAAACAAATAATAAAGATATAAGCAATATGATGGATCGTAGAATTTGTAATAGCCCTATAAATAATAGCATTACCTAAATAATCAGGCTTAGTATCCATACTCATAACATGTTTTACAAACTGAAAGTTTGAATTATAATCAGTTATATTACCAAAAACAACAATAGCAGCCAAAGAGGCAACGGTAAGCAAGATAATCATTTTAGAATATCTTATTACACTCATCATAGAAAAACTACAATTGCAATTCATTAAATACTCCTTTTTGTTAAAGTTATATTAATATAATACAACAAATATTAAATAAAACTGAAATATCTAACGCAATCTCAAAGAATTGACTACAACCGTTACCGAACTAAAACACATTGCTAAAGCTGCCAAATGCGGACTAAGACTTATAAATGGCACAAGACCTGCCGCAATGGGAATACATAAAGCATTGTAAACAAAAGCCCAAAAAAGATTAAGTTTGATGATATTTTTAGTTCTTTGAGAAAGCTCGAAACAATAAGCTATTAAAGATAAATCATCTTTTATCAAAATCAAATCTCCGCTTTTTTTAGCAAGCTCACTTGCTTTAGAAAAACTTATGCTTGCACTAGCTAAATTTAAAGCAGGAGCATCATTGATACCATCTCCTATAAAAAGAACTTTTTCTTTTTTGATTTTTTCTTTTATGAAATCAAGTTTTTGCTCAGGTTTTAAATCAGAATAATATTCATCAACATTAAGCTCATTTGCTATTTTAGTAACACTTTTTTTATTATCACCACTTAAAATAATACTTTTTATACCTTTTTGTTTTAAATTTGCTATCAAATTTTTAGCTTCGTTTTTAAGTTCATTTTTTAAACAAACCCCGCCAAGACAAATATTATTTTTTGCAAAATACAAACATATAGGTGCTTGATCTTCAAATTCTTGCAAAAATTGCTTGCTTTTTTGTATATCAACACTATTTTCAAGCATTAATTTTTCATTGCCTATTAAATATTTATCATTATTTTCCTCATAAAGCAAACCACTACCCACTAAAACACTTAATTTTCCTTGTAAATTTAAATTTACATTCAATTCTTTAGTAAAAGCCTTTGCAATAGGATGTGAGCTTAAATTTTCAATTTGCGTGAGTTTTTGAAAATTTTCTTGAGTTAGATCATGCTTATAAATACTTAAATCATCTTGACTTAAAGTGCCTGTTTTATCAAAAATAGCAAGTTTTATACTAGCTAAATTCTCTAATACCGCTGGATTTTTTACTAAGATAAAATTTCTTGCACCATTTGCTAAAGCACTAACTATGGCTATAGGGGTTGCTAAGCCCAAAGCGCAAGGACAAGAGATTAAAAGAGTGGCACAAGCATGTAAAAATGCTGCGTTGACTCCTTCTTTAAAATACCAAAAAACAAACACAAAAAGTGATAAAACAATAATACAAGCTACGAAATAAGCTGAAATTTTATTAGCTAAATTTGCTAAAGGTGTTTTGATATTGCCTGCTTTAAAAACAAGATCTTTAATTTGTTCTAATGAGCTTTCAATCGCCTTTTTACTAGCTTTAATCTTTAAGCTTCCATTAATCAACACACTTCCTGCTAGAATTTCATCATTTTGCTTTTTCAAAAGTGGTAAAAATTCTCCTGTTAAAAAACTCACATCAACCTCAGCCTCGCCTGCTATAATTACCCCATCAGCAACAACGCTTTCACCCTCTTTCACTAAAATCACATCATTTTCTTTTACAAAAGCACTAGGTATGCTTTTTATACTTGCATCTTCTAAGATTATATTAGCTTTTTTAATATCTATATTTTTTAATTTGTTTTGATATTCTAAGGATTTAAATTTAGCCTTTTCTTCTAAGTATTTACCTAATAAAACAAAGCTTACAATCATCGCTCCGCCACTAAAATACAAATAACCATCTTTACTAAATACCTCAAAATACACAAAAAAAGAATATATAAAAGAAGTAAAAGCTCCTAAAGATATCAAGGTATTCATATCTAAATTTTTATGTTTTAATCCTTTAAGAGCGTGGATAAAAAAACCTTTTCCGCAATAAAAAATCGCTATCATAGATAAAAACATTTGAATTAAAGCAGAAACATTTCCTTGAACAAACATTTCAAAATACATCACAATAGAGCTTAAAATTATACTCATAATAAGCTTTGTTTTCATATTTTTAAGCTCTTTGAGTTTAAATTCGTATAAATTTTGTTCTTCGTGCAATATCTCAAAACCCAAAGCTTTGATTTTTTCTTTGATCTTTGCTTCTAAAGATAAATCTTTAAGCAAAAACACTCCACTAGAATTGACATAAGAAACACTTACATCTTCTACCCCATCAATTTTTGCACAAACTTTTTCTATAGCATTAGAGCAATTAACACAAGTCATATTGCCTATTTTTAACTTTAACTCATGCTTCATCTGTCTCAAAACCTAAATCTTGCAATTGTTTTTTAAACTCTTCAACTTGCTCTGCTTTTAAATCAATCTCTATGCTTTTATTTTCAACACTTATTTGCATAGCACCAAATTCATCTTCCAATGAAGCTTTGATTAAATTTACACAACTTTGACAATTAATATTTTTAGTTTTTATAATCATTTATTCTCCTTTTTCTCTATATTCATATTTATGAGTGTGAAAAATTTTATTTTTTATAAATTTAAAACCCATTTTTTCATAAAGTATTTTTGCATTTATATTTTCATCTTCTACGATTAATGAAAGCTTTTTGCCATTTTTCAAAGCTTCATTGAAGGCATATTCAATCAATTTCTTAGCAATACCTTTCCCTCTTGCCTTTTCATCCACGCAAATACTATCTAAATAAAACTCATTATCACATTCTTTTAAAACTTTTTCATTAATTCCTAAAAATTCTAAATGCTCATTTAAAGGCTTATCTAGCTCATCTGCCAAAGCCCCATCATAAAAACAAATCACACCTAAAATTTCATTATCTTCTTCATAAACATATATATTTCCATAGCTTAAACGATTATTTTCTTGAGTGAAGAAATTTTCTAAAACCTCTATGGCTTTTTGATGATCATTATAGCCACTAAGTTTATATATAAAATGATCCATTGCCAAAGCAAGCAATTGTATACATTTTTTAACATCATCTTTCCTAGCTTTTCTGATCACTCTTTTGCTCCTTTAAAATCAAATTTAGACTTCTTAGTTTATACTTTTAACTTTAAAACAATATAAGAAAGAGAGAATTTATGGGAAGAGCGTTTGAATATCGCAGAGCCTCTAAAGAAGCAAGATGGGATAAAATGAGCAAACTTTTTCCAAAACTTGCAAAGGCTATACAAGTAGCAGCAAAAGAAGGCGGAGCTGATCCTGATATGAACCCAAAGCTTCGTAGTGCCATAGCTACTGCAAAAGCTAATAATATGCCAAAAGACAATATCGATGCAGCTATTAAAAGAGCAAGTGGAAAAGATAGTGCTGATATTAAAAATATCCACTATGAGGGAAAAGCAGCACATGGGGCTTTAATCATTGTTGAGTGTATGAGTGATAATCCTACACGCACAGTGGCTAATGTAAAAGCAATTTTTAGCAAAAATGGTGGAGAAATTTTGCAAAATGGCTCTTTGACTTTTATGTTTTCACACAAAGCTGTTTTTCATCTTGAAAAATATGATGGAGATTTAGAAGAACTTGAGCTTGAACTTATTGATGCAGGACTTGAAGAACTTGAGCAAAATGAAGAGGAATTACTAATTATAGGTGATTACACTGCTTTTGGTGAGCTTAGTAATGCCATAGAAAAAAAAGGCTTAGTGCTTAAAAAAGCAGGACTTGAATATCTTGCTAATAACCCCGTAAGCTTTAGCGAAGAGCAACTTCTTGATATTGAAAAATTGCTTGATAAATTAGAAGATGATGATGATGTACAAGCAGTTTATACCAACATAGAATAGGAGCAAAAAATGCTTAAAAAAATCGACATAAAAGATGCAAAAAAATACAATTTTGCTATCATTAGCACCGAAAAAGGTGATATGAAATTAGAATTATTTCCCGATGAAGCACCACAAACTGTGTGTAATTTTGCTAATTTAGCTAATGAAGGTTTTTATGATGAGCTTGTTTTTCACCGTGTGATTCCAAATTTTGTAATACAAGGTGGTTGTCCTTATGGTATAGGTTCAGGTGGTCCTGGTTATGAGATAGAATGTGAATGTGACGATCAAAAACACAAACATTTAAGAGGTAGTTTATCTATGGCTCATGCTGGTAGAGATACAGGTGGTTCACAATTTTTTATTTGTCACAGCCCACAACCTCATTTAGATGGAGTGCATACTATCTTTGGACAAATCAATCCTGAAGACAAAGAAAGTTTAGAAGTACTAGATAGCATTAGAGCAGGAGATAAAATCAAAACTATCCAAATTTTAGAAAAACTTTAATTTTACATCTCCTTAAAATTGTGCTATGATTTTTTAAGGAGATTAATTATGCATTTTATTTTTATTTGTATTCATCTTATCTGTGCTATATTTTTTATAGCCTATGTATTTTTTGATGTTTGTGTTTATTGCTTTGCTTATAAACACGAAAGCAAAGAAGATTGCGATAAAATTAAAAAAGCCTATACCAAGTCAAGTATTTTTATTTTTGCTAGTATTTTTATCTTACTTTTATTGAGTGGTTTTTATCTTTTAAGTTTTTATGAATTTAATTCTTTTTGGGATTTTTTTGCAAGCAATTTTGGAGTATTTTTATTTATCAAGCTTTTGCTACTAATAACAATGTTAGCTTTAACTTGTTATTCTTTGTTTTTTATAAAAATTTTAAAAAGAAAAGATCCCTTAAAATCTCACTTGATTGCATTGATTTTATGCATTTTAATAGTCATTTGTGCAAAAGCCATGCTATATTTTTAAAACATTAAAACTAAATTTATATCATTAGTTTAAAAAATTAAAGGGTGTTTATGCTTGGTGATATTATAGATTTTTTACTTACTCTTGCAAAAGATTGGGGTTATTGGGGGATTATCTTTCTTATGTTTATAGAAAGCTCCTTTTTTCCTTTTCCTAGTGAAGTAGTGATGATACCTGCTGGATATTTAGCCCATCAAAACGAACTTAACTTTTGGCTATGCCTACTTTGTGGGACTTTTGGAGCTCTTTTGGGTGCTTTATTAAATTATTACTTATGTTATTTTTTAGGGCGCAATGTTGTTTTAAAAATATGTAAATATTTTGGAGTTAATGAAACAAAATTTGCTCAGTTTGAAGCCTTTTTCAATAAACATGGTGAAATATCAACATTTAGTGGTAGATTAATCCCTGGATTGCGTCAATACATTTCTTTACCTGCTGGACTTGCAAGAATGAATTTGAAAAAATTTATATTTTATACTAGTTTAGGAGCTGGAATTTGGTGTTTAATTTTACTTATATTAGGTTATATTTTAGGTAAAAATGAAGACTTACTTAAAGAATATCTACATTTTGTTATTATTGCTTGTATTATTTTTATAAGTATGCTTTTAACTATCTATATTTATATACAAAAAAAGAAAAATCGCACTTAATTTTTTTAACTTCCTTAAATTACCTAGTGCATATGTTTTTAATATTTTTACAAAAATATTTTAAATTTATAAGATTTTATATTTTAATTTTGATAAAATCTTTAAAAACTATTTTAAAGAATATTTATGCAAAAACCATCAATTCAAAATTTAACTAATTTTTTAATCGAATATATTAGCGTTTTTCTAAGTGCAGGAACTTACACAGCAAGAGTAGCAAAATGCGTTGGAAGGATAGCTAATGCGTATGGTTATGAAATTAATATGAATTTTTTCTTTCATCATACTACGCTAAATATTTTTGATAAAGATGATAACTCTATACAAAGAACCTACATCATACCTAACAAACACAATCATATTAATTTTAAACTTATTTTAGAACTTAGTGCATTAAGTTGGCAAATTCATGATCATAAATACAACCTAGAAGAAGCCAAAATTTCTCTTTTAAAACTCAAACAAACCAAAAGAAATCCTTTTTTAGCTAATTTATTTTTAGTTTCAGCAGCAAATTCGGCCTTTTGTAAGCTATTTGGGGGAGATTTTTATGGATGTTTATTTGTATTTTTAGCTACTTTAGTGGGTTTTAGTTTGAGAGTTTTACTCACTAGAATAAAAATTGATTTAAGAATTCAATATATTTTTTGCTCTTTTTTATCTTCTTTTATTGTGTTTTTTGGAGTGGATTTAAAGCTTATACAAGAAGCAAATATTGCTTTGGGTTCTAGTATCTTGTATTTAATACCTGGAGTTTATTTTATAAACTCAATTATAGATATTTTAAAAGATCACATACTTATGGGTTTTAGTCGTATTATTAGTGTGGCGATATTGGTATGCTGTATTGCTATTGGAATTTATACCACTCTTAGCATTAGTGACTTTGGAATTTTAAGATGATTGATTATTCTTCTATACTTTGGGATATGTTTTTTGCAGCTTTAACAGGATTTGGTTTTGCTTATGTGTGTAATCCGCCCTTTAAAACACTCATACTTTCAGCCATATTAGCCGCCATAGCACATGGTATGCGTTTTACTCTAATGGGGTATTTTGGCTTTCAAACTTTAGCTATTGCGACCTTTATAGCTTCTTTTAGCATAGGTTGTCTTGGTTTGTTTTTGGCTAAGATTTTTAAAACACCTGCTGAAATTATAGCTTTTCCTGCTCTTATCCCTATGATACCCGGAATTTACGCATACAAAGCTATATTGTATTTGATTTCTTTTATACGCTCAGAGGATATTGGCGAAAAAACTAATTTTTTGATTCATTTTTTTGATTATTTCTTTACAACACTTTCGGTAACATTAGCTCTAGCAGTAGGAGTAAGCATAACCTTGCTTTTATTTTTTGAACAAAGCTTTATGATGACAAGAAGTATTAAAAAAAGCAAAAATCACGATCAAAATTAATCGTGATTCATTTTATTCTTTGCCTCTATTCCCATGAGTGCAAAAGCTGTTTTAATACTCAAGGCACATATGGCAAAAAGTTTTAAAAGCTCATCTTCATTGCTTGAGCCAACAACTTTATTTTCATTATAAAATTTATGAAATAAAGAGGCTAAATTTTTTAAATAATCAGGAATTTTTTGCAAGGCTCTTGATTCGAATGCATCATTAAGTACTGCTTTTAAATTTAAGCTTTCAAACAAAAGATTCATACCATCTTCATTTAAACTCTCAAATTTAGCATATATAACATCATTTACACTCTTACCTGCTTTGGCAAATACTTGATGAATTCTCGCATGAGCATAATTAATATAATACACAGGATTAGAGCTATCTTCTTTTTTAAACTCATCTACATCAAATTCCAAATGCGTATCACATTTTTTACTGATAAAAATATATCTTAGCACATCACTACCAAGTTCTTCTAAAACATCACCCATTAAAATGAAATTTCCTGCTCTTTTACTCATCTTATAAGGCTCGCCATTTTTTAAGAGTGAAACCATTTGTGCTAAGATAATTTCAAGATTTTGACTATCATGACCTAAAAATTCCATAGCAGCTTTCATTCTAGCAATATAGCCGTGATGATCAGCCCCCCATATATTGATACACTTATCATAACCACGACTCATTTTATCTTTATGATAAACTATATCAGCAGCTAGATAAGTTCCTTTTCCATTATCTTTAATAATCACACGATCTTTTTCATCACCTTTAGCACTTGATGCAAGCCATATTTTACCATCTTGCTCATAAGTACCACCATGCTCTTTTAAGGCTTTTAAAGTATTTTCTAATTCACTATAATAGCTTGTTTCACTCACATAAGTATCAATAAATATCTTAGCATCGGCTAAATTTTGCTTAATAATTTTTAGCATTTTATCCTTAGCCCAAAGCGCTAATTGTGGAATATTTCCTTCTATAAAAAAATCTTTTTCAAATTCAGCAAAAGCCTCTTTTGCTACATCTACGATATATTCACCTTTATAATACTCATCAGGATATCGAACTTGCTCTTTTAAACAATGCTCTTTTACTGCAAGCAATATAGAAAGACCCAAAAGATAAATTTGATTACCCGCATCATTAACATAATATTCTGTATCAAATTTATATCCTAAATGTCTAGCAACCCTAGTTAAAGTATCACCAAAAATAGCCCCTCTAGCATGCCCTATGTGTAAAGGTCCTGTTGGATTTGCACTAACATATTCAAGTAAAAAACTCTGCTCTTTTTTTTCATCTTTTGCAAAATTTTCACTATCACTCAAAGCTTGCGTAGCCAAAGAATTTAAAAAAGCCTTTGAAAGCTTAAAATTTACATAACCATTTAAAGCCTCTACACTTTCAAAACAATCACAATCTTTTAACTTAGCAACAATATCATTAGCAATTATTATAGGGTTTTGCCTTAATTCTTTAGCTAAAGAAAAAGCCAAAGGTGTAGCAAAATGGGCTAAATTTTTATTCTTAGGATTTTCTAAGATAAAATCTCTTCCTAGTTTCTCTTTAATTTCTTTATAAACTAAAGTTTTCAACGTATCGCCTTAAGCTTTTTTTGTTTCTTCATTATTTTCTTTTACTAGCACATCTTTTTCGTTGATTTTTTCAATTTTTTGTGCATCTTCTTGAACGATTTTTTTATCATCATCAGTATTCATTTCATCTTTAAAAGTTTTAATACCTTTTCCTAAACCTTTAGCAAGCTCTGGAATTTTTTTAGCACCAAAAAGTAATACTACAATAAGTAATATAATTAACCATTGGGTTCCACTTGGCATATGCATTTTATTCTCCTTTATTCCATTGAATTTGAATTTGTTTTAAATCATGTTTTGTACTTTTTAATTTTGAAGCTTCAAAAACTGCTTCTAGCTCCCTATAACTTTTTTCTAGATCATCATTTATGATTAAAAAATCATATCGATCCAAATAAGCCATTTCATCACTAGCATTTTCTAATCTTTTGCTAATATCTTCTATTTTATCAGTATTTCGCTTAAGCAATCTTTTTTCAAGTTCTTTTTTATCTTTAGTTGTGATAAATACAGAAGTAATATAATTAGGCATTTTTTCTTTAGCTATGCAAAAGCCTTGCACATCTATATCAAAAATGACACTTTTACCCTCTTGCAATGCTTTTTTTACAGGAATTAACGATGTACCATAGTAATTTTTATGCACTAAAGCCCATTCTAAAAAATCACCTTTTTCTATACCTTGTTTAAATTCTTCTTCACTGATAAAAAAATAATCTACTCCATTTTTTTCATTTTCCCTAGGAGCTCTTGTTGTGCTTGAAATAGAAAAATAAATATTATCTTTTTCTTTAAAAAGTTTTTGAAGCAAGGTACTCTTACCTGCTCCACTTGGCCCTGAAATAATTAAAATTTGACCGCTCAATGTTTATCCTCATCAAAGCTTATATTGATGTTTATATTCATCTTCATACCTTTCAAGGCTGCCTTTAAAGTATCATCAGTAATACTTGAAGTAATGGTTTGAGCTATACTCTTACTAAGCTCATTTACCATTTCATCTTCTTGTAAATTTTCTATTTTTTCTTGAGTGCTTAATCTATTTTCTTCTTTCTTTTCTACAATAGCTGGAGCAAGCTCTTCGCCTAAAGCCAACATAATATCATTTTCATTTAAATTTGCAAACTCATCTTGTGTATCGTCTAAAATTTCGCTCATATTTTCCTCTATATTTTCCTCTATATTTTCCTCTATATTTTCCTCTATATTTTCCTCTATATTTTCCTCTAAATCAAAAGCTTGCGTATTTTCATTGTTATCTGTTTCTTGAGTGTCAAAATTTTGCATTAACTCCCCATCAAGACCATTAAATTCTTCATCAAGCTCATCAATAGCGGCCAATTCTTCTTTTATCTTATCTTGAGTACTTAGCTCTTCTTCTTCTAGTTGAAAATCATCTATACTTTCATTTTCAAATATTTCTTCAACCATAGGCTCATTTTCTTCTAAAGCCATTTTTTCTTCTTTTTCCTCACCAATAAATTGAGCATCCTCAGGTAAATCATCAAAGCTCATTTCTTTTTCACCTATCTCTTCAACCATAGGTAGTGTATCAAAAGAATCAAATTCAACAGGGGTTTCTTCTATATTTTCTTCTATATTTTCTTCTATATTTTCTTCTATATTTTCTTCTATATTT